>JAEDIW010000013.1 GCA_016296655.1 Treponema sp. | reverse complement strand
AGTTTTTTCATTCTTATTATTTTTTTTATCTTCACCTTATATAGATGGAGGGATTTTACAAAAGTTGACAATTTTTTTTTAAAAAGTGCAAAAAAAAGTGGCAATTCACCAGATTCACGCAAAAGAACCTGATTCAACTTTCCGCTAATCTGACTAGCACTAAAATCGACATAAAAGGCGAAAACACACGTAATTTTGAAGCAAATATTTTAATTAGTAACAAAGAATTGGAAAAAAACGCCGTCGAACAATTCGACAGCGTCTGGATGGGAAGTTTCAAGTCCTGATAACTGTCACCCTGGTTATGAAGAGCGCTAAAACTGGCAGTAATTTGAATTCCTACATTAATCATTGCTGAAAGATTCTTAAATCGAGCATTATTCAAATGATACTGATAGAGGGGCTGATATTTTTTTTGGACAAAGTTTCATCACTTTAGTTGAAAAGCGACAGATTTCATATGCATGCTTTTCTTCTACTACAAAACCATATTCTCTTAATTTTCTTCCTGAACATTCCATTAAATTAATCATAATTTTTCCTCCTAAGTTCATTTGATGTTTTTTATATTAATCTTGGTTGTAAAATAAAAGGAGGGGATTTTTTCTGCAAAAAAAAAGCACTCGCAGTTTTTTACGAGTGCTTTAAGAAGATATTTTATAACGATAGCTTATTCCGAATCTTCTTCATCTGAAGATTCTTCATTCTCTTCTATTTCTTCTGAAAGGGATTTCTCAAAACTTTCAGCACCAGCAGCTGCAGCATTTAAGATTGCTCCTAAACCTCGGCCAAGCATTCCTCCTGTCTTTGTTGCTTCATCAACAATATTATCTTTTGTGGAATAAGATTCATCTTCGTCATCTTTTTCTTCATCGTCGTCCTTTGAATCATCATCACCAGAAAGAACGGTCCAGGCATCTAACGGATTGGATAAAGATCCATCACTGATTGCAGCAGCAATTCCAATACCTACAAGTGTTAAAACCGAACCTGTAATAAGGCCACCTACAAATTTTCCCATTTTCAAAACCTCTCATAATATAATTTGAAAGACTATTTCTTAATCCTTATATAATTAATATAAATCACCTGTAATGACACTTTATGTCAGTCAGATAAGTAATTTTTCAGATAACTCTATTGGAACAGACCTGTCTCCCAGAGGCCTTCTCCATGGGTTTTCACTTTCGTGATAAGCTCCATCAAGAAGATTTTCTGTAATGGCATATTCAAAAGAATCATTAATTTCAAAATGGAGCATTACTTCATAAGGTTCAGTGTCCGGCAAATCTGGAAACTGCAAGGTAAAATTAAGAGCCACTCCCTTCTTTTCACTGTATCCAAATTCACCCGGTTCGCTGGTACTGTCTGCAGCAGTATGACCCGGGAAGATTAGCACATTTTTTATAAAAACTGTTTTTGCCTGTTCGTTTTTAAACTGATTTATTGCTGTAATATCATTAAAGGGAATTAATTCAAACTGATTTAGATTCATGGAGATTGATTGCAAATCGTTTGAAAAAGCAGAAAACTTCAGGCAGAATAACAGCCAGGAAAAACCTTCATGCATTACAAGAAGTAAAGGAAGAACTACTTCCTGCTTTAATTCTCTTGATTCCCAGTCTCTCCTGAATAATTTCAATATCTGTCCGTTCTTGATTGAATTGTATAGAAGATTTTCAAAGTCATTTTGTTTATAGCACAAATCGTAGCCCAAATTTGTGGTACCAAAAGCAAAGTGAATTCTTTCAGCTAAGGCTTTTCCTTCTTCATTATCATAAACTTCAGCTCTATTTTGTAATGATAAAAGACCTTTCTTTAAACGATTATAGATTTTAGAACCACCAAAAACTCTAGTTATAAATGAATGACAAACCTCTAAAGCAAAGGTTTCATCCTCATTCAAAGATATATCTGCAATAGAAAAGCCATCGAGTAAATAACAATACCCTTTCTTTTCTCTGTCATATTCTATCGGAGCATTATAATTCACCTTTATATCTCTGATGATTCTAAGAACCTGCCGCTCTGAAAGTTCCAGGTCATGTGTGATTTTCTTTACAGATGGATATATTTTATTACGAATCATCTCATCAATTCTGAGAACATTAAGATATTGAGATTTTGAAGTCTTTTCTGTTTTCATATGCAGAAGTCTCCCATGTTATGCAAAAATACGCTGAGACTTCTTTGAAGTCTTTTTCTTTAAGTAGAAATTATAGTAATTCTCATCCCAGTTTCCACATTTAGCTTTCTCTGAATATTCTGCTTTCATGCTTGTCAAATGATAGTAGCCACAATCTTTACAGTAGTACTTTCTTCGTGGAAAATCCTTTGCACGGCCAAGATGGTCGCTTCTATGATGTCGTTTTCCAGAATTAATTATTTCTCCAGCTTCACGACCTGAATAACAAACCTTTCCACTTCCTCTACATGTAATGTAACTTCCATCAAAGTATTTCATAGTAAAATCCCCCTTAATTTATAATGTGCATAACTAACACTATTATTATTAAGGGGAGGTTACAGTTGAAAGTTGACAATTAAAATAATTTTTAGATTAGATACTACTCTTCTTGAAAGTTCCGATACTCCAACTTCTTCCGCTCGCTGCGCTTTTTAAGCTCTTTCCCACCGGAAGCTTTCTGTCGTAAATCGCCGTTAGTCAAAACAGAAATAGATTTCTCACTGGACTGGCGGCGCTTTTTAGCATCCCCATCCAGCAATTTCCACGAATCTACTTTCTTAATCAAAATATCATTCGCACTGTTAAGATGGAGTGCATAAGGCAGCTGATTGTTTTCACCAAGATATTCAATGCAAACTTCCAGATCTTTAAGACAGATTCCGGCCTTATTCTTCCCGGAAATCTTAGCATTTTCCCGGACCTTCTTTGCGAGGTTTGCTTCTGTTATAAGAGACTTTTCTTTCATCTGCTCAAGGGCAGTTACTATTTCTTTTTGAATCGGTGTTAAATCAGTCATCTAAAATAGTTCTCCGTTCTTCATAAGTTCTGGCATATTTTTATGAATAATGCCATTTCGATGCTGAATTGGATCGCTTCGAGTCAGAATATATTTTGGAAAATTATCTTTTATTGTTTCAAGAGGTTTGTATTCTCGTTCCTCAGTTTAGTTCTCTTGTCTTGAATCGAATCAAATTGAACAGCCTTAGGAAAACCTCCTTCAATAAGATAGTTATCAAATTCTTCCAGCAGATTCGAACTGACATTCTTTTTAAAGAACTTTTTCATTTCGAGATACTCATTGAAATTCAAAGGAAACATTTCAAACTCAATATAGCGGCCTGTCAGTTTTGTAATCAATTCACCACTTAAGAGATATGAATTTGATCCTGTTATAAAAATTGAAAACTCACCGTCATCGCGGAATTCGTTTAGAACTTCCTCAAAATCTTTAACATTCTGAACTTCATCAATAATATGCAAAACACACGTTATTTACAAGTTATGGGGGGATATTTTTACATTTTAACGAATATTACCCCCATAACCGGCTTTCATTACTTCAAATTTAATCTTCCGTTTTCAAAAAAGGGCTATATGAGAAATATCATTTTCATCTGCATTCACATCGTCTTCAAAAGCAGTTACTATTTCTTATGGATGTAATTTTTTTACACTCCTCTGTGTTATGGTTATAAGATAGTAGAGAATAATGATGTTGTCGTTAAACTTATAGGTTCAATTTCGAGTATTTGATTTTACAAACCGTGGCAAGGATTTTTCCGTAAGTGAATTGACTATTGCAATATCAATAATTCCCGTTGCCTTGTTTTTTCCGCCAGCGATTGTTCCGGCTGTAATTCCAAGAAATTCTTTTATTGATTTTTTCCACTGTTCCAAAAGATTATGATTCTGAACAATAATAATTGTATTAACTTTTCGTTCTGCGATTAAGGCTGCAGCGGTTACTGTTTTTCCAAATCCAGTTCCAGCAGAAAGAACTCCAAAATCCGATTTTAGAAGCTCTCTGAGTGCCGCCTTTTGTTCTTCATATAGCTCAGACTTAAATACAACATCAACTTCATCACCTGATTCCCTGGCATCTGAAATTTTATAGTTAACCTCAGCTTTTTTTAGCATTTCTGTTATTTCTGCAAGATTTCCTCTCGGCAAAATCAGCTCAGAATCAGTTTCCTTTGAGCAATCTATGTATCTTGGAATATTATACAGAGGAAGATGCATTCTAAGCTTTTTAAAATATTCAGGATTCAAAAATACTGCAGTTCGACGCATAATACCTAATGCATGTTCTGAAATTCCCTTTTTCTTAATATAAACCTGATTGCTAAGTGTAATCTGTACAGTTCCTGAAAAATCCTCTTTGATGATTTCTTTCTTTGTTCTACGTTAAATGAGTTCTCTATAATAGAAGAAACTTGTTTATTTTCATCATCTTCATTTCGTCTGACATGAAAATCACCGGTTATTGCAAGTAATTCTTTTACCGCTCGGTTCAAATCTTTTTCTTCTAATTTTTGAACTGAACTCAAATATGCCCATTGATCATCAAAAGGCCTGAAAACATCATCTACAAAAACTGAATGCCCCTGCTTAACACTATGGCCTTGAAGTGGGAGAGCAATCAAATTCCCATAACCACCTTTTGGCATTTCATCCTGATTAGGAAACATTCTGTCAAAACTTTCGAAGGATATTGAATGATTTTGCTTCATTGCTGCCTTCAGAAGATTTGCTCCAAGATTTCGGGCCTGTTTTGCAGGAACTTTTTCAGAAAAGAAAATCCAAAGATGTGCACCGTTTCCTGAACGTGATATTTCCATATAAGAGGGAATTGAATACTCATTGCAAACTTTTTTTACTGCAAGGATATCGAACTTCCATTGAAAAGGAACTGTTTTATAATGCTCATACGTCGCTATCGCGCCGTTTGCATGAGTTGAAGTTATTGACGTTTGCGCCTTCGGAGCATGCGCATCAAAATCTAATGCAAGAAACTGGCATAAGTCACCTTCCATCAGTGGATAAAGTCCAATAACATCCCGACAAACAGAATCTCTTCCTGCAAGATGATTAAAAATATACTGATCAGATAAGCGGACTGGCAACTTAAACGGACAATCAGCACATGAATATTTTTTCATATCACATTTACCGGACTGCCACTTATTTTCACAGACAGGAGAATATCCGCTTTTCCCAGATTTCGCATTGGACCATCGCAAGGCAAAAACGTCTTCGCGACCAATGAACAGAGATTTAAAAAGATTTATCTTTTCTTGAGGAGAGGACTTTTTTGATACTGGTTCCAGTGAAAATTCATCGTTGCAGTTTGATTGAATTTCATATTTAGCCTGATTCGAATCAGAAATAACAGCATTATCAGAACTATTCTCTACCGAAGATTTTTTTTCACTTATCAGAAGTAAAAGTTGATTCTTAAAATTTATATTTGATTCAGATAGAGTCGAAATTATATCCACAAGTTTTTCTTTTTGTAATGATAAAAGAATTGAATGTAAATCTTGCATATCATTATTCTATAATTCAAAAGCTTTTCTTTCCATCATAAAAAATTCAGTCTGCATAAGTTCCTAAAATTACGCGGACTGAACCACAATAATTTCTTTCTTTACCTTTCCCAAACTTCTTCTCTCTTCTGAGTCTGAGAAATTTGACGGTTATAGGCATCTAATTTTGCACATAGACATTTTGCATAAACAGTTTTTCAACCCTCTTCCATTAAGCTCTGCTTAAACTTTTCACAGGCCTTTCTTTGAATGCTTAAATTCGTTAATTTTCAGATATTTTGTCTGGACAAAGGGCTTAGCATCTATGCTTTCTTTTATAAAACTCAGAACATTATAAAAGTCAGTATTAGCGTTACATGTAATAAAAACCGCTTTTTTGCGTTCTGATTCATTTAATGACAGTAAGGTCTGCTTTAATAATACAGTTTTTCCAGTTCGTCTGAGTCCATAAAGAATACAAATTCTGGAAGAAGACTTTTTAAAAAGATATTCCTTTAATTCTTTTAAACAATCCCTTTTCTGAGGAAAAATATCTTCTAAGGTGCTAACTTCAGTAATTTCAAAATCATAATCAGTCATTAATTAGACCCGAACTTCCATAAACATCAGAATCTTCAAAACTTTCAAGATATTTTATTACATCAAATGTATTTTCATCAGTATTATCATTTTTATCCTTTTTTTTTCAGAAGCGGTCTTATTAATATTCATTGGAAACGGCAGCCCCTGTTCAAAAAAAAGTTTTATTGAACCGGACATAGTTAGTCCAAGGCTTTGAAAAATTTCCTCTCATGCAAACGGCACAAAGTGACAGATTTGCTGTTGGGGAAAAATTTCCTTTATATTCTTCTATATATAATGATTTTTTCAAGAAGCTGGAGCAGTTTTCAGAGTTGTTACCAGGCTTTTCACCAAATGGTAATATAAAAAGACTGCTCAGCAAACACCTTACCAGCCGCTCTGCCAGTGCAGGAACTTGCAAATAAATGAATATTTTTGCAAAAATTATTTTTTTATGCATATTTTTGCAGTTTTTCAATTGAACAGATTTTTATGGTACATTATTATTGTATTGCTTACAAAAAAGCCGATTCCATATAGGAGTCAGAAATATTTTTTTTCTAGGAGAAAGTATGAAAAAGTTATTTACAGCAGCAGCTGCTTTTCTTGCAGCAGCATGTTTCATGTCATGCGGTGGAAAAAAGGAAAACATTGTAAAAATCGGTGTTTATGAACCAGCTTCAGGAGACAACGGAGCAGGCGGAAAACAGGAAACTCTGGGTGTTCAGTATGCAAATCAGATTACACCAACCGTAACAATTGGCGGTAAAGAATATAAAGTTCAGCTCGAAATAGTAGACAACGAATCTTCAAATGATAAGGCAGTAACGGCAGCTTCTGAATTGATTTCAAAAGGTGTTTCAATTGTACTTGGCTCATACGGTTCAGGCGTTTCAATTGCAGCTTCTGATACATTTGCAGCAGCAGATGTTCCAGCTCTTGGAATCACATGTACAAACCCACAGGTTACAGCCGGCAATGACCACTATTTCCGCATCTGCTTCCTTGACCCATTCCAGGGTTCAGTACATGCAAACCTGGCAAAAGAAAAATTTAATGCAAAAAAAGCTTATGCACTTGCTAAGCTTGGAGACGACTATTCTGTAGGTCTTTGCAACTACTTCATTGAAGCTGCAAAAAAACTCGGAATCGAAGTTGTTTACGAAACATTCCCAGACGGCACATCTGATTTTTCAGCTTATGTTGCAAATGCAAAAAATAACGGTGCAGACGTAATCTTCGCTCCAACTTCAATTGAAGCTGCTGCTCTCATCATTGAACAGTGCAACACACAGGGTGTAAAAGTTCCATTGCTCGCATCAGACACATGGGACTCTAACGTTATCCTTGCAGCTGCAAAAGGAACAAACCTTGGAATCTATGTTACAACATTCTTTGTTGAAGGTTCAAAAGATTCTCAAGTTGTAAACTTTGTAGAAGGATTCCGCAACTATCTGAATACAAACAACACTGCTAAAACAAACAATGGTGGCGATGACGAAATTGCAGCTGTTTCTGCAATGGGATTCGATGCTTATTACACAGCTCTCGAAGCTTTAAAACTTGCAGGCTCAACAAAATCTCTTGAAGTTAAAAAAGCATTGCCAAAAACAACATATAAGGGTGTTTCAGGCGCAATTTCATTTGACTCAACAGGTGATGCAATCCGCGATGTTGCTTACATCAAAAAAGTAAACACATCAACAGGAAAATGGGACTTCGTAGCTCAGCAGAGCGTAAAATAGTCTAAAATAAACTGCATAAGGTAAAGTCGAGGTACACCTACCAATGCTACTAACTTAAATGTATTGTCATGCAAAACTTATTTCAGCATCTTATTAAGTTATAGAAATTTATAGATTCTGAATCGAGTTCAGGATGGCAGTTTTAATCTTATGTTAGAGGCATGGGTTCACTGAGTAAAGCCTTGACTTTACAACTTTTCAGTTTTTAAATAAAACTGTATAAGGTCGCGCAAATTGTTGCGGCCTTAATGCAAAATCCACAAAGCATACAGATTTTATCAGAAATTGATTTTCAAAAGGTGATTCGCCTGATTTTGCATCAACTCTGAAGATTTGTATTCTCTGTGGATTCTGTATTTTGAAGATAAAAAGGCTGCTGCAAAAGATTATAAGGCTTCCTTTTCAAAACAGTTCCACATTTTGAAGCCTTCAAAAATTTCATTTTCTGAAGGTTTTTCTGCCTTGAAGTTTCAGGGCAAAAAAAAACTGGAGGCTGTCTCTAAAAAATATTTTTAGCGATGCCCTTGTTATAAAAAGGATTTTAGAATGGATTTTCTAACAA
This sequence comes from Treponema sp., assembly GCA_016296655.1. Lineage (GTDB taxonomy): Bacteria > Spirochaetota > Spirochaetia > Treponematales > Treponemataceae > Treponema_D. The sequence continues at coordinate 51,881 of JAEDIW010000013.1, read as the reverse complement.
ACAACCTTCCATATCTGCTTGCCGGAATTTCTACCGGTGGTCAGTATGCACTGATTGCCATTGGCTATACAATGGTATATGGAATTCTTCGCCTCATTAACTTTGCACATGGGGATGTTTTTATGGCTGCAGGATTGATAATGATTTATTCATATACAATCATACCTCTCTGGATTTCTATTCCATTTACCATAATTCTTACTGTGCTTTTGGGATTTGCAATTGAGCGGACGGCTTACAAACCTTTAAGAAATGCACCAAGAATGTCCATTATGATTTCGGCAATTGGTATGTCTTACCTCATTCAAAACATTGCATTATATATTACAGGTGGTCTGCTCAAGACTTACCCCAAAATTCCATGGATAAGCGATTCTATTACAATCGCTGGAGCAATTACAAAACGGGTTACAGTCATCACACCTTTTTTGACAATTCTGCTGGTAGTTGCACTGGTTCTTTTGATAAATCACACAAAAATAGGAATGGCAATGCGTGCAGTTTCCAAAGATTTTGAAACAGCTCAGCTTATGGGCGTAAAGATTGACTCTGTTATTTCCATGACGTTCATAATCGGTTCATTTCTGGCTGCTGTTGGTTCCATTCTTTTCTTTTCAAATTATCCGGGAGTTACACCTACGGTTGGAGGCATGCCAGGATTAAAGGCTTTTGTTGCAGCAGTATTTGGTGGCATAGGTTCAATTCCAGGAGCGGTCATAGGAGCATTTCTCATCGGTATCTGCGAAAACATGATCAAGGGACTCGGCTGGACAACATTCAGCGATGCCTTTACATTCGTACTTCTGATTGTAGTCCTTATGTTCATGCCGACAGGTCTGTTTGGAGAAAAAGTTACAGACAAAGTCTAATTCATGCAGGATTTTTTTAGATGAACAGCTTAAATCAAAACAAGTTGATTTTCTGAAAACTAGACTATTCAAAATAAAGGAATTGATATGGCAAATACAATTGAAAACAAGAAATATCTTAATAAAGACATGATAATCAGTTTCAGTCTGCTGGCTTTACTTTTTATCGTTCTGGCAGTGCTGGAAGCTGTTCTTCCACGAACTTCCATTCTTTTTACGGTTCTTAAAAAAGGTGCAATTTACGCACTTGTTGCAGTTTCAATGAACCTGCTGAACGGCTTTACTGGGCTTTTCAGTCTTGGTCAGGCAGGATTCATGCTTTTAGGTGCCTATACCTATGGAATTTTTACAATTCCCGTAGCAGCAAGGCCACAGGTCTACCAGTATTTTAACGGCGGACTTATTCAGTTTACACTGCCGGTTGTCCTGGCCATGATTCTTTCGGGCATTGTTGCAGGATTTTTTGCATTTTTAATCGGGTTGCCAGTACTCAAACTGAAATCTGACTACCTTGCAATTGCAACTCTAGGTTTTGCAGAAATAATGCGCGCAATCTTCCAATGGGACAAAATTGGAGTAATTACAAACGGTTCAAATCTTCTAAGAAAATACCCTATTTTCAAATCAACTTTATTTTATTTTGCGGTAAGCGGCATTTGCATCGCTTTGATTGTCCTGCTCATAAATTCAACATACGGAAGGGCATTTAAGGCAATCCGCGATGACGAAGTTGCTGCAGAAGCCATGGGAATAAACCTTTCGCATCACAAAAGGCTTTCTTTCGTTATCAGTTCATTTTTTGCAGGCATTTCTGGAGCTTTGCTTGCAATGTTTCAGACAACCATACAGGCAAGCCAGTTCAAATCTGCAATGACCTATGAAATTCTTCTAATTGTAGTAATTGGCGGCATAGGTTCAATTACAGGCAGCTGCATTTCTTCGTTCCTGTTCATTGCCTGCTCTGAATGGTGGCTTCGCTTTTTGGACAATGCAAATCTGAATATTACTTCCATTCAGATTTTGCGCCCAGGATTCCGCAAAGTTGTATTCAGTGTTGTAATCATGCTTATCGTTCTGTTCTATCAGAAAGGAATCATGGGGGACAAGGAATTCAATATTGGCAGACTTGTAAACTTTTTTAAGACGCTTCCATCCAGACTCAAGAGGGAGAAATAAAATATGGCAGAAAATGTATTAAAACTTGAAAACATAACAATGCAGTTTGGTGGCGTTGTGGCAATAAACAATCTTTCCCTTGATGTCAACAAAGGTGAAATTGTTTCACTGATTGGACCAAACGGGGCAGGAAAAACAACAGCGTTTAACGTAATTACAGGCGTTTATGCTCCTACAAACGGAGCTGTTTATTTCAACGGAAAAGAAATTGTTGAAAATTTTCCGCATGGAAAAATGAAAAAACTGTATGCAGGTTCTGACAAAGGCAAATTTACAAAGCACATAGAACCAACCCCGGACAAAATCACAAAACTCGGCATTGCAAGAACATTTCAGAACATCCGTCTGTGGAAAAGTCAGAGCGTTTTCAACAATGTCTTAATCGCAAAACATCTGCGACGCACAAGCAATGTCCTGACAGCAACATTCAGACTGAATTCAGCAGAAGAAAAACTTCAAAGAGAAGAAACAAATCATCTTCTGGATATTCTTGGATTATACGAAGTCCGTAACGAACTTTGCACTTCCCTGCCATATGGAATTCAGCGCCGTCTTGAAATTGCCAGGGCGCTTGCAACGGAGCCGACGCTTCTCCTGCTTGATGAACCAGCAGCTGGAATGAATCCTCAGGAAACAAATGAACTTACAGCTTTTATCAATAAAATCAGAAGCGACTTCAGACTGACGGTTTTTATGATTGAACACCACATGGATTTGGTTATGGATATTTCCGACCGCATCTATGTTCTGAACTTTGGGGCTCTCATTGCAAACGGCACACCATCAGAAATTCAGAGTAATCCGGCAGTAATTTCAGCATATCTTGGGGAGGACAAAGATGCTTAGTATAAAAAATCTTCAAGTTGCCTACGGTGGTATCAAGGCTCTCAACGGAATAAATCTTGAAGTTCCAGACGGAAAAATCGTTACCCTGATAGGCTCCAACGGTGCTGGAAAATCTACGTTGCTCAGGACGATAAGCGGACTTGTCAAGGCAACTTCAGGTTCGATTGTTTTCAACGGCAAAGAACTGCTTTCCATGCCTATCAACAAGATTTGCAGCGAAAAAGTCTCACTTGTTCCAGAAGGTCGTCATGTATTTACAGATCTCACGGTACAGGAAAACCTGATGATTGGTGCTTACCTCCGTAACGATAAAAAAGAAATCGAAAAAGACTTAAAATGGGTCTACGAACTTTTCCCTATCCTGAACAAACGTTCATGGCAGTTTGCCGGAACTTTGTCTGGAGGTGAACAGCAGATGCTCGCTGTTGGCCGTTCCCTTATGAGCCGCCCGAAAGTCATCATGATGGACGAACCATCTCTTGGGCTTGCCCCGCTTATTGTTCAGCAGATTTTCGACATTATCAGGGAAATCAACAAAAAAGGCATGACAATTCTGCTGGTTGAACAGAATGCAAACATGGCTTTAAAAATTGCAGACATCGCCTATGTTCTTGAAACAGGAAATATTGTTTTGCAAGGCAGCGGACGAGAACTGCTTGAAAATGATGCCGTAAAAGAAGCCTATCTTGGCAAAAAAAAGTAGAGCTGTCCAAAAAGTACAGTTCATAGTTTCATTTCTGAATTTATTTTGAAATCTCTACGCTATATACAGTGCGGATGCTGAAATAAAATTCAGCATGAAAGAATTATTTAGATGATAGAACTAATAATAGAACTAATTAGGCTCAATTTCGAGTTTTTATTTTTTATATTTTGGGTGGCTTTTTGGCTACTTTGCTTCCTTCGCTTCGCTACGGAACCAAAGCAGCCAAAAAACAGGCTATCCGGGGTTCCGCTGCCGCTCATTCCTTCGCTACGCTTCGGAACGGCTTCGCCGCCCCTACTATCCTTGCCACGGCTTAAACTCTAGAAATTCGACATTTGACCTAATAAAACAGCACCTTTCAAGATTCTGCTTTTGACTGTGGCAAAACTTCCACCTTCTGTCACAGCCAAAAGCATTATTTTTCAGGAACTTTCATTTTTTCATTGATTCAAGCAGCTCGTAAAAACAGCTGCTTTTTTTTAGGGCATACAGATTATACCATGCTTCAAGAGTTTTTTCCGAAAAAACTCCAAGGCATCGGATTATTTCTCTGGCAAACTCAACGCTGGCAATTCCACTTGCAGTAATCAGATTTTTTTCACTAACACAAAGACTTTCGCAGTAAAAATTTTCACCTTTATAGCCAGGACAAAACATTTTCACCACAGATTTGTCATTGCTCGTATGAGCGCATTCATTTAACAGACCTGCATTTGCCATGGCAACCGTTGCACCACAAATTCCTGCAACAAAATTTCCACTATCCAGAAATTTCTTTGCACAAGTAATAATTTCACTGTTGTCTGTTTCAAGCCATCTGTTACTTCCTGGTAAAATCAGCATATCCTTTTTGCCAAGCCCACAGTTCATGCAAATATTCTGCAATTCAGAAACTTCCATGTCAGGTTCAATCTTAAATCCACCCATTGTTTTTACAGCTTGCATTGTTTTGCCAACCTTTACAATTCCAACTTCAGGTGCATCTGATGTAAAATATGTGCGACTATTCAGCTCTGCCATTGCATGTGCAATTTCCCAATCAGCAAGGCCTTCCAATACATACAGGAAAACTTTTATTCCGTTAAATTTTTCTTCTGTTTTCATAGTTTCATTATACATCATAAAATGTGCCAACAGTATGTCATATTAAAAATAACTTCATAAAAAACATCAATAAAAAACAATTGACAGACAGAGACCTTACATATAAAATTTGTTTCCATGACTTCATCAGAAAAACAAACTGCACTTAAAAAAATTCTATGCATTGGAAATGTTTCCGTTGATATTAAAGCCTACAGTCCGGAAGAGGATGAAAACGAATCTTACAGAGATGGAACAATAGAACTTGTTCCTGGTGGAGTTGGACGGGGCATGGCTGTAAACCTTAAGCACCTGGGATTTGACTCATATATTTTTTCTGTCGTTGGCGAAGACATTTTCGGCAGATACTTGAAAGACGGTCTGGACAATGAAAATGTAAATACATCACTTTTACGCCGGAGTTCAACCCATAAAACAGCACTTTTTTCTGTAATGGCCAGCGTAAACAAACGGGCTTCCTGCATTTATAATACTAGCATACTGAAAGAAATTGTTCTTGACCAGGCCGCACTTGACGTTATAAAACAGGAAAATATCCGCACTTTTGTAATGGACTCAAACCTCAATGAAGAAACACTAAAAGCTTTCTATGACCTGAAAAAAGCTGACCCAGATATTTTTATTTTTCAAAATGCAACTTCACCTGATATTGCAAGAAAAACACTGGATTTTGCGCCCTTGATGGATTTATTTGCCGCAAATGAATTTGAAGCACAGGCAATTTTAGGAGAAACTCCCATTCCAGACATTTCGACAGCCGACAAAATGCAGCAGCTGGGCTTTAAAAATTTCATCATAACCTTTGGAAACAGGGGCGTAATGGTTCGGATAGGCACTGAAACATGGATTGAACCTCCATACAAGCCTTCTTTTATTGCAGACACAATCGGTGCAGGAGATGCTTTTGCGTCAGGATTTCTTACAGGGTATCTTGAAAAGCTCAGTATCAGACAGTGCATTCACTACGGTCTAGCCTGTGCAAAAGAAACCTTGCTGACAAAGCAGACAGTAAGCAACAAACTTAGCAGGGATTTTTTAGACTCAATCTGATTTCATTCATTTCCTGCACAGCAAAAAAAAGCTCCGAATCCCAGAGGTTTTCGGAGCTTTTGCAAAAAACTGAATATTGTACTAGACTATGAACAAATCAATCTGGGAACCAATCTTATCAATAGAACCCTGAACCTGCTTTGAAATATCTCCCAACGAAAGTCCAGTTTCATGAATTTTCCTAGCTCCATCAGCCATAGATTCCATACCAGACTTCATTTCTTCTGAGGAATCCTGCAAAGTCTGCATTTCTTTCAAAATGAGGTCACTCTTTGCAGCCATATCCTTTGAAGCCTTATGAACTTCAACAGTACTGTCATTCATGGCCTTTAATGTTTCACTAATCTGCTTAGAACCTTCGTTCTGTTCTTCCATCGCAGCCTTAATCTGGATTACCAGCTGGTCAGTTTCTTTTATTTTGTCAGAAACAGAAGAAAATGCTGCACTTGATTCAGCAGAAGCCGAAACTACTTCACTGATAGAATCCTTGATTTTCTTAAGCTGTTCACCAATTGTCTTTGACTGAGCAGAAGACGTTTCCGAAAGTTTGCGGATTTCATCAGCAACAACACTAAAACCTTTACCAGCTTCACCAGCATGGGCTGCTTCGATTGCAGCATTCATAGCAAGCAAGTTTGTCTGAGCTGCAATTGTAGAAATTGCAAGGTTTGCTTCCTGAAGCATCTGAGACTGAGACTCAATCTGCTCAATACGTTCATTTACATCCTGCTGCTTTGAAAAACCTGTCTGTGCATTTGCTGCAAGCGAATCAAAAGAAGCAGCCATTTTGTCAACCGAATGATTTACACTGGTAATATTACCAATCATTTCTTCTACAGCTGCAGAAGCCTGACTTACACCAGCCGACTGACTGTCAATCATTTCGTCAAGGGAAGAAATGCTCTGTGAAATTTCATTTACGGCAGAAGAAGTCTGCTGAACGCACTGAGAAGAATTGAAAATCTGCTTGTGAATACTTTCAATATTAGAAATAATCTGATCAATTGCATTAGAAGTATCTTCTGTCTGAGCAGAAAGATTTTCACCAACATCTTTAAGTTCGTCCTTTGAACCTTTTATTTCGCGGATAATGTTCTGCAACCGGTCACAGAATGCATCAAACTTGATTACAAGGAAACCGATTTCATCGCGGATAAACAGTTTACAGCGTTTTGTAAGGTCAGCTTCACCAGTAGCCATATCTTCAAGAGAGTTGGTTACATTGCGAATACGCCACATAAGCCAGTTGATAAAGAACAAACTTGAACCAATCAGAATAACGGCAAGAAGAATAGCTCCTGGCAGAACAGTTTTTATTGTATTGTCACGAATGTGCTGAACAATCTTCATGCTCTTGGCAACAAAAACAACACCAGTAACTTTGTTGTCAACAGAGGTAAGCGGCTGGTAAATAGAAGTATAATTTTCACCAAGAATTTTATTGTTGCCGGCATAACGTTCATTTTTATTGAAAATAGCGTCTTCTATTTCTGGATTGCCAAGCTTTGTACCGACAGCGCGGTTTCCTTTTTCATCTAGAATTGTAGTAGAAATACGTTCATCGCCTTTAAAAATCGTACATGCAACACCATACTGTGAATTTATCAAATCCGGGAACTGAGGACGGCTCAGGTCATACCCACAGATAACAGTTCCAACAAGTTCTGCACCAAGCTTTATAGGACTTGCAGAAACAATTGCATAAGAAACATTTGAAAACTCTTCAATACCCCAAATTGATCTTTTTGTCGAAAGGGCTTTCTTTACAACAGAACAGTTAGAAACATTACCAGCACTACAGTTGTAACTAGCACCATTAATTACGACCCCGTTGCTGTCAGAAATGGCAAAAAAGTCAAAGCCTGTACTTTCTCCCTGTGTACGGACAACCGTTCGCAGCATATTTTCATCTTGAATTTTTGCTGCAATCTGAATGTCGGAATTTTCTGCAATAATACCGCCTGTTGCAGACAATGTTTTTGCCCAGTCTTTCAAAGTGTAGTTTACACCTTTTATAGTGTACTCCAGATTTTCCTGAGTATCCTTGATAATTCCCTGATTAAAAATAATCATTGTCATTGTTGCAACCGCAGCACAACCAATAACAACTGCTCCACCAATCATACCAAGCAGTTTTGTTGAAATCTGCATATCCTTTTTATACTCGGTTGCAAACCTATCCAGTTCTTTCATAAAGCCTCCTAAAAGAAGTACAAATTTTTAAACGGTTTTATCATATTTCATTATACCACGAGCTTGAAATATTTCCAAATTTTTTTTCAGTTCTTTTAATACTCGAGGATTTATGCCTTCTGGATAAAAAAAGGGACTTCCTGACAAACTGCTGCATGATGTCAGGAAGTCCAAAAGTATGCATTATAACCGCTGCTATGGTTACCTGCAAAAAGGTCAGTTTATTACAACTTTTACATATACATCTTTCTGCGTACCGTCGGCTTTTACGCAAGTTCCGTTAACAGTATAGCCTGCTGTAGTTGAATCTGCGCCAGAACCAGTACTGGTGCAAGGAGAAATTTCAACCTTGCCTGTGTTACAGATGTTTTCAACTTTGATATGAAAGGTTGTGCCTCGGAATTTTCTTGTAATTTCAGCTTCCTTTACAGAAGATGGCAGACGTGGTTCAATCAGCAGGCCGTCATAAGACGGTTTTATGCCACAAATATATTGAGACAATGCCATGAAATTCCATGCGGCTGTTCCTGTAAGCCAGCTGTTTTTAGCTTCGCCAAATCGTCTTGCGGTTTTGCCAGCAATCATCTGGGCATAGACATAAGGTTCAAGTCTGTGAACTTCGCTGATTTCTTCAAGGTAAGCTGGAGCAATTTTTTTGTAATGTTCAAATGCATCGTCCGGGCGACCGTTGACAACTTCACCAATAATTACCCATGGATTGTTGTGGCAGAAAATACCGCCGTTTTCCTTATATCCTGGCGGATATGAAGAAATTTCACCAAGTTCAATGTGGTAATCTTTATATGGAGGATCAAGAATTACAATTCCATATTTTGAGTCCAGATGTTCTTTTACGCTGTCCAAAGATTTTTCAGGGAATCCTTTATCTTTGCCGATTTTTGCCATAGAACCGAAGCCCTGTGTTTCAATAAAGATTTTTCCGTCTTCACATTCTTTTGATCCAACTTTGTTACCGGCATCATCGTAGGCGCGTAAATACCACTGTCCGTCCCATCCGTATTCACAGATAGTCTGTTCCATAATGGCAGCCTGTTCTTCTGCAAAGGCAGCTTCTTCTTCCTGCCCCATAAGTCGACACATTGCTGCATAATCTGGAGTTACGAAAACAAACATTTGTGCAATCATTACAGATTCTGCACGAGTTCCGTCCTTATTTGTACAGGTCTGGAAAGAATCATTTGGTTCCTTGCTAAAGCAGTTGAGGTTAAGACAGTCATTCCAGTCAGCCCGGCCAATAAGCGGAAGCCCATGAGGACCTTTATGATTGATGATGTAATGGTAAGAAAGGAACAGATGTTCAAACAATGTTGCTTTTTCGCTGTCGCTGTTGTCAAAAGGTACCATTTCATTGAGAAACTGGGTGTCGCCACTTTCACGAATGTAATTACCTACACCAAAAATCAACCACAGCGGGTCATCATTGAAATTAGAACCAATGTCTGCATTACCGCGCTTTGTAAGAGGCTGGAACTGATGGTAAGCACTTCCATCCTTGAACTGTGTTGCAGCAACATCGAACAGGCGTTCCCGTAATTTCTTCTGAGGAAGAGAATGAGCAACGCCAAGCATATCCTGGCTTGTATCACGGAAACCTATGCCGCGGCCAATACCACTTTCAAAATAGCTTGCTGAACGAGCAAAATGATAGGTTATTACACACTGATACTGATTCCACAATGCCATGCGGTTCAGTTTTTCATCATTTGTCTTGAGCTTGAAGTTGCTTAGAGTTTCATTCCAGAATGCATTCAAATCAGCAAAAGCCTTGTCAACTTTTTCTTCTGTAGAATATTTTTCCTGGAGAGCATAAGCTTTTTCTTTATTTATTATTCCGCTGGCGCTATTTGTGCGGAAAAATCTTTTATCAGAGCTTGCTTGAGCTGCCCATTTTTTGTCTTCATCGTTTTCTACATAACCAAGCAGGAAAACAAAGGTCTTTTCTTCACCTGGCTCAAGGGAAACTTCAATTCTGTGGCTTGCAATCGGTGACCATCCGTCTGCAACAGAGTCTGCACTTTTTCCTTCTGCAACTGTTTGAGGTGCTGAAAGGGAATTGTACAGCCCCAGAAAAGATTCTCTGTCTGTGTCAAAACCGTCAATTGCTGAATTTACAGAATAAAAACTGAAATGATTGCGGCGTTCTCGATATTCTGTTTTATGGTAGATTGCGCTGCCTTCAATTTCAACTTCGCCAGTTGAAAAATTTCTCTGGAAATTGTTGGTATCATCCTGCGCATTGTACAAACACCATTCAACAAAAGAAACAAGCGAAACTTTTTTTGCAGTTTTTCCCTTGTTTTTCAGAGTAAGCTTTTGTACTTCAACGTTGTCGTTAAGTGGTACAAAAAAAAGAACATTACATTCCAGATTGTTTTTCATGGAATTGAATTTTGTGTAACCAAAGCCATGTCGGCATTCATAAGAATCAAGAGGAGTCTGAACAGGCTGCCAGCCAGGGTTCCAGATTACATCTTCATCTTTTATAAAGAAATAGCGGCCATTGGAATCCAGAGGAATGTTGTTATAGCGGTAACGTGTAAGCCGACGCAAACGAGCATCTGTAAAAAAGGCATATCCGCCGCATGTATTTGAAATAAGCGAAAAGAATTTCTCAGAGCCAAGATAATTTATCCATGGGTAAGGTGTTTTTGGCGTTGTGATTGCATATTCTTTGTTTTCATCATCAAAATATCCAAATTTCATTTTTTTCTCCATTTTCTGCAGTCATAAGCTTTGCAGCCGGTCAGCTGATGGCCAGCCAGTTTATTTGATAACTCTGGAAAAGAACTGCAAAGCTTTTCCAGAGTTATCTTTTTCATTGTAGTTAAAAAATCGTAAAAGAACTCTCAAAGTACGTTTACTTCTATTCCTTTACAGCACCAAGAGTTACGCCTCCAATGATGCTTCTTGACATGCAAAGGTAGCCGATAAGAAGCGGAACTATTGCAATACAGACCAGCATGTAAACCTGAGCCATATCAAACTTCATGTAATCAGCATTGCGCAGCTGTGCAATCAAAATTGGGATTGTCTTTTTTTCACGTGAAGTGAGAATGAGTGCCGGCAAGAAGTAGTTGTTCCATGCCGTTACAAAGGCAAATATTCCCTGAACCGCAATAGCAGGCTTAATAATCGGAATAACAATTTCATTGAAAGTCCTGAATTCGTTACAGCCGTCAACACGTGCAGCTTCTACGATTGAACGTGGCAATGTTGCACTCATATACTGAATCATATAGAAGAAAACTACAGGCGAAGCAATTGCAGGAATTACAAGAGCCATCAAAGTGTCGTCCAAATGCATCCGTGTAACAAGCTGAAGATAACCCAAAGCTGTTACCTGAGTTGGAACCATCATTACAGCCATGATGAATTTGAAGGCAACACTTTTTCCTTTGAAACGGTACATGTGGAATCCATAAGCAGTCATTGCAGAAAAGTAAGTTGCAAATGCTGCATTAAAAAGAGAAACAAAAACACTGTTTCCCAAAGCGAGCAAAACAGGAATATTTTCATTGCCCATCAAAGATTTCAGATTACGCAAAAAATAAGGACCTGGAATCAGTGAAAAACCTTTCATTATCTGTGCATGCAATCTTGTTGAATTTATCATCAGAATTACAAAAGGAAACAGAGATACAAACATCAGAAATGCAAGGACAATGTAAGCAACTCCCCTGCGGATAAAAAGAATTTGTTTCTGGCTTTTCATTTTTCAGCTCCTTTTTTAATTTTCTTTGCTTTTTTAGTATAAAGAGTTCCATAATTCTTCATTGTTGAAGAATAAACTATGGCGCTAAGTGCAGCTGTAAGCATGAAAATAAGAACAGAAACAGCACCACCCATTCCAAAGTTTTTGCTGAACAAGTGCTTGTTCAAATACATAATCAAAGTCATGGAAGTTCTGTTCGGCTGCCCTGCACCGTTTGTAAGAATCTGCGGAACATCGAACATCTGGATTCCACCAATAAGGCTTGTAATCATTACATAAACCAGAATAGGCATAAGAAGTGGCAATGTTATTTTAAAGAAAATCTGAACAGGGCTTGCACCATCAATGCGGGCAGCTTCAAAAAGTCCAGGATCTATACCCATAATTCCGCTCATTAAAAGCAAGGTTGTGTTACCGTACCACATCAAAAAGTTCATAGCGGCAACAAGTGAGCGTACAGTATCAGTTCTGAACAGAAAGCGTATTCCTTCAGATTTTCCTGTAAGTCCCAGATAAATGTTGTTAGCAGGACCTGCATCAGAAAAAAGAACAAAGAAAAGCATGGCAAAGGCAGAAGCCATGATTAAATTAGGCATATACATTACGGTTTTGAAAAAACCGCGGAATTTCAAATTAAGTTCAGTGTCGGTAAACCAGATAGAGAGCAGCAATGCAAAAACAATCTGAGGAACAAAGCCGATAAGCCACATAATAAGCGTATTGACGGCATATTTTGAAACTTCACTGTTAAACAGGACTTCCCTAAAATTTTTCAGACCGACAAAATTAGGCCCTACCTGCATGATACCGATGCGGTAAGTTTCAAAAAAACTATTTATAATAGTAGAAAGAAGCGGAATCAACGAAAAAACAATGTAAATCAAAAAGAAAGGAGCAATAAAAAGATATCCCCAGTGATTATACTCAACGGATTTTTTCTTGAAAATTCTGTTTGTTATATTAGACATGACATTCTCCTGACAGAAAACTGAATTCTGAAATATTCTTGATTCAGCTAGATACTTCAAAAAAGGGCTTACAAAGTCAAAAAAGTCAACTTCAAAACAAGCACTTAAATGATTTGCAAGCCCAAAAGTTATTTTTCTCCGCTATAACCTACTTTGAAAGGTTAGGATAAAGCTCAAGTACTGAAGTATAGAAATTATTCCATGCAGTTGCTTCGTCAATTTCACCAGAGAAATAGTCTGCAAATGAATGGTATAGACTTTCTGTAATACCCTGATCATAAGGTGTACTGTTACTCTTGCTAATGCTCTTTGCAGAATCAAGGAACAATGCAACGTGGTTCTGTCCGCCCAAGAATGGATTCTGATAAGAACTCTTAGCTACAACTTCCATTGCATCTTCGTTGTTTGTAAAGTCGCCCATTTCTTCTGCAATCTTAATCATTACATCTTTATTACATGTCAATGTGTACATTACATCGTGGATAAGCTTTATGTTGTCAGAACCAGCAGCTGCACAAATCCATGTTCCACCCCAGCTGAATCCCTGAGGACCTTTACAGAATGCCCAGTCACCATAACTTCCGTTACCGAGTTTCTTTTCTGCAGTCTGGTCGTCCAATGTTGCAGGAGCAAGACAGAAGTCAATGAACCAAGCTGGTCCAAAATAACCGAATACCTTTCCATCTTTAGCAGCACCCTTGAAGCTTTCTGTAGACCAGAGGTTAGCTTTGTTGTTGTAGCCATTTTCTGTAAAAGTCTTTGTCTGCCAAATCCAGTTTTTCATGTTTACGTCAATATTGATTTTGTTGTCTTTTACAAAAGGAGTTTTGATATTGTCTGCAAATACGCGGAATGCATCATCATATCCAGAAAGCATGAAATAGCCTTTTGCCTTAGCTTTTACTGCAACTGAATTGAATGAGTTCCAGTCTTTCAAAGCTTTCTGAACTTCTGCAGGGTCATCAGTTCCAAGAACAGCTTTTGCAATTGAACGGCGATAGATGAATCCGCCTGGACAAGCCTGCCAAGAAACACCTTTCAAAACACCCTTGCTGTCTGTCATGATATCTTTTGTATATTTGTACTGCTTTGAAAGGTCTTCATCTGTAAGACCGATTACCTTTTTTACATCAAGTGTATAAGGTGTATCAACATATTTAAGTGCATAGTCAGCTTCAACCATGAACATGTCGATTTTTTCATCCTGAGAAACTTTATTCTGCTTCAAAAGCATTTCATCCAATTTGTTCTGATAAGCACTATCCAGGTTAGGTGTTACAAACCAGTTTACCTTTACTCCTTCTGGAATAAGACCTGCTTTTTCAAAATAATCCTTAAAACGGCTCTGGAATTCTTCATTCCAAACGGCAATGTTAAATACCTTTCCTTCTGCAGCAGGAGCGCTGGCAGTTTTGTCTGATGAACCGGCTGCATTAACAGCAGCACAAGCTCCAAAGCACAAAAGAGCCATTGCAAAAGCTCTGATTTTTGACTTTTTCATAATTTTTCCTCCATTTGTAACAAAACAGCTTTTCTTCCAACGTCTTTACTACAACGTTGTAGTTTGATTATAAAGCATAATAATTACTTGTCAACAAAAAAATTCATTTTTTTCGCTTTTTTGAATTTTTATAGGGGAGTTTCTGTCAGCTAAGCTGCCAGCCAGGCGTTCCGCACTTCGCAGTCAGCTCTAAGCCCTCAGAAAAACGCATTTTCAGGACATTCAGGCAAGGGATGCAATTGAATGGCCGTGAAGGAGTCTGCCAGAAACAGAAACCGAAGCAGGCACAAAAGTTTTTGGATTTTCTATCTGATTTAAAAGCAAACTGACCATCTGCGCACCGATTTCCCTGGCATTCTGCTCATAAGTTGTAAGCTTTGGCGTAACAAGATTTGCAAGCATGGTTCCGTCATAACCGGCAATGCTTATATCCCTGCCAGGAACCATGCCATATTCGCTTAAAATACTGATTCCTCCCATGCATGCATAATCGTCAGGGTAAAAAATGCAGGTCGGCTTTTCTTTTTGGGCAAGCAGGCGGACTGTTGCCTGTGCACTAGAGTCAGTGTCATGAAAAATTCCCGGGATAATCATGCTGCTGTCAGGGGTTATTCCATGAGTTTTCAAAGTCTGCACAAAAGATTCAATGCGGTCTTTTGAAACATCTGACATCTCTCCGTGAATGAATGCAATTTTTTTGTGTCCTAGAGAAACTGCATATTCAGTAAGGGCTTTCATGCCTGAAAAATTGTCGCTCAACACAGAATTGTGATTGCTTGAAAAAGAATAGTCCAACGTACAGGTTGGAATTTCTGATGAAAGCAGGGAAACAATGTCCTGTCTGTTGAATTTAGTGCTTACAATTGCAATTCCGTCACAGCCGCGATATTTTGCCTGTGCAAGATAATCCCGTTTTTCCTTGCTGTTCAAAAAAGTTATGTCGTAGCCGGCAACATTTGCAACAACATTGATTGCATCAAAAATTTTTGCAAAATACTGGTGCTGAAGACCGCTGCCTGTAGAATCTTCAAAAATTACTCCTATGTCGTAGGAACGGTTTGTGCGCAGTGCCCTGGCCGCAGAATTTGGAGAATAGCCCATTCTCTGGGCAGTTTCCGTTACAAGTTTTATTGTGTCCAAACTGATTTCAGAACTGCCTTTTAATGCCTTGCTTACTGCTGAAAAAGAAATTCCGCATTCTTTGGCAATATCCTTTAATGTTACGCCTGCCATATTAAAACCTCATAAACTGTCAGCCGAAAACCTAAAGATTTTCGAGAGTCAGGTCGCAAACCTGTGCTTTTGTTACAGATACAAGGTCTGCCGGCGAAATTATGATATTCTGGCCTCGAACTCCTGCGCTGATGTAAATTTTTTCAAATTCCAGTGCCTGTCTGTCAATAAAGGTTCTGTATTGCCGGCGCATGCCGATTGGGGAACAGCCGCCGCGGACATAGCCTGTAAGCTGAAGCAGTTCTGCAGGTTTTACAGGAGTTATTTCTGAAGCGCCGGCAGCGTTTCTGGCTTTCTTTAAATTTATTTCGCACATGGCACTCTGGCAGAAAACACAAATTTCCTTTGAGTCGGTGCGCATTACGATAGTTTTAAAAACTATTTCAGGAGGAATGCCGAGTTTTGCTGCTGTTGCTTCGGCGGCTCCCCGTTCCAGTTCATGTTCACCGTCATCTGAATATTCAACTGTCTGATAAGTAATTTTTGCAGAATCAAGAATCCGCATTGCATTCGTTTTTTTCATAAGGGAAAATATAACTGCCATTTTGATTTTTAACAAGGTACTGCAACAAGAAGAACAAGGCTTGCCTAAGTAAAAGCAGAGATTTATAATTCAAACTGTTCCAGCAGGAAAGCTGTAAAATGGCCTGAATGTTCAGATTTTTTTTCAAATGCAACATTTTTTAGCTTGTTCAGCATTTTTCACAAGTCAGGGATTAGATGTTTTATGCGCAGAAAAGATCGTGAAGTTTTGGATTTTGACGAAATTATAGGAATTCTGGACAAATGCAAGGTAATGCATCTTGCAATGATAAGCGAAGGCAAGCCGTATTCCGTGCCGGTAAATTTCGGCTATATGGCATTTAACGAAGATGGCAAAAAACGGCTTGAAATTTATTTTCATGGGGCAAAGGAAGGCAAAAAAGTAAGTGCCTTAAAAGAAAATCCGCAGGTTTGTTTTTCTGCTGTGAGTTTCAGCCAGACAGAATCTTCTGACAAAAGCACGGAACCTTGCAGCTGGACATGTTTTTACGAAAGCGTAACAGGTTCTGGCAAGGCTGTTTTTCTGGAAAATGCTGCAGAAAGGGCAAAAGCCATGGATGCTCTTATGCTGCACAATGGTTACAGGCTGCCGCCTGGAGTAAAAACGATTGCCTATAACATGATGATGTTTGCAAAAACTTCTGTTGTAAAAATTGAAATTGAAATGCTCACTGGGAAAAGGCATCTGAAAAAATAATTGTGAGTTTCTGCGACTGCCTGAGGTTCTCAGCAGTTTACGCCTAGCCCAAGCTGGAAGGGCGCGCAGCGTTGCCGCAGGCAATGCAGGCGAAAGCCGAAACCCTGAAAGGTTGGATAGCAGAAAGCCTGTGCTCCTGAAAGAAAAAAAATGACTTGAGTACATTTACTGCCTGTGTTGATTAAAAGGGGCAAAAACAGGATAATTGCTCTATGGAAACTCGTAACATTTTTGATAACCTGTCTTGTATTGACCACCGTTATTCATTGTCTGAGGCTGAAGCTTTTGAAGGTCTGTCTCAGTATATTTCAGAATCTGCTTCAATCCGTTCTTGTGCAAAGTGCGAAGCTGCTCTTGTAAAAGCCCATCTTAAGGTTCGCGGAAAATTAAATGAAAAGATTGCAGCAGAGCTTGATAAAATTGCAGAAAAAATTGATCCTCAGGAGGTTTATGCTGAAGAGGAAAAAACGAAGCATAATATTCGTGCTCTTGTAAATGTCATGAAAACAAAGGTTGATTCAGAAATCGGGCCTTTGATTCATCTGGGTGCTACTTCAGTTGATATTCTTGATACTGCCCTTTCCTGCAGAATGCGCGATGTTACAAAAAATGTTGTGCTTCCTGAACTTAAAAAACTTGAAGGCTATCTCTGCGAAATTGCAGAACGTGAATGTGCAACGCCTCAGGTTGGCCGTACTCATGGGCAGCATGCTGTTCCAATTACCTTCGGCTGGTCAATTACAGAATTTGTTGCCCGCCTTGGAAAATCAATTTTGAAAATTGAAGAACTTTCAAATGACCTGGTAGGAAAACTTGCCGGTCCTGTAGGTTCTTACAACGGGCCTTCAATGATTGTAAAAGATCCTGAAGAGCTTGAACGCATTTATACTGAATTTCTGGGGCTTAAGCCTTCTGAATATTCAAATCAGCTGGTTGAACCAGAACATGTTCTGCGCCTGCTGCTTGAAATGAACGTAGCTTTTGGAATTATTGCAAACCTTGCAGATGACCTGCGCAACTTGCAGCGTTCAGAAATTGGCGAAGTTTTTGAATATTTTGCTTCGACTCAGGTTGGTTCCAGCACAATGCCTCAAAAGCGCAATCCATGGAACAGCGAACATGTAAAGTCTTTGTGGAAAGCTATGTGTCCGCGCGTACTTACATTCTATATGGATCAGATTTCCGAGCATCAGCGGGATTTGACAAATTCTGCAAGCCAGAGGTTTATAGCCGACTATGTTTCGGGCTTTACGATGGCTGTCGCCCGCATGAATTCTGTTGTAAAGGGAGTGCAGGCTGACAAAGAAGGAATGTCAAAAAACCTTCAGGGTGCTGGTGGAAAAGTAAAGGGCGGAGTTCTTGCAGAGCCTGCTTACATACTTTTGGGAGAAGCTGGCTACAACGATGGCCATGAAGTTATCAGAAAGATTACTTTGGAAGCTGAAAAAACTGGCAAAACATTCTTTGAGGTTCTTAAAACTCATGAAAAAGAATACAAAGACATCACGGCTCAGCTTGAAAAACTTGGCGTAGAAAATCCTGCAAGCTTTTTTGAAAATCCTGCAAACTACTGTGGTCTGGCTGCCGTAAAATCAAAACGGCTGGCTCAAAAATATGCAGAGCTGATGAAAAAAATCTAGGTTAACACTGAATGCAGCTGATTGGCGCTGAAGTCTGAGGCTTTGCTTCAAGTGTTACTCAGCACTTCCCTAGAATTTTCAGACTTGAATTTCCAGATAAAAGAAAACTTTGGAAAAGCCTGATTTCAAAGCCCCGGAACATTTTTTTTGTTTCGGGGTATTTTTTTCTGTGGCAGTTGCTGGATTCGTAATTTTTTGAAAGAAGAATCAGTGGGCAGAGTCAACGCCTAGTCCGAATAATGCAAAATCGCCTTTGCAGGGGTCATCTGGCCAGATTTGTTTGAGGCAGCTGGTAATTTGCAGTGCAGTTTTTGCGCTGGCGGTGGCTTTTTCTGGGACAAGCCCCAAGTCCCTGGCCTGCTGGAGAACATGTATGTCCAGAGGAATTATCAAATCTGCCGGGCTGAACCATGTCCAAAGACCTGCATCTACAGGGGAGTTTCTTCGTACCATCCATCGAAAATACATATGCAGCCGCTTGTTTGCAGACTGTTTTGTATGGGAAACCATTGAACAACCGGCAAAAATTTCAGAAATTGTGGCGGCAAGAGACCTGCTGTTTTCTGGAAGCTCAAAATACCTGAATTTTACATATTCCCCAAAAGAAACTCCCGTAATCAGAATAGACTGCAGAACCTGAAAAACACAGCGAACATCATCATAGGAGTAAAAACGGTAATATTTTGCCGTGCCAGGAGGAAAATCTTTTTTCCAATGACCGTCTTTCAACCACTGCACAGGAGATTCCCCTGCAAGCTGCATGATATTTTCAACTTTTTTTAAAAACTGTGGCCGCTGACCAAAAGAAAAAAGTGCCATAACAAAGGCCATAACTTCAATTTCTTCAGGCCGAGAATATTTTTTGAGTACGCAGCTGGGATCACCTTCAGAAAAACATGCAGTTTCGTATTTTTGTGCAAGTGTCTGCAAATATTTTTTTGTATTTTCAGAAATTTCCATGATTTCCTTGATTTTCATAAAATTTTCATAAGATTTTCAGTTGTCTGCAAGGAATTCTTTTAACGCAGGAAGGCTTTTAAGACAGTCCTGCCGGCCTAAATCATACATTTGCTGCAAAACTTCAGGATTTCGTTCTGTTCTGCCAATTTTCTGAAAGCGGCTGGGGCAAATTACAAAGACCTTTCCATTTTTCTGCTGTTCTTTTACAAATTCCAGCTCTTCATTGTACATCAAGTGCCGCCTCGCCATAAGTTCAGCAACCTTTGGATATTTTCTGTACACAAGTTTCAGCAGAGGAAGCATTTTGTTGGGCTTTTTCTGATAGCCTTCTGGCTGCGTCAGAATTACAATGTACTTTTTGCAACCTGATTCCATAGCTTTTTTCAATGGAATGGAATCTGACATTCCGCCGTCCAGCAGTTTATATCCGTCAACTTCAACAACAGTCGAAACCAGAGGCATGGAAGCAGAAGCTCTCATCCATGCTAAATCTTTTTCATCGCCATCTGGAATTTCATGGTAAACGGGAATACCTTTTACAATATCAGTGGCAACTACATAGAATTTTATTGGATTTTTTCGGTAGGTTTCAACATCAAAAATATCATATTTGAAAGGCACATCATGGTAACAAAATTCAGCACCAAACCAGTCGCCTGTTTTTATAAATGAACGGAAACTTGAATAGCGCGGATCATTGCAGAACCTTTTGTTGTATCTGATTGCACGGCCAACCTGCTGAGATTTATAATTGCACCCAAAAACAGCACCAGCAGAAACGCCCGTTATCATATCAACTGGAATGGAATTTTCCATCATGACATCAATGGCACCTGCCGTATACATGCCGCGCATTCCGCCGCCTTCAAGAACAAGAGCTGTACTCATACCGTTAATTTTACAGGCTTTTTGCTTTTACTTCAATGCCACCTCAAAGCGGATTCAATGCAGGATTAAACTGCACCTATTTTTCAAGGCTTATTTTTCAAGTTTTGCAAGCAGTTCAACTATAACTTTGCCCAAAGCATCGCCGTCTATTGGCTTTACGACCCTGCAATTCATGCCTGCTTCTAGGATTTTGCCTTTGGTATCGCTGAAAGCATCTGCTGTAGAGGCAATAATAGGAATTGTTTTTGCATCACTGCGTTCCATAGCCCTAATCATTCTGGCAGCTTCAAAACCGTCCATCACAGGCATCTTCAAATCTGTTATAATCAAGTCAAACTCATTTTCTTTCGATTCAGAAAAAGCTTCTACAGCTTCCTTACCGTTTGCCGCAATTGTTACAATGCATCCCCGGAATTCAAGAACGCTTTTCATAATAAGGGCATTGATTCCAACATCTTCAGCCAGAAGAACTTTGAGTCCCTGCAACCGCTCAAGGCTTACAGTTTTTTTGGCTACGGGTTTCTTTCTACCGGCAATTTCACTTAAAGGCAAATCTACAATAAAGTTGCTGCCCTGCCCTTCTGAACTTTCAACCATAATCTGACCGCCCATAAGAGCAACGATGTTCTTTACAATTACAAGGCCAAGTCCAGTTCCCTTGTTTTGGGTATTTTCCCTGTTGTTAACCTCATAAAACGGCTTGAAAATGGATTCTTGAAACTCCGCCCTTATTCCAATGCCATTGTCTTTTACATGAAAGCGAATCACGGGGTCTTTGCCAACCGCCAGCTTGAACTCGCAGTAAAACTTAACTTCTCCGCCTCGTGCCGTATATTTGCAGGCATTTGACAGCAGGTTAAAGAAAATCTGGTTAAATCTGGTACTGTCAACTTCAAGAACAGCCGGCAGACTCTCCAAATTCATCTGGAAATTTATATTTTTTTCGTCCATGAGCGGCTGAATTACCCGCTGAACAGAATTCTTAAAATCTTCAAGACGATAAAGTTCCCTGTTCAATTCCATTTTGCCGCTTTCAATTTTGCTCAAATCCAAAGAATCGTTTATAAGAGACAGAAGATACTTTCCAGAACTTTCAATGTTTGCAAGGCAGTCAGCCATTTCGCTTATGGAATTCGCTTTCTGGGCAAGTTCTGTCATGCCGATGATAGTAGAAAGCGGCGACCTTATGTCATGGCACATCTGGGCAAAATAGTTCATTTTCGTCTGATTTGCAAAATCTGCCAATTTGGCTGCATTTATCAAGGCCATGCGCTCAGCCTGCTCACGTTCAAACAGATTTGTAATATCAACAACAACAAACAAAAGGTCTTCATGGCTTGTGTCAAGATAAGTAATTTCTGTCCTAAGCCTTATATTTTCACCGCTAGGGTAATGACACCAGAAAGAAAAAGATGCAGAATCCTGTTTTTCTATAAGTGAAAGAACATTGTCAAAATTAAAAAATTTTTCATAAGCCTCTTTTTCGTCTTCGATTATATACTTGTTCAGAAAATGATTGCATTTTTCTTCGTAAAGAATATTTTCGTTACTGTAAATATTCTTTTCATCCCAAACCTGACGGGTTTTTATGTTTACAACAGAAATGTCAATTATACTCGTATTTATTATCTTTTCTTTGGCAATCCTGTTCTTGACTTTTCTGTCCGAATCAATGGAATACATGTAGGCAAGGACGTCGCCCGTTTCTGCATCTTCTGAAAAAAGCATTGTGGAAGAAAACCAGTGGACAGAGCCATCAGGCAGAAAACGCTTATATTCAAAAGAGGATTTTTCTTCCCCAGAATAAAAGCTGCGCAAAAGGATTTTTGGAGTAATCAGGCATTTTATAATTTCCCTGTCAGTTTCATGAATTTTTGAAAACAGCAGAGGACTTTCATGGTAGGCCTGACCTTCAAAATCCGCAGCCGACAGTTCAGGCTCATAAACAGAATGATAAATTTCAACTCGTTGCTTTGTAACATTAAGTTCAATAAAAATGTCCGAATTTCTAAGCCTGTTAATAATTGCGCTCGCTTTTTCCGCAGATTTTTTTTCCTGCGTAATATCCGAATAAACCGTAACGTAAATCGACTCCTGTGCCATAAAACACACGGATGTTCTGCATTGCAGCCAGAAAACAGATCCGTCGCGACGGCGCATCTGACATTCAAAAATACAGGCATTGCTGCTTTTGGCCGCTTCATAGTAAACAGATTTTACGGCATCCTTGTATTCAGGCAGGATAAGTTCAAAAACAGACCTCTCATGCAGTTCAGAATCAAACTGTTCCCTGGAAAAACCAATCATTTCAAGGAATTTTTTATTGCAGTAAACCAGATTTGCATTCAAATTTTTGTCAATTGAATAAGCAGTTACGCCGCAGTCAATATTCTGAATGATAAGCTGCAGCTGGTTATGCATGAACTTTTCTTTTTTTACAATTTCATATTGCGGTGTATAATTTTCGATAGTGCAGTAAAAATGATTTTCATCTCCACAGTTTTCAATCATTTTTAGAGAAAACTTAATGTAAAAATCGCTTTCAACTCCACCAATTCTGTTCAATAAGATTTTTGCAGAAAATTTACGCCTGTTCGTTCTGGCAAACTTTACCGCCTGCCAGATTATCATGGCATTTTTTTCACTCATAACAGACAGTACATCAAAATTCAATAAAGATTCTGCATTTTTTCCAAAATCCAAAAGTTCCTTAAAAAAATCCTCATTTGCCTGGCAGATAAAAATCTTATTTCCAGAAACTTCAAGAATACAGGCGCTGCAAAGGAAAGAATCAAGCACACCTTTGTCATCAAAAAACTTTGTTCTGTCAGTGAAAAAAGCTTCATCAGAATTTTCAAGGGAAATGCCAGCTGTATCAGAAACAGTCGAAGCAGCATCATTTTCATTTTTCAAATTAAAAACAGAAGAATAATCCTGAAACGCCAGCATATTCTGCAAAAAACTCAGCAGCTGCTCACATTCATTCATTTTCAGACTATTCAACGTAAAAAAAAGCACCGCACCATTTTCAAGGGCAAGCTGTTCTTCTTTTCTGGAAGACTCTTTGTCAGGCTTATTGCCAATGCAAACCAAGGGAAGCTGTTCCAGAAATTCAGTGGAACGAATCCAGCCTGGAACCGCAAAATTTTCTGCAGAAAAAATATCAAAACCACAGATTATTCCGCGCAAGTCCCTGGCATCTTTTCGCAGATACATGACAGTCTGGTCAAGCGAACTTAAATAAACAATGTCATAAAATTCAGACAGCCGACTTCCTGCAAAGCCAGAAATTTCTGAATCGCAAGCAGCGAGCAGTATTTTGGGCTTCAACTCAATTCCTTTTGACAATATGAAAATCCTTTTTCTTAGAGAACAGTATTGTTTGATTGTACCCCTAAATATTAAAAAATAAAAGCAATCTTAATTTTTTTATCTTAAATTTTTTTAGGAGCGATGCAGTTGAAAGACCGTCCTTGCGGCACTCAGTAACCCTCGGCGGCGCAAAAATGCAATCTAAAGTTAAAAGCAGGGCTTTTTCAGCACAAATCATTCTGCAAAATTTTTATGCCTCTGTAAACTTATAATTTGCGCCGCTGCTTCGCATGCCTCCAGCACGGGCTAGTCATCTAAGTGAAAAAAACTCATGCATCTGCAGAAATAATGAATTTTTCTCCATCAATTTTGAAAGAAAATCCGCACCGGTTAAGCAGACCGTTTACAAAAGCCTGAAGCAGCCTGCGGTAAAGTTCCACACTTCCTCCGAATTTCTGCCACACGGCAGAATGCAAATCCTTTTCATCTTGCCATACAAAGCGCAGCTGCGTTTTTTCTTCAAAAACATGTACATTTTCACCGGGCATACCGTTTAAAACATAAGCATCAAAAACCTGCATGGCCTGAGCACAGTTATTTACACCGCAAATTTCATTGGCGGTGGCAACATTGCGGCAATAATCTTCCATAATTTTCATGGTCTGAGGATTTGCATTGTTTACGTTTATGGCAGCAAATGCAAAACGGTTGTGAACAATCTGTGTGTACATGGCAAGAAACTGTTCAGGGCAGTCCAAGTCGACAACCTGCTCAAAACTTCCTGCAGGCAGTGCGCCGCAATTCATGTCCATAACCTGCACAAAATCCTTCAGACCGATTTTTTCACCAAAAACAGCAATTTCGGTAGCTATTGAGTCAAGCAGGACAATTCTGTTGAACTGCGACAGCCATTTACTTTTTGCAGAACTATTTTCTTTCATACAATCTCTTTCTTTATGCCTGTACCTGCCAGTTTGCCTGTTGCTTGTGCAAACTCTCCTATTTTACAGTGCGGAGGCTGGAGCGGAATTGCGGAAAGCCTGGTTTTTGAGGTTTTCCGCAAAAAACCGCCCATATAAAAAAAACTCTAGTTATGATCGGCAAAACGAATTGTCTGCCAAAGGTTATAGAATTTTTCGACGTTACTGCCTAAATCTGCCTTAAGCGTACAGTTGTTAGCCTGTTCCGGCGGATACATGGAAGGTTCCTTTGTATATTCGGCAGCTTTTGTATTTACAATGCACGGATAATGGAACGTGTCGATAAAGATTGCATAAATTTCCGGACGGTGAATAAAATTGATGAACTCATTTGCAAGTTCGTAATTTGGCGCATCTTTCAGGATTACCATACAGTCCATTGTGGCAGGGCTTCCTTCTTCAGGAATAAAAAAGTCAATTGTTTCAGCCCAAAGGCTTTTGTCTACTTCGCCATAAACAATTTCAGGATAGCCCTGACAAACCCAGAAATCTCCGGCTGCAAAAGATTTTCCAAAGCCTTCTGCATCAAATTTTACAAGGTTTGGACTCCATTTTTCACGGATAAGGGTAGCTGCTTCGTTAAGCTGTGCGTCGTCAAGGCTGTTCAGGTCATATCCAAGGTTTAACAGAGCGCAGCCGATTACTTCGCGCATTTCGTCCATCATTGTTGCATGGCCTGCAAACCTTGAGTCTGCAAAAATGCTGTAATCACGAGGATAGTCGCCTTTTACTTTTGTTTTATTTACGATAATGCCTGTTGCGCTGAAAGCATAAGGCACGCAGTATTTCATGTTCGGGTCAAAATCAAGTTTTTCGAGAACAACAGGATTTATATTTGCGCGATTTGTCAATTTTGACTGATCCAGCTCTCGAATCAGATTTTGTTTCAGCATGATTGAAACATAGTCATTGGAAGGAATTACAACATCATAGCCCTTTGCACCAGCTTTCAGTTTTGCATACATTTCATCGCAGGTTGCATAGCAGTCCAGCTTAACCTTGCAGTCAAATTCCTGTTCAAATCTTTTTATAACTTCATCCGGCGTATAATATGTCCAGTTGTACAGATAAAGTGTTTTTTTTCCAGAACAGGAACAAACCAAAAAAAGAGATGCAGCCAAAATTGCCGCAAACGAAAATTTTGTAAAGTTTTTCAATTGTAACTCCCAGACTGAAACAGAACAAAGTCAAGTTTGAACGAAAACTCAAAGCCTTTTGCCTGAAGCCCCTAACTTATTTTTCAAAGGATTTCAAAACCCTGAAAAATTCAAGCCGTACGTTCAAAAACTTTATTTTTCTGTCAGCCCTTGTAAATGATTTTTAAGTGTTTACACTCCAAATTTGGTAAGTCCAAAAAACTTTGGCTTACTTTAGAATAAGGCTTTTTCATGTAATTCTATGCATGGAAAAACATGAAAAAAACCTATTGGGGCAAGTCTAGCATTTTTCAAGTATTTTTAACAGTTATTTTTTAAAATTTTAAAAAAAACGCTTGCATTATCTGGAATGTGTGGTAGTATTAAATTGTGGTTAGGAAAGCGAGATGAGGACGCTGGCCGGCTGCTTGTAGAGGAGGCAAAATGCAATTTCCGACAAAAATAAATAGCCAGGACGTGGCAAAACGCTAGACAAAACAGAAGCCGTTAGGGCTGACATCTAATATAGTGCAAGTCATTGAGTACTTTCAGCACATTACAGGGCACCGAACAAGGTGCCTTTTTTTTTGCAAATTTTCGGAAACCTGCCCCTGCAGGTACTGCACTCTCATGGTATATCAAAAAATCTGAAAAATTTTCGTTTTTTTCTACTTTTTTTCTTTTATTCTGCAACCATTTGGGTTACACTCAAAAGTATCGGAATAAAAAATGGCAGTTCAAGACGTCATCAAATTCTTATGCAAAAGCAAAAAAATCTCTATTTCAGAACTGGCCAGAAGAATCGGTCAAAGCAGGCAAAATTTAAGCAAAAAGCTTGAAAGAGACACTTTGACTCAGGCTGAAATGCACAGGATTGCGGAAGCTCTGAATATGTGCTTTGAGCAGAGTTTTACAGATTCTTCAGGCAGAAAATATGACACCAGCAGAAACATTGAGAACCTTGAAAATAAATCTGCTGTACTTACAAGGGCATTAATACAATATCAGGAAGCGCTTGCAGAAAAAAAAATCTCTGAAAAGGAAAACATCAAGAAGCTGCTTGAAACTTACAGAATATTCCTGAATGTTGATCTTGTGTTTGTCTTTGAATTAAGCACTGACAATTCAAAGGTAATCTACACAAATGCAAGTTTTTCAGACAAAAAATATGATGTAGAAGATACAGAAATTTCGCTCTCTCAGACAGACTTCATCAGGTACAAAAAATTGTATGAACAGCAGGAAATCTGTACTTACCGTGAAATTTCGCCGCTGAATAAAGAATTCAGTTCGATAATTCATTACGGAGCTTTCAGAAACGGGCAGCTGGATGGAAGCGTTGGTATGGTTGACTTTCACAATGAAAGGCTTTGGACTGACGAAGAAAAGGAACATCTGCTTCACCTTGGGAGAACTCTGCATTCTCATATAACATCTTCGCGCCTGAACAAGCTGATAAAAAAATGGGAAATTCAGATTTCAAAGGAAAAAGCAAATGCAAAATTGCTCAACAAAGCAATCATAGATGCAGAAAATGCAAACCGTGCAAAAACCACATTTCTGTTCAACATGAGCCATGATATCCGAACACCGATGAACGCCATCAAAGGTTATACAGAAATGGCACGGCATCACATTGACGAAAAAGAACGCGTCCTCGATTATCTTGAAAAAATTCAAATGGCCGAACAGAACCTGCTTGATTTGATAAACGAAGTCCTGGACATGAGCCGCATAGAATCTGGCAAAGTCGTACTGGAACATGAACCTGTAAACCTTATTTCAATGTTCAAAAAAATGGTTACGCTGACTTTTCCGACGGCAAATGAGCGTGGGCTTCAGCTGAATGGAAAACTGACAAATCTCAAAAACAACCTTGTTTATGCAGACGGAACGCGCATTTACCAGATAATAATGAATGTGCTTGGCAATTCTCTGAAGTATACAGCGTGCGGAGGCTACATTTCATTTGAACTTTCCGAAGAGGCAAGTCCCAAGCCTGGATTTGGCAGGTACATTTTTACGGTAAAGGACACAGGAATCGGCATGAGCAAGGAATTCCTCAAGCACATTTTTGAAGAATTCAGCAGGGAAAAAAGTGCAACCGTAAGTGGTGTTGAAGGTTCAGGGCTTGGCATGTCAATCGTAAAACGCCTTGTGGACATGATGCAAGGCACAATTGAAATTGAATCAGAACTGGGAAGAGGCACAAAGACTTCCATTGCGCTGGATCTTGAACAGCGTACAGCTGGCGAAGGAGAATCTGAAGAAAGCGATGAAGCTGTCAAAATTGATTTGAAAGGCAAGCGCATTCTTCTTGTTGATGACAATGAACTTAACAGGGAAATTGCCCGCACAATGCTTGAAGAATATGGGCTGAAAATTGATGAAGCCGACGACGGCGACATTGCCTTGCAAAAAGTCCGCAATTCAAAACTACATTATTACGATTTTGTACTCATGGACATACAGATGCCGCGCATGAATGGCATTACAGCAACAAGGGCAATCAGGTCGCTGCCAAATGAAAATGCAAGAATTCCGATAATTGCAATGTCTGCAAATGCCTTTGCAGAAGACCGCAAAAAATCGATTGAAGTAGGCATGAATGAGCATATTGCCAAGCCGTTCGAAATTGTCCAGGTTTTGAAGGTTCTTGCCAGATGCTGTAAGGAGTTAGAGAAATGATGAGTAACACTTGAAGCGATTACTCATCACTTTCTGCCAAAAAAGTGAAGCAACTTTTGCAGAAAAATAAAAAAACAGGTGTGTATATTTTTGAAAGCCGAAAGTCTTTCCCAGACGTACTAATCTTCTTTCTTTTTGTAAAGAATACTTGGGCGGCCACCTGTTTCATAATTTATGCTTTCAATTATTTTTCCGTTTTTGGCAAGAAAATTCATGTAGTGGCGGACAGTTACATTGGAAAGCCTGACGTTTTCTGCAATTGTGTCTCCATTCTGCCAGCCGCAATTGTTTTCAATATATTTTAAAATTAAATCCACAGTTTTTGCCTGGATTCCTTTGGGATATTCAGTTTCTGATTTTTTTGAAGAATTTGACAGAATGCTGTCAATGCTATTCTGATTCAGGACAGAAGAAGAGCGCAGGGAATCAACTTTGCAGGCAAATTTTTCAAGAGCCACCTGAAATCTTTCGTATGCAAAAGGTTTTATCAGATAATCGACAACACCAAGATGCATGGTTTCTTCCAAAGTTGAAGTATCATTTGCAGCAGTTACCATGATTACTTCGCAGCTAAACTTTTTCTGGCGCAAAATTTTCAAAGTTTCAATTCCGTCCATGTACGGCATGAAAACATCCAGAATCACAAGATCTACAGGATTTTTTTCAATGTAGGCAATTGCATCCTGACCGTTTCTGCATGAAAAAGCCACTGTAAAATTGCGGTTTACCTTTACATACTGCTCATTTATCATTGCAACCATAGGGTCATCTTCTACAATCAAAACCTTATACATTTTTTCCTCCAGAAAAACAGACTTCCAGGCAAGTTCTTGAATTACATCAAAAGAACAACAGTTGCATGCAGGCTGTCAATTATCAAGTTTTTCCCCAGAATCCTGCCGAAATATTACCATAAAGGACGAACCAACACCTTGCTGTGACTCAAAACTGATGCAACCGCCCAGACTTTCAACAAGCTGTCTGGTATGGTACAAGCCAACGCCCCGCCCACGACCTTTTGTAGAAAATCCCTGCAAAAAAACTTTCGACTTGTTTTCTTCGCTGATGCCACAGCCAGTGTCGTCAACGGTTATCAAAAGTGCATGAGGCTTCGTAAAAACTCCAAAAGTCAGTTCCCTCAACTCACTGCCAATATTTGACTGCATGTTCATTGCATCAAGGGCATTGTCAATCAAATTGCCACAAATCGTAACAAGAGCCTGAGAAGGAACATCCACATCAGAAGATTTAAAATGAATGTCTTCTTTTAAAACAAACTGGACGTTACATTCAGAAGCACGGGCAATCTTGCCGACAAGCAGCGCAGCAAAAGCAGGACAGTCAATTGCATTCATAACCTTGCTCAAAGTCTGACGCTGAATAAGGGAAATATTTTCTATATAAGAAACGGCTTTTTCATACTGTCCAATCTGAATCAGGCCAAGAATTACATGCAATTTATTAGTAAAATCATGATTGTTTGCACGCATGGAGTCAACAAGATATTTTGTTCCGGAAAGTTCATCAATCAGTTTTATATATTCAGTTCTGTCATGCAAAATTGCAACGGCACCTGTTACAACCTTGTCTTCCATTACAGGAAAGCAGTCCAAAATCACTTTTGCACCGCTTTCAGAATATTCCTGCCGCCCCAAATGCTTGCTGCCATCATGCAAAATGCCCAAAAGATACTTATCTGCAAAAACTTTTTCCTTTATTTCGTTTATTTTGCAGTCAGGACCGTCACTGCCAAGAATTTTTTTTGCGGCCATATTTACAAACTGAATATTCATTCCCCTGTCAACCGCAACAATTCCGTCATAAATTGATTCAAGAATATTTTCCCGGATTTTGTACATCGACGAAAAAGTATCCGGCTCAAAGCCCATAAGCTTCTGCCTGATAGTCTGAGAAATTTTTTCAGAAATGGCAATTTCTATAAGGATTGCAAAACAGGCTATGATAAAAAATAAAGTCAGTGTCCTAAGCGTTATCATTCTGATTGATTTTTTCAGCATGATTGTCATGACAAATCCGCAGTAATTTCCGGCGGCATCTGTTACAGCTGCATAAGTTCGGCGCTGAGCTCCAGAAGGGCCGGTATCATCTTCCGTATAAAAATTATGCGGAACAAAACCAAAGTCAGGAATTTTTCCGTCATAAACAGTACCAATCAATTCATGGTTAGAATGATACAGACGAATCCCTTTTTCATCAATTATAGAAAGTACGTCAATATCCGGCAGTTTTTCAACAAGACCGTCCATATAAGAACGAAGTTCATCTCTTTCCATGTTGCCGGCAAAAGAATAAATGCGCTTTATCAGTTCTGCCGTATTCTGAAGGTTCTGATTAAAGGCCTTGTCGTTTGCAAGAACCTGCAGGTATGCTCCTCCGAAGCAAAAAAGCAAAGTAACCGCAATAATCAAAAACAAATGAATCTTTTGAATTTCCCTGCGGATTGAATTAAGGCTTCCCCCTTTAAAATTTGCCTTTTCTGTAGATTTTTTAAATTTTTCAAAATTTTCAGAGTTTTCAGGATGTGCTGGAGGTGCGGATTTTTCGGAATGTGCGGAATTTGCAGAAATTTTCAGTTTTTCGAGCATTTTCTAACCGTTATATTCAAGGTTTCTGTTACAGAATACAGCAAATTTTAAAGTTTATGAAACCTTTTTTAAATAAAAAAAAAATTTATCAATAGAAAAAAAATTTTTATTCTTTGTAAAAATTGAACTTTTCTCTACAGCCTTTATCATAAAGATGTCTTTTGAAAAACATAAAAACTACGGGAAGTGATGAGTAACCGTTTCAAATGTTAATCAGCACTTGCTTAAAATCAAACAGAAGGAGTGTAAAAAATGGAGTTTGGACAGATTTTTGAAGCAGGAATGTTAATTTGCTTTGGGTTTTCCTGGCCGTTAAATGTGATAAAGGCATTCAAAGCCAGAACAGCACAAGGCACAAGCCTGCCGTTCATCATTTTGATTATTACAGGCTACGTTGCCGGGATTGCCGCTAAATTTGTCAATCATCAGATAAACTATGTTCTGGCAGTTTATTTCCTGAACCTCGTCATTGTAACGGCAAACCTTGCAGTCTATTTTAGAAATCTTGCGCTGGACAACAAAAAACACATTCAGGCTGTAAAAGTTTACAATAAAACTTCAATCGGCGCATAAGCATAAAAAGCGCATAAACCACAAAAAAGAGAGGTAAAAGCATGAAAGCAGTAAATTATGAATGGCTCAATTCCATGACAGAAAAAAACTCAGTCGTATTGTTCGGTGGCACCTTGGACAAATCCATTCCAGTGTCAGAACTCGCCCAGTCGTTTGAATTCAATTTCAAGCTTTACAACCGCAGTTTTACAAACCTTTCAATAAAAGACGCACAAGCCGCATGGGAAAACTGCATAGAACCAGTCTGCCCTGAAGGAATTTTAATTCACCTGGGAGCAGCAGATTTAGATTTATTCAAAAATGCCCCTGAAGTTTTTGACAGCTGCTACATCTCTCTGCTTTCCGCAATAAGAAAATCAAATCCCAAAACCCGCATTGCCCTGGTTTCTCTCTACAACGAAAATGCAAACAAAACCATTTTTGACATGAACCGTCACATAAAGGCTATAGCCTCTTCCGAAAGCTGCGATTTTTTCAACATCGACAACGCAAAATTATGGAACCCTGCAGCAACCCGTGAAGTAATTTCTTTCGTATACAACTTGGGCTTTGAACAAAACCTGAAAATTAAAAAACCTCTGCGCGACATTGCCAAAATCCTTTACAGCTATGCCTACGCAAACCTTCTTGAAGATTTTGAACACGCACGTGCAGTTTGAACCATTTTTCAAGAAATTTAAGGCCGTGCCCCTTCATTCCACCGCCTGCACCGGTTCCATTGCGGGTCGCTATGTCCGCCCTTCGCCTGCAGGCTCACCGTCCTCACTACACTGCGTTCCGTTGCGGTCGGCAAGGGGCTCCCAGCGCTCACGGAAACACCTTTTCCAAAACTTGCAAATTATGGGTTTTAGAGTTACTCCTTTAGAAATTTTTCCATTTTGCACACATGCTTTTTTGTTTCTTCGTCGTAGTTTATGCCCACAAACAAAAGGTCGCCGGTGTAATGTTCCAGAGATGCAAAATATTTTTTCTCTTTTATCTGGTTTACGGCAGTTCGTTCATCCCCATTGCGCTTTAATTCGATTATTATTGCAGGAACTCCTTCCACATAAGGAATAAAAGTTACATCGGCAAAACCTTTCCCGGCGGTCATCTCCTTTACGATTGTATATTTGTTTAAAGCGTAAATATACGAAAGGTAGATTGCACACTGAAGCCCGTCTTCGCTGTTGTAGCTTCTGTTGGAAGTTGCATGAATATGGGACAAATCCAAAGCCTCAGCCACCGCCTCTTCTTCGCCTTCCAGAGTGGCTTTTAACAGTTCCTTTGAGTGCTTTATAATCTGGTTTGTGGTTTTGTATTCATCGCAGTCCTCTACGGCATTTTCCCACTCCTGACGAATTTCGCCGTTGGGAATGCGGCAGGTCTTTTCTTTTTTGTCATAAACAAGATACCCCAGATGAATCAAATATGTAAAAACATCATGCCTTGAAGTAAAATCCGTCATGGTGTTAAGGTATCTGGTAACATTTACATCAACACTTTCTCCACCCAGCATACGCACTACATCATCCTGGGTTCCGTCAAAATTGGCATGGAGCCGGTCTGTAATCACCTTGTAAGTCGAAGTTTTTGACCAGTAATTTGCAAACTCCCGGGTTTCAATCAGTTTTACAACCGACTGAGGATTGTAAATTTCGTAAGAAACTTCTGAAACATCGTTATTGCCGTCAATCACATTTCTTGAAAGCCTGTAACCGTCGTACCACCTTTTACATTCTTCAAAATCAATCTTGTATTGCTTACAAAGATTCTCAACCTCATCAGAATTAAAACCCACAAATTCCGTCAGTTCCAGTGCCGAAAGCATGGTGTATTCTTCAAAATTGTTCAGCTTAGACTGCACCCTGTCCCGCACAATAGGAAGAATTCCCGTAAGATAAGCAAGGGCAATGGCAGGTTTAAGAGTATTGCTCTTAAAAAGACCGTTCAAAAAATCAAGATACTCGGTAAAAAGTTCATCGGAAACAACTCCGTTTACCTGCTCCCGGACAAAAACATCGTATTCATCAATTAGAATAAAAAACTGCTCCCCGGTTCGGGTAAAAACTTTTTGAATTGCTTCTGCTATGGAGTCATCTTCAAAAAATTTTATCTTTGGAAAAGCTTCAATGAACTCCTGAATAACCTTGTCCTGCAGGCGGCTTAAAACATTTTCCCGATTCCTGCAGTTCCTGTATTCCGAGTTAAGGTCAATTTTTATAAAGTTGAATTTGTTCAGTTTAGATTCAAAATCCGCATCCTGCCCAAACTTCAGCTTAGAAAAAATCTCCCTGGAATTGCAACCTTTTGAATAGTATGAACTGATAATATCCGTTGCAATAGTCTTACCAAACCGCCGGGGGCGGCTTACACAGATGTACTTGTTCTGCTCATCTATAAACCGATTGAGAGTCTTTAAAATCATCGTCTTGTCCACAAAAATCGGCCGCTTAAGAGTCTCTTCAAAATTTGCACTGTTCGGATTCAAATAAATTCCCATAAAAGCCTCCTCTCATCCTAAAGTATACCACAGGGGGAAATTTTTAACTATATTCGCCCCGAACCACAAAGCATTGCTACAGAACTATACTTTTGGACAGACCCAATTAGCTACATTCAAAGTTAACACTGAATATTATGCGTATCAAAAATGCAGTTCTCTCATTTGGAATTTTAGCAACTCAAAAATGCCAAAATTATAAAAGTTGCTTGCCTCTTGGAAGTTCTCTCTAAAATTTGAATTCATCGTATTTGGCATAAGAGGAACTACAACTTTATATTACAACAGGACGACACATTCTTGGTTCACTACCAGAAAGAATGCCAAAATCAAGCAAATGAATCTGTTCTTCGACATATAAAAGGGCATCAGACATATTAATTCTGTAAGAAGAATTACAGCAAAAAAAGGAAGCCGTAGCTTCCTCTTACATTTAATAAGTTATTTATATTCACGCAAAAATATCAATGAATATAAAAACATTTTGCGAAGACTAAATGCCTTCTTGTTAGCAGGTTGACCGCAAAATTTAATCAGTAATTTTATAGTAGCTCTAAAATATAAAAGTGTCAAACAATAAAAAGTTTGATATAACCAAAAAAAAGTAAATATCATGCACATTTGAATATTTTATTGGAGAAGATGATGGATAATTTTAAGTGGCGGTTAGGTCTTGATTTAGGAACAAATTCTATTGGATGGAGCGTTTTTTCTCTGGATAACGATAACGAGATTTTAGACTTAGTAGATTTAGGAGTCAGAATTTTTTCAGACGGCAGAGATTCTAAAACCAATGAACCACTTTCAGTTTCAAGAAGAATTGCACGCGGACAAAGAAAATCAATTTACAGGCGGAAATTACGCCGAAAGCAAACATTCAGACTGTTGCAAAGTCAGGGGTTATTCCCAAAAGATAAAACTGAGTGCATGGAATTAAAACTTTTAAATCCTTATGAATTGAGAATAAAAGCTCTGGATGAAAAACTTACTCCGTTTGAACTTGGCAGGGTTTTGTTTAATCTTTCTGTAAAGAGAGGTTTTAAAAGCAACAGAAAAGATGGAACTCGTGAAGAAGTTTCAGAAAAAAACAATAACGGCGAAATAAAATCACAGTCTGATATGCAGATTCACTTGGAAAAAGCAATTAAGAGCAGTTTATGGCAGATACAGAAATACCAAAGGCGGAAATTGAACGACAGGTTCAGAATCGTGTAATTAAAGTAATTAACCTGATCCATATAATTAATTTCCGAGCCTTTTAATCGGTTTAATTTCATCAAGAAATTCATACATTAGATTTCCTTTAAGACTCTTGTAAAATCTTCAACAAGTATGATAAAAAATTTCTTGCAAGCACTAAAATTATGTTTTATATTAATCTTAATTACAAATGCATAAAGCGTTTTTAAAGATTCTGGATGTCTCTTTTTTATATGATGATAAAATTTTTAACGACTACTATAAGCAAATGCCAGAATACCGCCGCAATAAAATCGATTTTTTCAAATTCAAAAAAGACAGATGTTTAAGTCTTGGTGCCGGCATTTTGATGAACGAGATTATTCAACACGCAAAAGAAAATTTTTCTGTGCAGGCGGATTCTTCTTTTGAAGTTGCATTTTCTGAGCAGGGAAAGCCTTTTTTTCAGTATCAGCAAAATCTTCATTTCAGTCTGGCTCATTCTGGTAAAAAAGTTATTGGTGCAATCTCTTTAAACAGAATTGGCGTTGATGTTGAAAAGATTGCAGAATCTTCTGAAATAAATCTTACAGAATGGACAAAAGCCGAAAGTTATGCAAAAGCAACAGATATTTCTCTTTCCGACTTCATTGAAGGCAGGTTAAGTCTTCCCCCTGATTCACATTTTAAGCAATGGACAGAAGACGGCTATGTTTTTTGCGTTTATGAAGAAAGATGAAAAAAAGCCCAAATGAGAAATTTGTTCTACTGAACATCAACTTCAAACTTGAGTGTCAGCACGTTTTTTCCGTCTGTGCGGCTGTAAAGCATTTCTTTTGTATTCTTTAGGGCAATTTTTATTCCCATGCCGCCCTGGTCTAGTTCTTCAAAATCCCGCTCCTTTACGCTGGATTCAATAGGATTAAACGGAATGCCGTTGTCTGTAAATGTAACAGAATAAATGCCGTCTTTTTTTTCGCTCAAAAATGAAACTTCGTCCGTTTCCGAATAATTTACTATATTTGAAAACATTTCTTCGCAAACCATAATAATTGTGCGGCTGCGTTCTGTATTTCCAAATTGTAAAAGAATCGTATTTTTTATTTTTTCAAAAGATGTCATATTCGGGGACAAAATTTTATGATTTTCTTTTCCGCGAAAAATGAGTGCTGCACAAGTAATGTCATCAAACTGCGGTAGCGAACCTGTAAAATTTTGGACGGAATCAACTACTGTGTTCACAATTTCTTTGGAACTGCCTGTCTTTACGCCGTCTATTGTTTGGGCAAGGGATTCTTCTCCATATTGTTTTTTTTCTGAATTTATGGACTCGGTTATGCCGTCAGTATAGATTAGAATTCCTTCCCCGGAAGAAAGTGTTATGCTGTCTTCCTTTATATCTGCATCTTCAAAAAGCCCGATCGCAATTCCCTGGTCTGTTTCAAGGTACGAAACTTTGTCTTTTATCAAAACCGGTGCATTATGACCGGCATTGGCAAAGGTAAGTTCTCCAGTTTCGCAGTCAAGAACTGCCAGAAAAACCGTAGCAAACATATTTTCCGGATTAGAAAGTGCAATTTCTCTGTTTACTTCGTTTAAGGCGATGGAAAGCCGATTTCCTGAAATTACCTTCGATTTTATGACTGTCTTTACTATTGCCATAAAAAGAGCCGCTGCAATTCCTTTACCAGAAATATCGCCCACAACCACACAGATTTTTTCTTTTGTGATATTAAAAATGTCGTAAAAATCTCCGCCAACTTCCTGTGCTGGATGCATGCAACTAAAAATATCATAACCTCTGCCAGAAATATTCATTTCTTCTGGGATTATTCCGTTCTGAATTTTCTGTGCAATTTCAAGCTGGGCAGTGTTTTGGGCTTTTTCATAAGAAAGTGATTCTATTTTTTTAATATAATCAAAAATGTCAGTTTCCATCTTTTGGAACGAATTTTCTATATCACTTATCTCGTCTTTGAAAATCCGCTTTTTTGACACAAAGGAAATATCCCGGTCAGCTACAAATCTGTTCATTCGGCGTGCCGTCAAAATAATCGGGCGGATAACTAATTGCCTTATGAGTATGAGTGCAATAGCAAGTTCAAGGGCAAATACAAGAAGATTTATAAGAATGATAAAACTGAGCTGCTTGCGTCTTAGTTTTAAAATGTTGTCTATGCTGAAATCGGCACCTATCAACGCCAGAACATTACCATTTTTATCCTTAACCGGCATAATAAACATATAAACATTTCCGTAATCATTATCAATAACGTTGTATGCGACTTTGCTGTTTTCGTGTAAAACTTCAATTTCTGCACTGTAAAGTTTTTCGACTTTCTGTATGGAACCAAAACCAAAATGTTCATTAGCTATTTTGTTGTCCTCATCATCTGCGGCAGCGCATATAAGATAGTGTCTGGAATTTTTTTCATCGAAAGTATACATATACAGATATCTAAACTGCATATTCTGACATATCCATCTGGCTGTTTTATGTACACTTGAGCGAAAATCAGAATCTTCGCTTAACTGAATAAGTCCTTCTTCTGAACCTATCGAAGTCATCAAAGCAAGTCTTGAAGCTAAGGCAGAATCTTTTTTTTCTTCTATTGCCTTTTTTACAAGATAATTGTTGCTGAACACGAGAAAAACTACTAACGACAAAATCTGCCCGATTACAAACAGTGAGGATATTTTTAAAAGAATCGGAACACGCAGGCTTTTAGATTTTTTCACTGAAAATTTATCCTTTTATCAATTCCTGTAACTTTAAAAATGTTCATTATGCTTTCAGAAACATTTTTTACGGTAAGATTTCCATTCATCTTTTTATATGCAGAAACAACCTGACGAACACCTGATGAAGAAATGTATTCAAGACCTTTCATATCGATAACAAGGTTTTGGACATTCTCTCCAAGTTTTTCCAGTTCAGCTTGAAGTTCCGGAGCAGCTTGAGTGTCAAGCCAGCCGTCAAGAAACAATGTAGCTTCACTTCCTTCTGTTGTTTTTTTTTATAATCATATTATCCTCCAATGGAACCCGCCGCTTTGAGCGGACATTTTTTTATAGAAAAGACTTTCTTATTCATCAAAAAATCCAAGCATCTCAAGTGCCTGTAAGAATTTTTGAATATAAATTTGACCGGTAATAGGCCAGCTGAATCCAAGACGATACAAAGCCTTAATCGTAAAGCTGTTGTCATTTCTGATTGCGTGGCGGCTTTTTTCTTCGTTGTTTCGGTAAGAAAGCAGCGACGAAACCTGCACCGTTTTTTCCTCGTTGTTCAGGGAAGTCGAAAGCATTTTGTCAAAATCTTTCTGTTTAACAATATCAACTTTCATTCCAAAATTGTTGCACGCTTCAATGATGTTTGCAAAATGAACTGTATGACAGTTTCTGTTGTTGAACACGGTAAATTTATCTGGTGTTCCGCCAAGAAGAACAAGCGATTTTGCCACATAATCAATCGGCGAGAATTCAACCTCTGAATCTAGTAGTTCAACTGGGAACACGCCAAGAATTTTATATGCCTTTAAGCGCGACATAAATCCGTTTGTTTTTGCATTAATCTGGAATTCACCGTCTTTCTGGCGGCTCGAAAGATTTCCAACGCGGACAATTTTTGCTTTTAAGCCTTTCTGTTCAATCGCATCCAAAATGGCAAGTTCAGCTTTAAGTTTTGAATCAATATACTGATTTTCATGAATCTGTCCAAAGTCGCACATCGTTTCGATCATCCTGAAATTTTCATCAAATTCTGAGCCTCCTTCGCCGGCAACGCTTGTTGTAGAAACATGAATCAGTTTTGCACCTTTATCAAGTGCAACCTTTATAAGATTTTCAACTCCATGGAAATTGACTTTTTCGATTGAATCATCGGCTGCAAAATGCTTAACGCAGGCAGCACAGTTTATGATTTCAGTAAAATTATAGCCGTGCAGTTTTTCAGTCAAATTTTCTTCTGTGATATCACCTTCAATCATATAAATCTGTTTACCAAAAGCAGATTCCAAACTTTCTGCAAAATAGTAAAAATACATTGTGTTGAGTCGTTTTTCAAGAGAATCTTCGCCACCTTTTCTAATAAGACAGTAAATTTTTCTGTTCTGGTCGTTCAAAAGTTCTTTTAAAACATGAATTCCCAAAAATCCAGTACAGCCGGCAAGAAGAACATTTCCAAGCGGTGTAAACGAAATATCATCAAGCTGGTCAATTGTGTTACCGCGCAATGCCGGACGAATTTCTTTTGTCCTTAGAATTTCTGAGGCATTTTCAGCAACGCCGCCAATTGCCAAATTTTTTGAATCTGCCAAACCGTCTGCTCCCAGATTTTCGTTTATGAATTTTGCAAGAAGTTGTGGAGTTGGATTTTTAAAGACGTTTTTATAAACAAGATTGTAGCCTTTAGAAATTGCAAAACTTACAACACGTGTTGCACTCAAACTTGTTCCGCCGATTTTAAAGAAGTTCTCTGTTGCTCCAATTTTTTCACGCTTTAAAACTTTTTCGAAAACTTCGCAGAAGAATTTTTCCAAATCGTTTGCAGGTTCAACATATTCTGCTTCATCAAACTGAACTGTGGTTTCCGGCAAGGCTTTTTTGTCAATTTTTCCGTTTGAATTTAAAGGCATTTCATCCAGCTGCATAAGTGCGTCTGGAATCATATACGGAGTAAGTTTTGCTGCAAGATAATTTTTAAGTTCATTTATGTCTATGTGAGTGTCAGCCGTAAAAAATCCTGCAAGATAATCTTCCGTGCCGTTGTTACGCACAATCACTTTTACAAGTCTGATTTTGTTGTAGCTTGAAATCACGTTTTCAATTTCGTCAAGTTCAATTCTTAAACCACGAAGTTTAACCTGATTGTCCAAACGACCAAAACATTCCAGAATTCCTTTTGAAGTGATGCGCACTTTATCACCAGAATGATAAGCCTTGCATCCCTTGTACTCAATAAATGCGGCCTTTGTTTTTTCAGGAAGATTTACATAACCGCGTCCAACACCTTTTCCGCAGATTAAAAGTTCACCCTGCATTCCCGGCGGAAGAAGATTGAGTTTTTTATCAACAACAAAGCATTTTACATTTGGACCTGGGCGACCAATCATAACCCGATGTCCGATTTCACTTTCGCTGGCAGTAGGTGCAACGCTTGTTTCTGTAGGACCGTAACCGTTTATTAGGTGAAATTCTGGGTTCAAAGTTTTTATCTTTTTTACAAGTGTGTCAGGAAGATTTTCTCCCCCAATATGACCAGCTTTCAGATTTTTTAATGATGTGTGCAGTTCTTCAAAATCATAAAGACTAGAAAGGAAACTTGGCGTGCAGACAATAGTTTCAACTTTATGTTTAAGCATAAGCTGATTCAACTGCAATGGATTATGAATTTCATCCAGCGTTGCCATTACAAGTGTTATGCCGTTGCAAAGCGAAATGTAACGTTCTGTAATCGACATATCAAAAGCGATTGAAGTTACGGAGAGTGAAGTTTTTATGCCATTCACCAGTGAATAATGCGAAATATTTTTTTCGTTGAAAGTAACATAATTGCACATATTTCTGTGTTCAAGCATTACGCCTTTTGGTCTTCCTGTTGAGCCGGAAGTGTAAATACAGTAAGCAAGGCTGTCCACTGGAATTTCAAGGTCAGGATTTTTGTCGCAGGAACCGTCAGCACCTTCCTGAATCAATTCTTCTATTGTAAGGACCTGACACGGTTTTGCTTCTTCAAAAAGAGTGGCACGTTCGGCTTTTATTTTTTCTGTCGTTAGCACAAAAGGACTTGCTGCATCGTGCAGACAGAAAGAAATTCTATCATCCGGGTATTCTTCCACCATAGGCAGAAAAGCCGCTCCAGATTTTAAAATTCCGTGTTCTGCAATAAAAATCTCTTTTGTGCGGTCAAAAACCATTCCTACAATTGAATCTTTATGAATGCCACGTTTTATGAGTGCATGAGCAATTCTGTTTGCAAATTTGTTCAGTTCACCATAAGTGAGAGATTCTTCATTCACAATAACGGCAGTTCGTTCCGGATTTTTTCGCACTTGGTTTTCAAAAAGTTTATTAACGCTTACAACGTTAAAATCAACATTGTTGTCATTCAAAGCATCGTAAACTTTTAAAGACTCTTCTGAAACAAGAG
Source organism: Treponema sp. (assembly GCA_016296655.1). Taxonomy (GTDB): domain Bacteria; phylum Spirochaetota; class Spirochaetia; order Treponematales; family Treponemataceae; genus Treponema_D. Next base: position 10,667 of record JAEDIW010000013.1, on the reverse strand, counting down.
AAATGTCAGATAATTTCTGTTTTTCCGAAAATCCTTTTACAGCCATATCAAGACTTTTTAAAATATGGCGGACAAAGGTTTCCTCGTAAAAATCTGCTTTGTATTCAACTTTATAAGAAATTTTGTCGTCAATAATAAACACTTTTATATCTAAAGGTGTTTTTGCCGCATTCAACTGAAGAGGAATTCTTTCTGCAGGTTTTCCGCAAAGTGAATCAAAATTAAACAAATCCCCTTGGAAAATAAACTGAATGTCCGCCTTTATTCCAAACTTTTGGCTGATTTCGGCAAACGAATACAAGTCATTTGCCATGCTGTCCATAAATTGAGATTGCGTAATGCGACAAAGTTCTGCAACATCATCATTTTTTTCGATATTAACATAAACAGGAAGCGTTTTTACCAGCATATCAACAGTATTTGCCATTCTGGAATCGTTGCGGCCATTGTAAATTGTTGTAAAGACAGAATCTTCGCGATAAAGGTATTTTGCAAGCAGATATCCAAATGCCGAAAGATAAAATGCATTCATCGAAACATTGATTTTTTCACAAACCTTTTTAACAGCCGTCAAATTTGTGCTGCTTTCCATTTCAAGACATCCGTAAGTTCCCAGAATTTCGCACTCATCAGCGGATTTTGGGATAAAACAGTTAGGGTCGCATCCTCCAAAAACCGAAGAATAATAATCTTCCGCATCTTTAAGCTGCTTTGTTTCGCGGGCGGTTTCTTCTTCAAGTGCAATTTCGTAGCCGGTAAAAACTTCTGTTTCAAGCGGTTTTCCTGCATAAGATTCACTAATATCGTGCAGAATGATTGCAAGCGATTCTCCGTCAGCTGCAATATGATGAACTTCCAGGAAAAGATAAGATGCGTCCTTTGTACAGAAAATTTTTGCACGGTACAAATTATCTTTTAAAAGATAAAACGGTTTAAGAAGTTTTTCTTTAGAAGGAAGCGAATCGCATTTTACAAATTCCACAACAGGCAGCGCATCGTCATTTCTTTTTGCACGAACTTCGCCATCTGCATCTGTAAAAAGTTTTACTTTTAGATAAGGATGAGCGTTAATCGCATTTTCCACAGCCGATTTTAAACGTTCCAAATCAATTGAAGAATCGAATTTTAAGCAGGTCGGAATGTTGTAAACCGTAGTTTCTGGATTAGCTGAAGTTTCAACAAAAATACCCATCTGCGTCATCGTAAGCGGATAATCTTTAAGACGCACAAAAGAATCGGTCTTCTTTTTAGAAAGCAGAAGTTTTTCTATCAGCGAAACCGTATTGTTTTCTTTAAGTTCAGAAGTTTTAAGCGGAACGTCAAAAAGTTTTCCAAGCATAACGTTCAATTTAAGCATTGCAATCGATGTAAGCCCGTAACTTGCAAGATGTGCATTTATGCTAATTTTTTCCTGCGGAATTCCAAGAAGTTCGGAAACGACGGCACAGATTTTTTTCTGCACATCGGTAGAAGGCGGCACAATTTCTTCTTCTTCAAAAACTGGAGGCGGAAGTTTTCTTTTATCGACCTTGCTGTTTACATTAAGCGGAATTTTTTCTATCTGCATTATTGAAGATGGAACCATATACGGCGGTTTTTTTGAAAGAATAAAGTCGGCAAGGGCTTTTTTTTCAATTTCTTTATCAGACACGATGTATGCGGCAAGCATTTTTCCGCCAGCAGGACTATCTACTGCAATAACTGTTGCATCTTTTACATCTTTAAATTCACGGATAATTTTTTCGACCTCGGTAAGTTCAATTCTGAATCCGCGTACTTTTACCTGACCGTCGTTTCTTCCTGCAATCGCTACACTGCCGTCTTCCAGCCACGAACAAATGTCCCCGGTTTTGTACATTTTGTCGTAAGGAGCGTTCGTCATAAACGGATTTTTTACAAATGCAGAGGCCGTTTTTTCTGGAAGATTAAGGTAACCGCGTCCAACCTGAGGTCCGCTTACACAAAGTTCGCCCTTCGCTCCATAAGGCAAAAGTCTGTTGTTTTTATCAACAATATACAAAATCAGATTGTCGTTCGGTTTGCCAATCGGAATAAAACTCTGTCCACTTGCAATTTTTGCACTTGTTACATAGATTGCACATTCTGTAGGTCCGTAGATATTTATAAACTCTAAGTCCTTTTTAAATTTAAGGGGAACAAGTTTTTCACCACCAGTACTCAGATATTTTAAAGATTCACAGTCTGTCATTTCTGCAAACGCTCTGCCAACTTGAGTAGTCATAAACGCATGGGTAATTTGATTTTTCTTAAAATATTCTTCAATTGCACCTAAATCCAAGCGAATTTCTTCATCAAGAATATGAAGTTCTCCACCTCCGCATAAAACAGGATAAGTGTCAAGCATATTTGCATCAAAACCGTAACTTGCATAAGCTGCATACTTTGTATTTTGATTAATTGCCGAAACTCTAAGCTGGTAAGAAATGATGGCAGCAAGATTTCTATGTTCAAGTACAACACCTTTTGGTACGCCGGTTGTTCCAGATGTGTAAAGGATGATAAATGCATCTTCGCCCTTTATATCTGCACAATTAAAAATACCGTTTCCGCCACCTTTTGTGCCATCCTCATTCTGATTTTGTTTTAAAATTTTTGTACAGTCCAGTTCAATTTCGTCAGTAAAAATAACGTTTCCATCATATTCATCAACAAGGCTACGCAAATCTCTGTCACAAATTAAAAGTTTTGCACCTGCATCTTTCATCATGTAGTTCAGGCGTTCTTTAGGATAAGAAGGATCAAGAGGCTGATAAGCGGCTCCTGTGCGCAGAACTCCAAAAGAACAAAGCGGCATAAAATGACTTCGATGTATCAAAATCGAAACAAAACTGTTTTTTTCTATTCCAAACGAACTGATTTTTGATGCCAAAGCACCTGTAATCAAATCAAGTTCCTTATAAGAAATCCGTTTTTCGTTAAAAACGACCGCAGTGTGTTCAGGATGATTTTTAATCTGATTTCTTATTAAATCCAAAACTGTATGGTTTTCATCAACTTTTACAGACTTGCCTTTAAAACTTTCAAAAAGTTTAAACGCTTCATCATCAGTAAATTCAATTTCTTTAAGCGTTGTCTTTTGCAAAAATCCTTCTATAACTTTTTGATATGCACCGACAAAAGATTTGATAAACGTTTCAGAATATTTTGACGCATTGTAATCCAATTGTACAAAATACTTTCCGTTTTGTTTTAATACAAAAAAAACAAAATCTGAAATTGAGTCATCGGTAAATAAACGTTTAGTAGTACATTTTGAACCGTCAATTTCAAAGGAATCATAAAAATGACCTTGAAAAACAAAATTTATTTCGCTTGAAAAATGAAGTTCGTTTACAAGCCGTCCAAAATCAACAGTAGAATGAATCAAACTCTGCTTATACACTTCTGAATTTTGTTTCAGCATTTCCACAATATTTTGGTCTTCGTTAAATTTTGAATAAAATGGAAATGACTTTACGAGCATTCCGAACTTTGATTTATACTCCGCACTTCTTCGTGCTGCTGTTACCGTAGAAAAAATTGTCTCGTCAGAACAATTATATATAGAAAGAAGATAAGCAAAACTATTGATAAGAACTGCATTTTCCGTAATGCCGTTTGCCTTTGCAAAAGAAACAAGTTTTTCTTCTTCTACAGAAATTTCGTAAACATATTCTTTTATCGATTTTGAATTGTCTGCACTATCGCTGTTTTTATCATACAAATCTCCGCAAAGGATTCCTTCTGCCTCGCTTCCGTCCAAAAGTTTTTCGTAATATTCAAAATCAGCCTGTTTAATTCCGTTCTTTTCAAGTTCTTTTTCGTCTGCCAAAAGCTGCTCATAAGAAATCAATTCGTCCGGCAGTTCCTCATTTTCATAAGCTGATTTAAGAGTCTTCCCAAAAATGGCAATAGAAGTTCCATCCCAAATTGCATGATGAATATCAGTAAAAAGATAGACCGCATTTTCCGTAGGGTAAATATCAATATAATAAAGTGGTGAATTTTCCAGTTTAAAATGATGTAAATAATTTTTTGAAACTTTTTTGATTTCGTCTTCGCTTACTGTCGGGTGCAGTTTTACGCGTTCTTGAATGTATTGAGTCCTTTTTTCTTCATTAACAATATTATAAAAGGTTCCGTCAATATTTCTGATTGTAAGTGCAAAAACTTCATATTTTGAACAGAGTTTTTTTACAGCTTCGTAAAGACGATTTGCATCAATGCCTTTTTCAAACTCGTAGCAAATCGGTAAGTTGTACATCGTCCTTTCTGGATTCTGATAATTTTCAAAATAAACACCATTCTGACTGGAGGTAAGTTGAGAAGTTTTTTCCATAAATTCAATCCTCACTATTTTTTATCAATTTTTTTTACTAATTTTATTTCCTTCAAAGTAAACTCCCGCAGTAAGAATTTCAGTTACAATAAACGCAACCCAAATTCCTTTTAATCCCATAAAACTGCTGAAAACAAAACATAGCGGAACGATAAATGCAAAACCTTCGCAAATGCTCATCATCGTAGAAATCAATTTTTTCCCAATAACAGGAAGAAGGTAAATCATAAAAAATGTAAAACACATTCCGTAAAGGCTCACTGCGTAAATCCGTATACTCTGAACGCAAAGGTACACTTCAACCTCATTCTGCACACCATGAAGATGAGTAAACGCTCCTGCAAAAAACTCAAGCAAAATGACAACTACCGTTGTAAACAAAAAGAGTGTAATTGCAGAAAACTTTATAACGCACTTAAAATTCTCCATATCTTTGGAACCAAAATATTTACCGGCTAGCGGCAGCATAGCGTTGTTGGCACCTGCACTGAACATACTCGCAAGAGAAAGGCAGGAAAGGCACACCGCCATAACAACAAGACCACTTTCTCCATTCAATTTTTCCGCAAGATTATTCAAAATTACAAGTTTAAACGCAATCAAACCAGTACCAATGCACGCAGAAAGTCCCATAGAAAAAATACTTCCTGTTTTAGCCAATGCACCTTTAAACCACAACTTGAACGTGCGACCTTTGCACAAAAAGTAACTTAAATTTATAACACATTCCACAAAGAAACAGATTAAAGTGCCATAAGAGGCACCGCGAACACCCATTTCCATAGGTCCCATAAAAAGCCAGTTAAAAAACACGTTACAGATATTAGAAACAATCACCGCAACTGAACCAATTTTAGGAAATCCGTCTGCACGAGAAATGTTTTGAACAACAGAAGAAACCAACCTAAACGGAACCATAAAAATAAAAATCAGATAGTAAGCCTTTGCAAGTTCCTGAATAGATTTATCTTTCAGCAGGAACGCAAGGACAAAATCCGAACAGACAATAAGAAAAATTAAAAACAAAAAACCAAAAAAAATGCTCCACAAAACGGCAGCTCCAAGAACACGGTTACAGTCCTCCTCCTTTTTCTGCCCTTTCAGCACCGAAATAACAGCCGAAGCCCCCACTCCAATAAGCACGGAAAGAGTATAAACAAACTGAGTAATCGGCACACAGGCATTAGCCGCTCCCATTTCCACAGGATTTACAAAATTGCCGATAAAAACCTTATCAATAATGCTCGCACTCTGAGTTGCAATCGCCATCAAAACACACGGAACAAAATAACTGAAATATTCACCTGCAACAGAACTATTTTTATCTTTCATGACAGTAATTATACCATGCAAACAGCATAAATCTAAAAAAAATCAAATTGCAAAATGTTAAAAAATATTCAAAACAACATTCCCTTTTCGTGATATTAAGTGTAGGAAACCTCTAAAAACTTCAGTTTTTAAAGGTAACTTTGTAACAAATAAGCAAACCTGTGATATAATAAGAGCAAGTATTTTTAAATGAAAGCAGACTATAAAAAGCAATGGAAACTTTATACAAAATCTGCAAGACTTTAAATTGTGATATCGGGAAATTTGCGTAATTAAAGAACCAATTCCAAAAAAAATAATTAAAGCGACATTATATGGCACTGTAAGGGTGTAAAATATCATGCACATTTAAATATTTTATTGGAGAAGTTGATGGATAATTTTAAATGGCGGTTAGGTCTTGATTTAGGAACAAATTCTATTGGTTGGAGCGTTTTTTCTCTGGATAACGATAACGAGATTTTAGACTTAGTAGATTTAGGAGTCAGAATTTTTTCAGACGGCAGAGATTCTAAAACCAATGAACCACTTTCAGTTTCAAGAAGAATTGCACGCGGACAAAGAAAATCAATTTACAGGCGGAAATTACGCCGAAAGCAAACATTCAGACTGTTGCAAAGTCAGGGGTTATTCCCAAAAGATAAAACTGAGTGCATGGAATTAAAACTTTTAAATCCTTATGAATTGAGAATAAAAGCTCTGGATGAAAAACTTACTCCGTTTGAACTTGGCAGGGTTTTGTTTAATCTTTCTGTAAAGAGAGGTTTTAAAAGCAACAGAAAAGATGGAACTCGTGAAGAAGTTTCAGAAAAAAACAATAACGACGAAATAAAATCACAGTCTGACATGCAGATTCACTTGGAAAAAGCAATTAAGGAAAGTGGCTATAGAACACTTGGAGAATATCTGTATAAAAGTCAGAAAGAAAATAACGGCATCAGATTTGTTCCTGGCAGAATGACTTATTATCCAACTAGAAAAATGTACGAGCAGGAATTTAATGAAATTCGTAATGTTCAGGAAAAATTTTACAAAGACATCGATTGGGATGAAATTTACAAAAGCATTTTTAAACAGCTTCATTTAAAACCTCAGCAAAAAGGTTACTGCATTTATATGAAAGAAAAAGAAAGAACATATAAAGCAATGCCTTGTTCTCAAAAACTTAGAATACTACAAGACATCAGAAATCTTGCCTATTACGACGAAGACAGAAAAAAGATTTGCCTGAACGATAATCAGGATGTTATTTTATATGAATTACTGAATTCAAAAGAAAAAGTTACTTTTGACCAGATGAGGAAAGCATTAAAACTTTCTGAAAAATGCACTTTCAATCTTGAAGAAAACCGGGATTTTTTAAATGGAAATTCAACAGCAGTAAAAATGAGAAGCAAAAATCGGTTTGGAAAACTTTGGGATGAACTGTCTCTTGAAGAGCAGGACAATATAATAGAAACAATTTTTGAAGAAGAAGAAGATATTAAGGTTTATCAAGTTATAGAAAAATATAATCTTACAGATGAGCAAAAAGATTTTATCGTAAAAAATACAGTTCTTCCCGGCGGAACCGCAATGCTGTGTAAGGAAGTTTCAGAAAAACTTGTAAAAAGAATGGAAGAAATTTCTGACCTTGAATATGATAAAGCCGTAAGTTCTTTAGGATTTACATTTTCTGATCAAAAAGTTGAACAGTGCGATGTTCTGCCATACTACGGAAAAATTCTTGCAGGCTCAACAATGGGAGTTGACCCGACTGCAGACGAAAATAATCCTGAAAAACGCTATGGAAAAATCAGTAATCCGACAGTACATGTTGCACTGAACCAGACCCGCGTTATCGTAAATAATCTGATTAAAGTTTACGGAAAGCCTTCTCAAATTGCTGTTGAATTAAGCCGTGATTTAAAAAACAGCGTTGAAAAACGTGCAGAAATTGCCAGAATGCAAAATACACGGGCAAAACAAAATGTAATTTTAAACGAAAAAATCACAGAGTTGTATTCGTCTGTAAATAAGGGAAAAACCTTTTATCCAAACAGAAATGACAGGTTAAAATACAGGTTGTGGGAAGAATTAGAACTGGGACACAGGTGTATTTATTGCGGAAAAAGTATTGAAAGCCCAGAACTTTTTTCAAAAAATATTGAAATTGAACATATCCTTCCTTACAGTAAAACACTGCTCGATTCAGAATCAAATTTAACGCTTGCACATGCAAGTTGCAATGCATATAAAGCTGAACGGTCTCCGTACGAAGCATTTGGTTCTAATCCTCCAGGATACAACTGGGATGAAATAGTATTCCGTGCAAATCAGTTAAAAAATCCTTCTAAGAAAAATAAATTTTCTGAAAACGCAATGGAAAACTTTAATAAAGATTCAAGTTTTATTGCAAGACAGCTGACAGACAATCAATATATTGCAAAAGCCGCTTTGCGTTATTTAAAATGCCTTGTTGAAAATCCAGCTGATGTTTGGGCAACTAATGGGGCAATGACAAAATTTCTTCGTGATAAGTGGGAACTTGATTCTATTCTGTGCAGAAAATTTACAGAAAAAGAAGTTGCCTTCCTTGGACTAAAACCTGAGCAGGTTGGAAATTATAAAAAGAACAGGTTTGACCATAGACACCATGCAATAGATGCTGTTGTAATAGCTTTGACAGACAGAAGTATGGTTCAGAAACTGGCAACAAAAAATTCTCATAAGGGAAATAGGATTGAAGTTCCTGAACTGCCATTGCACAAAGAAGATTTTATTGAAAAAGTAAAGAATATTATTGTAAGTTTTAAGCCGGAGCATGGTTCAGAAGGTAAACTTTCAAAAGAGACTTTGCTTGGCAAAATTAAAATTCACGGAAAAGAGAAGTTTGTTTGCAGGGAAAATCTCATCAGTCTTAAAGAAAAAAATCTTGATGAAATAGTAGACAAAAAAATACGGAACGATGTTAAAGAATATGTAGAAAAACATAAAAGCAAAAAAATTGAGGATATATTAACAGAATATTCAAAAAATACAGGAATAAAAAAAGTTCGCTGTATAAACCGTGTTCAAACTCCTATAGAAATTACATCTGGGAAAATACCAAGATATCTTGCTCCAGAAGATTATTTTGCTGCTATTATCTGGGAAATTCCAGGTGAAAAAAAGACTTACAAAGCTCAATATATCCGTCGCGACCATGTTACTAAAAACTCAAATAATCAGACTGTCATAAAAAAGGAAATTATTGACAATAAACCGCATCCCGCTGCAAAAGAAATCTGCATTGTTCACAAGGACGATTATCTGGAATTTACAGAAAATGGAAAACTATTAAAATGCCGAATAGCAGGATTTTCTGCAACTCAGAATAAACTTGATATAAGACCGATTTATGCTGTAAATAACTGTGCTGACTGGATTTATTCTACAAATGAAAATATGCTGGAAAAAGGATGGAAAGTTCAAAAAGGACAGAATTATATTTCTGTAAATATTCTGTTTGGAGTAAAAAATGCAAAGCCGATTACAGTAAATCCAATTGGCAGAGTGTTTAGGAAAAACAAATGATTATGCTGTTTTGAGAAATATGCCGATAATATAATCGTGCTGAACCGAGTTTTGGAAATAGCCGAAGAAAATCGATATATTTCTCTTGACCGCGGATTTATTGTAATAGAATCAAAAGGAAAAGAATTAGGCAGAATTCCTTTAGATGATGTTGCAGTTCTTCTTTTATCTGCACAAAGTGTTACACTTACAAAAAATATAATAAATGCTCTAGCAGAACGCGGTTGTATTTCTGTTTTTTGCGGAAAAAATTATATTCCTCAGAGTATAGTAACACCTGTCGGGCTACACACTTTTCATTCAAAAATTTTAAAAATGCAGATTGACTCTTCGGAACCATTTAAAAAGAAAATCTGGCAGCAAATTGTTATTCGTAAGATAGAACATCAAGCCATAGTACTAGAGATATTTGGGAAAGATTCAGCTCTTGTTAAAAAGATATCCAGAATGGTAAAGTCCGGTGACACAGATAATAGAGAAGCGTATGCCGCAAGAATGTATTGGCTTGAACTGTTTGGCGATAGCTTTGTACGCAATAAAAACGGTGATGGAATAAATGCCATGTTAAACTATGGGTATGCCATAATGCGTTCTGCAATGATAAGGGCTATTTGTGTCCACGGACTAGAGCCTGCTTTAGGACTCTTCCATGATAACAATCAAAATACATTTTGTCTTTCAGATGATTTTTTTGAAGTTTACCGGCCTGTTGTAGATGCTGTTGTCTATAAATTAGTTCAACAGCAAGAAACTGAATTGACCCCAACCGTAAAGAAAACCCTTGCACAAATATTAAATGTTCCTGTTACTATCCGTAATGAAAAAAGTCAAATCATACAAAGCATGAATATTATGGTTTCCTCCTATGTGAATGCTTTAAAAGATAAAAATGCTTTCATAACATTACCTTCAATGGAGAAAGATGTTTATGGAACTTCCAGTATTGAACAAGTATGAGCTTATGTGGATATTTGTTTTTTTTGATTTGCCTGTAGTTGAAAAAAGAGAGAGAAAAGACGCAACAAAATTCCGGAATTTGCTTTTGGATAACGGATTTAATATGGTTCAGTATTCCATTTATACAAGATTGTTTTCAGGAAAAGATGCCTGTAAAAAATATTACCGTCTAATTCAAGACAATTTGCCAAAAGAAGGAAAAGTTGATATATTAACAGTAACAGATGCACAATATTCAAATATTATCAGTTTTAATGCAAGAAAAAAAATCTCAAGACCAGCTTCTTTTATTCTGAATTTTTGCAAAAAAAAATACATTCAACGCAACTTATATCTTTATATAATAAAAAGTTACATTGAATGTATTATAACTGATTAAATTTTCCGGTCAACCTGCAACATCCTCACAGGCTTTAAACAGTATCGCTATATTATAACTGATTAAATTTTCCGGTCAACCTGCAACAAAGGAAGTTTTAAAACC
>JAEDIW010000110.1 GCA_016296655.1 Treponema sp. | reverse complement strand
TAGATTTTTTCGTAGGAATCAAGTTTTAAGCCAAGAGAAGCCCTGAAATTTTCTTCCGTTGTAAAATCGCCAACATTAAAATCGAAATAAAAAACCGGGTACTCTTTCCATTCAGTTTCGGTTTTTGAAATGGCAAGTCCCTCGAACAAATCTTTGCGGCCTTCAAAATAACTGCGTAAAGTAGAAAGAAAAAGGGACTTTCCGAAACGGCGGGGGCGGCTTAAAAAGTATGGGCATTTGTAATGCGTCAGTTCTTCAATAAATTGAGTTTTATCCACATAAACAGCGTTGTCCACACGGATTTTTTCAAATGTCTGAATGCCGATTGGCAAGTATCGCGGTTTGTTCATATCTATAATATAGCATATTTTTTGGGAATTGTTAGTGTGGAGAAGTTGTGAATTGAAAAAACTGGGAGAATACTCAATTATACTGAATTTCCTTATACTCAATACTAACATGAATTCCGCAGTTCGAGCCGCTGTTTATGATATTTTCTACCGTGGGGATAACAACATGTGAGTGAAAAAAGTGATTGATTTCGTCATACTGACTCAAATTTCCAGACGCACTTAAAAAAAAAGCCTGTTACTGTGACATTTTTACATACACCTATACAAAATAAAAGGTATATGCTATATTGACTTTGGAAGTGCCTGAACTGGCGGTTAACTCCCAAACTCTACCGGCAATTGCCGGAATTCAATTTTGGGAGGCTTTGCGTATGACTTGTGAATGTGTTATTGCTTTGGTAACTTGTGTTGCCACAATAATTACTACAGTTATAGCAGTGTTCTCTTATCTAAAAGATAAAAAAGAGTAAAAATATAGCCGCCAAAGTTTGACCCACTAATGGCGGCTATTCACCAAATGTGGAGATAACCCGATGTTCGGGCACTCCCTTTCTTTAAATATACCACCAACTCGCTTTTTCGTCAAATTAATAAAAAATCAATATAGCAAAAATAAAAAAGCGGCTTAATTTTTTGTGAATTTTAGTGAAGCGTTAAGAAAAAAATCGCAGCACATGCAAACACAACGAAGGGTGGTGCGGAAACTGCAGGCACGAGTCAGGGGCAGAGCTTACGCGTCCCGCGGGAAGTTTGTTGTTACCTGGAATATTCTTAAAGTCATCTGGTATACATCTTTAAAAACAGGCAGGTCATAATACAAATCCATAATTATTTCTGATATAGGGGCTGTCCCAAAAGTAATGAGAATAGCGGTCATTGAGCCCTTCGACAAGCTCAGAAACCACCCTTCGAAATGACTGCTACACTAAATATGGTGGTTTCGACAAGCTCAACCACCGCAAGTTGAACTTTTTGGACATCCTCCCGTTAGCGATGTGCAGGGCGGCGGAGCCGTTCCGTAGCGCAGCGAAGGAATGAAGCGGTCAGCGGAACCCGGAACGTAGCGCCCCCAAGTGGCGAAGTCACTTGGGGGAACGGCTATAGGTGTAATATTCTATTTAATGACAGGCTAAACTAGCAGGGAAAAATTGCTGAAATTCAGAAGAGGGGAGTACATCCAAAATCACTTAAAGTGTTTCTACTGACTCAACTTATACCAGACAGGTTAGTAAGAAAATCACATATATCGGCTTGTAAAATGACGGAGTTTTCTTCTATTATATTGTAATAAAAAAACGATTTAAAAATACTTTTCTGGAGAAACAAAATGCTTTTCGAAAATCAGACTTATGACCAGGAACGCGCATTATACGGAGTTCAGGATTCAACTATAAAAAACTGCCGTTTTACAGGTCCTGCTGACGGAGAGTCTTTTTTAAAAGAAGCCAAAAGAATTGATGTTTCTGACTGCTTTATGAATCTCCGCTATCCTTTGTGGCATGTTACAGACGGAAAAATCAAAAACTGCGAGATGACTGAAAACTGCAGGGCTGCTTTGTGGTACGACAAAAATATTGAAATTGAAAACTGCAAAATGATGGGAATAAAAGCCCTGCGTGAATGTGAAAACATTGTACTTAAAAATACTGTTGCAAACTCTCCCGAATTTATCTGGAAAGTAAAAGGTCTTACTGTAGAAAATGTTGAAATTTTAGAAAGCGAATATCCGTTTTTTGAAGTAAAAGATGCAAAAATTAAAAATCTTACAATGAAAGGAAAATATTCTTTTCAGTACGATGAAAATATTGAAATTGAAAACAGCAGATTTGACACAAAAGACGCCTTCTGGCATTCAAAAAACATGGTGATTCGTGACAGCACAATCAAAGGCGAATATCTGGCCTGGTATTCAGAAAATCTCACTTTTATAAATTGCAAGATTATGGGAACTCAGCCTTTCTGCTACTGTAAAAATCTCCGTTTGGAAAACTGTACAATGGAAAACTGTGATCTGGCATTTGAAAAATCTACAGTTTTCGCAGAAGTTAAAGGAAAAATCCACAGCGTAAAAAATCCTTTGAAGGGAAAAATCAAAGCTGACGAAATCGGCGAAATAATTCTGGACGAAACTACTGGCGGAAAAACAGACTGCCAAATCCTGTTTAATTCCTCAAAAATTCAATAAACTTTTCTGTTGCCACAGTCATGGGAATATTTTTCTTTCACATTTTATGAACATTATTCGACCTCGAAAAAATGGCATATTAAAAATCAACTCCAGATTCTGCAGGATAATCTTCGTCTGCGTAATCTCTATAATCAACACATTGCATTTAACGAGAAAGAAGAAATCTTAAAAATGGAAGAAAAAATAAAAAAGAATATATCAGATCTTCCAGAACAATTGGATTTATTAGTTTATAATCAAAAGGATGATTGCCTTATGAAAATTGAATATAAAGATTATGAATTAAATTATAGTGTAATATGAAGCAAGTAAAAAAAGCTTCCAAACTCTCTAATGCGTTAGGCTATGGAGCGGTGCGAAGCAGTCTGCACAAGCAGACCGGCCGTAGGTAAGCCGCGGAACAGCCGACGGCGAGAGCGTAGCGAACGACGAACGCCCTGTTAATACCCCCTCAGCCAATAAAGTTGTCGCCTGGTGAGGTGGCAAAATGAAATATTCAACAAGTTTTAGAAACTCAGTGTTGAAGAAGATTCTTCCGTCGTCGAATCCTTGACCAAAGCCGAACGGCTAAATTATACTTTAATTATCAAAAATAAGCCGTTCGCCTAAATTCTGTAATAAATAACAAAATTTCGCCGAACGACTAATATTTGTCTATTAGGAAGAGATTATGAAAATAACTGATGCTGCATCCTTAGGAAATGCAATCCGTTCACGAAGAAAAGAACTTAAATACACTCAAGGTTATATTTCCGAAATTACAGGATTAAGCGTCAGCTTTTTATCAGATCTTGAAAACGGAAAACCGACAGCAGAAATCGGAAAAACTATCGAAGTAATCAATCTTCTTGGACTTGATATTTTAGTGGAGGCCAGGGGAGATGAGTAATTTTTCTTTGACTGTCCTGATTGAAATAAACGGTGTAATGACAAAAGCAGGTTTCATCACTGGCACTGACTATAAAAATGCTGTGTTTGCATATGATGATTCATATACGGCTGAAAAAAATCATCGACCTATTTCCATAAGTCTTCCTCTTTCTAAAAAGCCATTTTCAGCAGAATCAACAAGAAATTATTTTGAAGGACTTTTGCCTGAAGGTTTCTCTCGTAAAAGCATTGCTGATTCCATGCATTCAGATCCTGATGATTATATTTCAAT
>JAEDIW010000109.1 GCA_016296655.1 Treponema sp. | reverse complement strand
CGTAATCATTGCTGTGTAAGCACCGTGAATTGCTGCCATAATTGAACTCCTAAAAATTTTTAAAGTTGCAAAATTATCTCACTTTATATAGAAAAAATCAATAATTTATGATTCCCACCAAAGCGGCCATTCTTCACAAGGACAAACAAAATGACATTTCTAAAACAAATCCAGTGAATTATCCAGATAAATGTTTTCCCGCAATTCAATCTGGCATTCAGGGCGAACCATATAATGCATGATCATTTCCAGAACAAGCGCACTCCCAAGGCTTCTCCCCTCAATCTTGAAATCAGAAAATCCCCTCGGCATATATTCAGAAACAATCTGCTCAGGCCCAATATAAAACTGATTCCTCATTGCACTTGAAAATCTGTAACCCCGCGACTTATGGGGAGCACCACACTCCCATTCCGGAACATCTAATTCCAAAACCCGGGCACTGACATTTTCATAGCAAGACTTTCGCCTTGCACACTTTTCCCAGCAACATTCATTGCACAAAAACTCGACCTTCTTTTTTTTGAAAGGTTCAAGAGAATCAAGAAAAACAAAATTCCTGTTAAGCCTGAAATCCGGGACAACATACCTGAATTCTTTTCTTGAAAGTTCCCTATTCAAATCTGCAGTGTCAGTCAAAACTTTTGTTGTGGATGAAACAAAATAAAAGTCCGGGAATTTATTTTTTATGTAATCCATAAGCAAGTCTGAATGAATGATTATTCCATTATTTTCATTGCAGAACATGGAACAAAGATCATTGCATTTTTTGTCAGTCAAATGTTCAGTCTTGAGCATTGAATTGCTAAATGTGAGTCGAAGAGAAATTCCATAATCCTTAAAAAAATCCAGCACTTCCCTTTCAATTCCGTTTTTTCCATAACCCACTCTGCCACCACCCCACAGACAGTCAGCTGGTGCTCCGTAAAGAGAGCCAATGTCACACCATGGATAAAACCATTGAGGATGTTCATAAAACTGAGGCACAAAAACTTTGTACAATTCAAAAAACTCAAACAGGCCGGGCAAATGAAAGCGGGCTTTTCCTGATGATTTGGTCATGCAATCCATAATCAAAAAAATAATATCATTAATTGACTGTTTTAGAAATAAATCTCTAATGAAACAAAAAAAAGAGCATTTACAAAACCCCTCCCGGATTTTCATAAATGCTCCTCCAAATAAGGATGATAAGATTTTAACTACGTATTTTTTTAAATTTGCCCTCCGGACTCTCAAACCGGAAAGCCGGCTCCTGAACAAGGAGCCATATATATAAATCTCCTTTTGCCTTTTTCAAGACGTTGTAATAGTACCCCTGCCATACCCATACCACAACTCCATGATATACCATATTCATGGTATTTTACTCCCTAAAACAGGGTATTTTTTTCTTGATTTTTTCATAACCCGGGTTATAATTGTGCCATGTCAAAAAAAAATCAGATTTTCAAACAGAATAAAAAAGTATTTGCAGCATTAATTCTTTTATTTATCACTATTTTCCAGGCATTTTCTTCACGAAGCAGGCCAAAAATCACCTTTGACAGTACAGAAACACAGGAAAAAACTGAAATTCCCCTTCAGCTGCGGTATTTTTACGATAATGCAGCATACACAGACTGCAATCTTATCTGGGAAGGAAATTTCAAGCCATGCGACAATCCTTTATTTCCCGGTGCTTATGAAGGAACCCTCTGGCTGGAAGCAACTTTTGCAGACACATCGGTAAAAAACGGAATGAACTATGTAATCTCTTTTGGAGACATAAACATTAACTTTGCAGAACTTTTTATTTGGAAAAACGGAGCATGGACATTACGTGGAAGAAACGGCATGAGCATTCCACGAAACAAAATTACAAAGCCCAGCTACAGGGTATGTATTCCATTCATTCTCACAGACTTTCCTCAAAATGAAACCGAGCACAAAATTCGACTGAGAATATCATCATCAATCGGTGAAAGGATACATGTCAAAATTATTCCTGAAAATGAATTCAGCGATTCAACAAATAGATTCTACAGATTATTCCATCTTATGGGAGGAATTGCCTTTTTCATTATCATATTTTTGATTGCCATCGGAATAATCATCAAGGATCCTTACTACATCATGCTTTCAATAGCAGCAATATTCTTTGTGCTTCTTCAGATGCAGACACGTGGAGTTGGACCAGTTTATATCTGGAACGAAATTTCTTCACTCTGCGATGCCTCACGTCCATGGTATGTTTTTGAATGTGGTCTGTTTTCATCCACTATTATAGCAGCAACCATACTTCTGCGAAATAATTCCAGACCCATTTTCTTCAACAAGGCAGTTCCCTTTTTCTTTGAATTCTTAATAATAATTCTTGCAGTAAACATCGTAGTAGAATCAGAATCTCATATTTTCTATATATTCATTTTTATTTTTTCATCTACTCAGATTTTCTTCATAATATCACTTCTGGTCAGCCTGAAAAAAATTGACAAGACTCCAAAAACAATTGTTCTATTCTGGATTCCCTGTATTGCATATTCCATTGTGCTCAAATTATTCACGCTTTCAATAACAGCTTCATTAATAAAGCCAAAGATAGAATTCAACTCTTTTATTTTTTCATCAATTGCCTTTCTTGGAATTACAGCCCCTTCAATTTATCTTCTTGGAAAAAAACACAAGTTCAGATATGACGGGATTTTCAAAAATCTGGAGCAAACAAAAAAATCACTTCAAGAAGAAAAAACAAAATCAAAACTATATTTGACAGCTTTCTACAGGCTCATGACACCATCAAAAATCATTTTCAATACATCAACAATTATTTCAAAAAATCCTTCAGCAGAAAAATTTCTTCCACAAATAAAAGCAATTGAATTTTGTTCTGCAAAAATCCATGACAGCATATATTCGATGGAAGTATTCATGAAAAAAATTCCTGAAGAAAAAAAGAATATTGCAATTCGAGATTATGCAACAAACTGCATTGATGTTTCAAAATCACTTACAAAACAAAAGGACATTTTTGTTTCACAGACCATTGCACTTGCAGATGACCTGATTGTACGCGCAGATCCAAACATTCTTGAAATGCTGTTCATCGACATTCTTTTCATAATATCAAGCATTTCCAATACACACTCACGAATTACAATTTTCATAGAGAATCACAACGAAGATTTCAAAATCACAATAACCAGTTCAATGACAAACAAAACCTACACTGAAATAAGTGAGCAGATCAGAGACAAGAACTCACAAAATGATTTCACTTATATTTCGAACATTCTAAAAATTTACAGCGGAAGCATTGAAGTCGACAAAATCAATGAAGGCGCCAGGTTCAAGGTTTCACTCAAACTGCCAGTCTCAAACATGCAGGACGCAGGGATTGTCATTGAAAAAACAGGATTCTCAAAGAACAACAAAGTCCGTCCGAAAATTCAGACCGAGGAAACAAGCATAGGCAACGTGGTAGTTCCGTCACGGCAAGTCATATCTCAGGATCAAAAATCAGATGATACTACTGAAAGAGAAACTTCAAAAACTTTGTTCATCACAGAAAATACCGAACTTTCATCCAGGGAAAAAGAAATCACGCTTCTAATTGCAGAAGGAAAGAGTGACAAGGAAATTGCCATGACGCTGAACATTTCTCCTGCAACAGTTGCCACACACAACAAAAAAATTTACAGGAAGCTTAACGTTCACAGTCGTGTTGAGTTAATAAA
>JAEDIW010000108.1 GCA_016296655.1 Treponema sp. | reverse complement strand
GGGCTATTGCTTTTGACAAAGACAAAGTAAAACATGTTTTCTTTATTGCTGAAACCAAAGGAACTATGGAAGATATGCAGCTTAATAAGATTGAATCTAACAAGATTGAATGTGCAAAGAAGTTGTTTAATGTAGTTTCTACAAGAAGTGTAAAATATAAGCAGGTGAAAAATTTTGAGGAACTAAAGAATTATATTGGATTAAAAAAATAGATTTTATAAAGGAAATTATCAGCTGCAATTCGACGATTACAGAAGCGATAAAATTCTTTATACTGATAATGATCACTTTTGGTGGGATGATAATATAACCGCTTTTACAATCAGGCTTTCGGAATTTTCAGATTATGCGAAGTATTCAAAATCCCATGGAAACAATCCGCCTTATCCGAGCTTTAAAATCTGCCTGTTCCATGACAGCCGCACAACTGGAAGAAAAATCGCGGAAAATCTCAAAAAAGGTATGTGGAAAACAAAGTCGCGGAATGCTGGACGGCCTGGCAGCGGTCTTCCCCAGTACGGCGAAATAACCTGCTGGTACAAGGAAGATGATTTGTGTGATAGCATCGAAGAATTTTGCAATTATGACCTCAAACGGCTTAAGCTGGTAATAGATTTTGCGCCGGTAGCGGTGAAGTAACGACGAAGAGGCTACAGGAGCAGAATGGTTTTCAAAGACAGAAAAGACCGCCTGAGTGTAGTGTTTCTGCCAAAAAGCCAATAACTTGGAAAGAGTGGCAGCAAGAACGAAATAAGGGGAAAGCGGCTGTATACTATTAAAATAAATTTTACATATTCTGACATTCACACTATATTGTTTTAATGAATTGCTTACAGGAGCCTAGTATGGACGAAAAAGAAATCTTATCGTATCTAAAGGAATTATTCTCAAAAATCAAAGCGACCCGCTCTTTTTTGCGCGAAAAAATTCTTGAAGAAAGTCAAAAGCTTCCAGAAAATGAAAAAAGCATGGTGGAATTACATCTTGGCTCATTTGGCACCGATGAAGACTGCGAAAAAGAAATCAAGGAGCTTTTTGACATAGAGTTTACTGACTTTACCGAAGCGCTCTATAAAAAACTCTGTGGAGGAGACGCTCGTGTGCATGACGCTTTGTGGTGCATTGGAGATGAAGCGTTAAGAAGCATAAACAAAAAATTGTCAGAAAATGACATGAACGAGGCAAACGCTGCATTACGGCACTATGTTTTTGTGTTTGAAGACATTACCCGCCTTACCGACCGCGAAGTGCAGAAAGTGCTTCGTGAAATCGACACATGGGAACTAGCTCAGGCACTCAGCATTGCAAGCGATGAAATACAGCAAAAAATCTTTCAGAATATGTCTCATCGTGCGGCGGCAATGCTTAAAAAAGACATGGAAGTTTTTCACCCCTGTCGTACTCCAGAAAAGATTGACGCGCAGAGAAGAATTGTTTCGGTTATTGGCCGCCTGGCAAACGCATGCGAAATCAGGATTCCTCAAGTGGAGGAGTGGTAACATGGAAAAAAACGCTTGGTATCGCTCGGCAACAAAAAAACTCTATGGCGAATGGAAGATGATTCCTTCTGAAATGCAAAATGGAAAGATTATTCTTCGAAATGTGCATGACGGAAGATTTTTCTGCCCGATTCACTGCCGCTGGGAGCGTTTTAGCATGCAGGACGAATTTCACTTTGTCTGCGAAAAGGGAAAAGCTTCTTCGGGGCTTTTAGTTCCCTTTGTGCTAGAAGAAAAAAAGAAAACGCTTCCAGAATTTAGGGGCGTGCTGATTCTTTCGCAGGATGGAGTTCGGAAGCCTGATTTTTTAGAAGAAAAGCCCGACGAAACATGGGACAGAGATGAAGAGAACATATTGTATGATGAGTGCATTTTTTCGGTGACCGCTGATTACGAGAAAAAAATCTGCACTGTTTCAAGCGTAAGCATAAACCGCAAAAAAATTCTTTCTTACAACGAAGGAAATTTATTTCTTTCAAACATTCCTTATGGAATTGACGAGCGTTTTTACTATTTTGAAGGAAAATATATCACGCGGAAAGGAAAAACAGAAAAAATATATGACAGAAGCGATGTTCTGTCGTATGGGTACACAGCGCGTCTGCCACATTTTTTTGAAAATGAAATCGAAAAAATCGCTCAAAGAATGGTAAATGCGTACGCTGGAAGAAAAATCCGCATAAATAAAACCTTTTACCACGGAGAGGCACTTTTAAAAGCACTTGCATATTTTCCGTACGAAGCGAATCTGTACACTGTGACGAAGGAAACTAAGCTTCAGTCGGCATTTCTTGAAGAACGGCATGCACACGAAAATCCAAATGCCTACAACGACTTTTGCGCGTATATCGGCATAAAATCTTTCCGCACGCTTCGTAAGCTTTTTGAAACAGAGCCGGCAGTTCTTAAGTGGTACAAGAATCTGTATACGATGGGCTTCCGTGACCTTAACATCATTATCGAAATTGTGGAGCTGTGCGTCCGTTCAAAAAAAGAATACTTACGCAATGAAGAAAATAGAGCCCATTACGAAAGAAGATATGATTGGATTAATAGGTTTGGTCTTGACGGCGAAGGACTTGAAAGCACTTTTTTTCTCAACATTGATGATTACGGAATACCTCCTCACTCGGATGTGGCGAGAATTGAGCCATTCGTTTTCTTCTGCGGATATGCAATTCCTATACAAGGAGAGAGGGCTACCTGGCACGCGCTGAACAAAGAGCCTCCCCTTGGATATCGCGAACGCTGGGATATTGCGCACATGTTCAGAAATTACTTTACGCAACTTAGGGACGAAGAAATTGCTATGGTTTTGCGCGACGGTTTTACGACACAAGTGCACAATACGCTTTCACGAATCACCGGAAACCTGCAGTATGAGAATTTTGTCTTTGAGTACACAAAGTCACAAAAAGCCCTTGCCGATGAAATCGACGGCTACACCTTTTCGCTTCCTTCCTGTGTAGATGAAATGCATACGCTGGGGGCGCGAATGCACAACTGCGTTTTTTCTTACTGGCAAAGCGTAAAAAACGGAAATTGCACCATCGTATCGGCAAGCGTGGACGGTTCACCCAAAATCTGCATTGAAGTCGGCAGTCACGGAAGAATTCTGCAGGTTCGCGCCCCGTATAATGCTTCCCTTTCCAGCGAGCAAAAAAAAGTGTTCGGAAAATGGCAGAAAAAACATTCGTTATGGAGGTAACTATGAATAAAACTTTTCCGTTGTATTCTTCTTTTAGCGAGGAAGAACAGAAAGAAATCTTTGAGCTGATTAGAAAATGCGTGGAACTTTCCGAGCAAGGCCGCAGAGAAGGACTCTTAGCACTCGAAGATGGTTTAAATGATTTACATAAGCAGGTAAAAGGTAAGTGCGGCCTTTATATGCAGCTACTTCTTCGTCTTGTGGTTGACGGAACTGAAGGAGAGGCAATCCGTTTCATTGGCGACAATTACATCGTCTCTTCCTGCGAAACTGACTTTGAGCGGCTTTCCTTTTGCGTAATCGAAGAGGGCGTGCTTTCCATTCAGTGTGGCGATAATCCGCGCATTCTGGCACAAAAAATGTTAAGCTTTACTGGCCATCTGGATGCTGAAAAATATCTTCCCGAGCTAGGTATTGACTGGTAACAGCTGCAAGCTAAGAATCTTTGACTTTTTATAGGAGGCCGATGTGATTTTAAAATTTCCCGAGCATGTTGGTGAACATGACGAAGACGACAAGATTGT
>JAEDIW010000012.1 GCA_016296655.1 Treponema sp. | reverse complement strand
AGCAAACTCTAGAAATGCCACTGTGTGGCATGATCCATCCTTGCCGCAGGCAAGGACGTGCGCGAAAGCGCACATTTGAATCGGAGAGTTTGCGAAAGCAAACTCTAGAAATGCCACCTGTGGCATGATCCATCCTTGCCGCAGGCAAGGACGTGCGCGAAAGCGCACAATTAAATCGGAGAGTTTGCGTAGCAAACTCTAGAAATGCCACGCATAGAACATTGCATGTCATTAAAATTTTCATTATGCTATTACTTAACATAGAAGAAATGGAGATAATGCAGAAAATGCAGAGTTTTTCAAAACTTCTTCCTTCTTGCGGATAAATAAATCTGCCCCCTGTGGTATGTCTGCAATCTATTTTTTATACGGAGGCTTCCTGTGCTGTCTGATATTGAAATCGCTATGAAAAACAAAATGCTGCCTGTTGTTGAAATTGCAAAAAAAATAGGCATCTCAGAAGAAAATCTGGACTTATATGGAAAGTTCAAGGCTAAAATTACAATGCAGGAATTGCGCCGGCTTCAGAAAAAAGCCTCCGAGCCTGCCGGCTGTGGCAAACTGATTCTTGTAACAGCCATAACCCCAACACCTGCAGGCGAAGGCAAGTCAACTGTTTCAATTGGTCTGGCTGACGGCCTTTCAAAAATCGGCAAAAAGGCAATGGCAGCTTTGCGCGAACCTTCTTTAGGCCCATGTTTCGGCGTAAAAGGCGGAGCTTGTGGCGGTGGCAATGCGCAGATTGTTCCAATGGAAGACATCAATCTGCATTTTACAGGCGACATCCATGCCATTTCTGCTGCGAACAATCTGGTTGCGGCCTTAATCGACAATCACATTCAGCAAGGCAATGCCCTTAACATTGATCCACGTACAATCACTTGGAAACGATGCGTAGACTTGAATGACCGTTCCTTGCGCAGCATCATTATAGGACTTGGCGGAAGTACAAATGGTGTTCCACGTGAAGACCATTTCCAGATTTCTGTTGCAAGTGAAATTATGGCAATAATCTGCCTTTCCCGTTCAATTTCTGAACTCAAGCAGAGACTTTCAGAAATGGTCATTGCCCGCACTTATGAAAAGCGAAACGTAAAGTTCGGCGAGTTAAAATGCGTCGGTGCAGTTGCCGCCCTTTTAAAAGATGCAATCCGCCCAAACCTTGTCCAGACACTTGAAAAAACACCAGTTTTTGTGCACGGCGGCCCGTTTGCAAACATTGCACACGGCTGCAATAGTGTAAATGCAACTCTGTGCGCACTTGCCAGTGCAGACTATGTTGTAACAGAAGCTGGTTTTGCATCAGACCTTGGAGCTGAAAAATTTTTTGACATAAAATGCCGTTTTGCAGGACTCAAGCCGTCAGCCGCCGTGATTGTTGCGACTATCCGTGCCTTAAAAATGCATGGCGGTGTCCCGAAAACTGAACTTTCCAAATGCAATACCGAAGCCTTGGAAAAAGGTTTTGCGAATTTGAAAGCCCATCTTGCCATTGTCAAAAAATACGGAGTTCCTGCTGTTGTTGCTGTAAATAAATTTATCACCGACACTTGCGAAGAAATTGACTTGCTTATGAAACTTTGCCAGGAAGTCGGTGCAAAAGCCGTAGTTACAGAAGGCTGGGAAAAGGGTGGGGCTGGAGCAGAAAATCTTGCACATGCCGTAGCAGACCTTTGCGATTCAAATCAGTCACAGTTCCACTGTCTGTATGAAGATTCCCTGCCTCTGAAAGAAAAAATTGAAAAAGTAGCCATGGAAATCTACAGTGCCGGAAAAGTTGAATTTTCTTCTGCTGCGCTCAAAAAACTTAAGGAATATACAGAATCCGGCTATGGCAATCTTCCTGTCTGCATTGCAAAAACTCAGAATTCAATCAGCCATGACCCCAAACTTACAGGCGCTCCATCAGGTTTTGACTTCCCGGTACGCGATGTGCAGCTTTGTGCAGGCTCAGGCTTTGTAGTTGTACTGGCAGGCGACATCATGACAATGCCGGGACTTCCAAAGCTTCCTGCTGCTTTGAATATTGATGTTGATGATGAAGGAATTATTTCAGGACTGTTTTAATAAACAAATAAATAGAAGATAAACAGAATTTTACAGGCTTTGCCAGATTTTTTTCTGACAGAGCCTTTTTTTTTGATTTGCTTTATTTAGTTTGCAAGTACATTTTTTATAGCATTCAAGAAATCACTGTATTCGGTAAAAGCCGGAATTTCAGGGTTATCCTTTATGATTTTTTCTGTTGAGCGGAATAAAAATCCTGCTTTTGAAGCTTTTATCATTGCAAGGTCGTTGAAAGAATCTCCTGCAGCAATCGTGTCAAATCCAATTGACTGTAAAGCTTTTACTGCATGAAATTTTCCATTTGACTGGCGCAGCTTGTAGCCTGTAATTTCTCCATTTTCTGCTACTTCCAGAGTGTTACAGAAAATGGAAGGGTAGCCAAGTTTTTTCATCAGCGGACCTGCAAACTGTGTGAAAGTGTCGCTCAAAATAATTACCTGACTAACGCTTCTAAGTTCATCCAGAAACTCTTTTGCACCAGGCAGTGGATTTATTTTTTCGATAGTCGTCTGAATTTCTTTGAGACCAAGCCCTTTTTCCTTTAAAAGCGCAATCCTGTATTGCATCAGCTTGTCATAATCAGGTTCGTCGCGAGTTGTTCTTTTAAACTCAGGAATGCCTGTTTCTTCGGCAAACGCAATCCAAATTTCAGGTACCAGAACACCTTCCAAATCAAGACATGTAACGTACATTTTTCCCTCCAGACTCAAATCTAGCAGAATTTTACTGTTTTTTCAATTGAAGCACAGTTGAAACACTATAAACCTTTTCCTGTTGATTTTTTTTTTCAAAATTTAATATTTTTTTACCCCCCCCCACCCATGTCAAATATTGACATATTTGCTTTGTATTTATATAATTATGATTGTTACCGAACAATCGGTAACGCAAAACGTAAACGGGATTGTTTGATGGAAAAGAAGTTCAGGCACGAATTCAAATATCTTTCTCCAGAATACAGGCTTTCTGCACTGCAGATGAGGCTTTCCTCTATTTTGCAGCTTGACAGAAATTCGGGTGAAGAAGGATTTTATGCAATCCGAAGCCTTTATTTTGACGATATATACAATACCTGTTTTCAGGAAAATGAAGACGGAACTGACCCTCGCGAAAAGTTCCGCATACGAATTTACAACTGCTCAAAAGACAGGATTTCTCTTGAACTTAAGCAGAAACATCACGGCATGTGCCTAAAAACTTCATGCCCTGTACCTTTGCCAGTCCTTGAAGAAATTATGGCCGGAAAGATTCCTGAATTCAATTCAGAAACTCCGTATCTGCTGAAAAAGCTGATTATGCAGATGCAGTTCCGTGCCCTTCGGCCTGTTGTCATTGTGGCTTACGAAAGAGTTCCTTTTGTCTACCATGACGGCAACGTCCGCATTACTTTTGACAGAAATCTGAGAAGTTCAAGCCAGATTTCTTCTTTTTTTGACAAAGATGCACCGTTCCGTTCGGTTTTTCCGTTTGATACGAACATGATGGAAATAAAATTTGACGAGTTTCTGCCTGATTTTATAAACGAAGCCTGTCAGACTGGTGTCATGCAGTGGACATCTTTTTCAAAATATTATATTTGCAGAAAATTCGACATTTCCGGAATGCCGGTCAATTTTTAGGTAACAGAACTAATTGAAAGGCCACAGCGTATTTGGTTTATGTGTTTATTATTGCTTTAATATAAGAGGT
Organism: Treponema sp.; assembly: GCA_016296655.1. GTDB lineage: Bacteria > Spirochaetota > Spirochaetia > Treponematales > Treponemataceae > Treponema_D. Next base: position 57,263 of record JAEDIW010000012.1, on the reverse strand, counting down.
TTATATGAGTTTTAAGGACATTTTCAAAAAATCTTTTATTCAGGGGTTTACACGCTATGATGCAACGCCTGAAAACATTATTGTTGTGTTTTTTATTTCTGTTATTTTTGCAGTTTATATTTTTGCGGCATACCGGCTGCTTACACGGAAAACTTTTTATTCAAAGTCTTTCAACATTGCGCTGCCTGCATTGGTTTTGATTACTGCTGCTGTAATTCTTACAATTCAGTCAAGTGTCGTAATCTCTCTTGGTATGGTTGGTGCTTTGTCTATTGTAAGGTTCAGGACGGCAATCAAGGATCCTATGGATTTGGTATTTCTGTTCTGGGCGATTTCTACAGGCATTATCTGTGGTGCAGGTCTTGCACAGATTTCCTGCGTACTTGCATTTGTCCTGACGCTTTCGCTTTTCATCTACGACAGGATTCCTGTTGCAAAAGCTCCTAAAATTTTAATGGTAAGCGGAAACGGTTATGAACTTGAAAAAGAAATTATTGCAATTGTAAAAAAATACTGCAAATTCTTTACTGTAAAAAGTCGTGCCCTTTCAGGCGGAAGAACAAACCTTGTTGTTGAAATTCGTGCAAAAGACGATTCTGCATTGATTCAGGAAATTGCAGCTGTAAAGGATGTCAATTCTTCAACAATTCTTGCACATGACGGAGAAGTTACATATTAAAATATGCAGATTCCAAGATATACATGGCTGTATAGTCTGATTTTGCTGCCACTGCTATGTTTTTATGCGGTTTTTGCGTTTATTGTATCTGCAGAACATGCAATAAAAATAGAGGACTGCAGGGCACTGGGGCTGCCGATTCTTGAAATTACGACTGAAAAGTTAAAGCCCGTAAAAACAAAGGAACATTACGTAAAGGCGGATTTTTCGCTGAATGGTGTTTCCGGCAAATGCAAAATCCGCGGGCATGGAAATTCTACATGGAAAACTACCTTTTCACAGAAAAAGCCGTATCTTTTGAAATTGGAGAGCGCACAAAGCCTGCTGGACATGCCTGCCGCACAAAAATGGATTTTGATGGCAAATACATGCGACCGTTCAATGCTCAGGAATTTTTATGCAGAATATTTGACTCATAATGTCTGGGCAAAGATGCGTTGGAATCCTTCTTCAAGGTTCATAACTTTGTTTTTGAATGGAAAATATCAGGGGCTTTACGGTCTGACTGAGAAAGTTGAAATTTCAGAAAACAGGCTTACTTTTGAAGGCGAAGGCTTTCTTGCGGAAATTGACAGTCATCAGGGCCGGCCTTATAAATTCCTTTCTAATAAAGGTTTAAATTTTAACATAAGGGAGCCTGAAGCCGAACAGTCTGACTATGAACGCTGGGCTGCCAGAATAAATGAAATGGAACAGCTGATTTATTCTGAAAATTTTCATGAAAGCGGTGAGTATAAAAAGTTTTTTGATTTTGACTCCTTTGTAGACTGGTATCTGCTTGCTGAATATTCAAAAAATTACGATGCAAATTTCTATAATTCGGTTTTTATGAATTATGACTATGGGCGGCAGAAGCTGTTCATGGGGCCTGCATGGGATCATGACATTGGTTTTGGCAACACTGCAAAGAGTTCTACTTGTGTTTCCATGAGTTATGGTTCCCTGCTCAGCAACAGTGCATGGTTCCAGATGTTTAAATTTTATGATAAGGATGCCAATTCTACTTCTGCAAAAGATTATGAAGGTTTCCTGATAAATCAAAATGCATGGTATTACAGGCTTTTTTCTGATATTGAATTTGTAAAGGCTGTAAAAATGCGCTGGAATGAAACGCGTCCTGCTCTTGAACAGTCTGTGGTCTGGCTCAGGCAGCAAGGTGTTGAGCTTGAAGCTGCTGCTGAAATGAATGATTCTGTGTGGCATATAATTGGCAGTTCCATCTGGCCAAGAGCTCCAGGTTACCGTTTGCGGAAAACCTATGCAAGCGAAGTGGAATATTTTGCAGATTGGTGTGAAAACCGCATTGTATGGCTGGATTCTGTTTTCGGGTGATTTTGCAGGAGAACAGAAGTTTTTGACCTTTGCCTGCGTCCAAGTGCTGGAAGGGCGCAGGGCGGTCTTTGGGCTGTCTAATAAAATTTATTTCAGTTTACATTGTATATGGCGTAGAGATTTTGAAAATTAGCAATGAGTGTATGAACTTTACTTTTGGACAGTCCAAAGACTGAGCGGATAGCGAACCCTGGAAGTACGCCTGCCGGAAACGTCGCGCCAGAAATAAAAAAAATAAAATAAAAAGTTTTTAAAAATCTTGCCTTATAAATCCTATATGTTTATTTTTTGTTTATAGTTTTGTGGTTTGCGTTGCAAACTTATATGGATGCTGTCTTTGCGGCGGCATAAAAAGTTGATTGGAAGAGAATAATGGAAAAAAACGCTGATTTTAAGAAATTTTCTGCAAAATTTTTTCTGACACCAGGGAGAATTGTGTGGATTTTTGTGCTTGTGGTTGGACTGATTGGTGCAAGTACCTGTTTTTTCAAGGTTGATGAAACAGAACAGGCTGTAATTACCCGGTTTGGAAAATATTATACAACGCTGGGGCCTGGACTACAGTTTAAGCTGCCTTTTGGCATCGATAAAAGTTACAATGTTCCTGTAAAGGTTCTGCAGACTGAACAGTTTGGTTTTCAGTCTTTGAAGTCTGGTGTCCGCAATGAATATAAAAACAATATTGTTGACGAGTCGACTATGCTTACAGGCGATTTGAATATTGTTGATGTGGAATGGATTATTCAGTACAGGATTGTTGACCCCAGTTCATGGCTGTTTAACGTAAAGGACAGGAGACAGACTATCCGTGACATTTCCCGTTCTGCCATAAATGCACTTGTAGGTGATCGTGCTATTCTTGACATTATGGGGCAGGAGCGTACGTCCATTGAAAATCTTGCAACTGAAAATATGAATGTAAAATTCAAGGAACTGGGACTGGGCATCAACGTTACTGCCGTAAAGCTTCAGAATATTGTTCCGCCTGAAGGGGTTCAGGATGCTTTTGAAGATGTCAACAAGGCTATCCAGGACATGAACCGCTTTATAAATGAAGGTAAGGAAGCTTACAATTCTGAAATTCCGAAAACCCAGGGACTTGCCGACCAGCAGGTTCAGATTGCTGAAGGTTATGCTTCTGAGCGTGTGAACAAGGCTCAGGGGGATGTTGCCAGGTTTAATTCTGTTTATGCAGAATACAAGCTTGCGCCTGCCATTACTAAAAAGCGGCTTTATCTTGAAACTATGGAAGAACTTTTTGGTTCGGATGCTGCCAAAAACAGCCTGATTGACGGTGAGCTGAAAAATGTTCTGCCTGTAAAAAACATTACGGAAAAAGCAAATTAAACGGAGGATGATGAAATGAAAAACTCAAAGAATGCAAAACTGTTTGTACCGATTCTGTTTTTGGTTGCCATTGTCCTTGTCATAATTAAGGCAGGCCCGTTTTATGTTATAAATGAAGGCGAACAGGTTGTAATTACCAGATTCGGGCAGATTGTTGATACGCATACTGAAGCCGGCCTTTATATGCGTATGCCGTTTATTGATACAATCGTAACTTACCCTAAGCTGATTCTTTCTCTGGACGGAGATTCGCAGAGAATTCCTACAAAAGAAAATCAGTTTATCATTGTTGATACTACGAGCCGCTGGAAAATTACTGAGCCTGATAAATTTTACAGGAGTTTTAAAACTCTGGAAGCTGCGTACAACCGTTTGAGTGATATTATTGATTCTTCTACAAGGACGGTAATTACTCAGAACCGTTTGAGTGAAATTGTGCGTTCTTCAAATATAATCAACGAAAAAAAATCTGAATCAACTGAAACTGATAAAGAAACGGCAGAAATTGAGTCGCTTGTGAACGTAAGCACGGTAAACGAGTCTGTTATGCGTGGTCGTAATGACCTTTGCGTTCAGATGACTGCTGATGCCAACAAAATGCTGCCTGAATATGGAGTTCAGCTGCTGGACATTGTGCCACGCCAGATAAAATATTCCGATGAACTTACAGAAAGTGTTTACAGCAGAATGATTAAGGAACGCAATCAGGTTGCTCAGGCCTACCGATCTTTGGGCGAAGGTAAAAAAGCTGAATGGCTTGGCCGTCTGGAAAATGAAAAGCGCCGCATTACTTCGGAAGCTTACCGAAAGTCTGAGGAAACCAAGGGTAAGGCCGATGCCGAAGCTACAAGAATTTATTCTCAGGCTTATTCAAAGGACCCGGAATTTTATGATTTCTGGAAAAGCCTTGAATCTTACAAGTCCACAATGGGAAAATTTGATGCAACGTTCAGTACGAATATGGATTACTTCAAATATCTGTATTCTCCTGATGGAAAACGCCGATGAAGCATTTTGCCTACATAAAAAACGGTACTGTTTTTCTTGATACTGGCAGAAGTGAGGAAGCTTTTGGAAAGTCAAACCTTGCCGTGAGCCTGAACCGTGATGCCGGCTTTTTTGTAAAATTTATGGCACAGGACGAAGCTGTCAGTAATTATGGCAGCGGAGAAAAAATTGAATGTTTTCCATGGAAGTTTTCGCAGATTCAATCTGACGCAGACGGAACTGTTGTTCTTTCCGGAAAATTGAATGAGAGTGCCTGTCTGGATAATGGTTTTGAAGAGGCTGAACTGCTGCCTGTGGATTGTGCTTTTGGAGATGCCGACACAGGCAGAAAAGCTATTCTTTCTGTCATAAAGGCTGCAGGTGCGCTTTTAAAATCTGATGCAGGGTTTGATTTTGCTGCTGTCGGCGCGGGGGGAATTTTTGCAGGGAATGGATGGGTTTTGTTTCTGCCTAAAGGTATTTTTGAAACCTGCTTGAATTCTTTGCCGCTTGAGCAGCAGGCTGAAAAAAACGGCTGCTACATTTTTATGGGGCTTACCGGCAAAAACAGCCTTTGCTTTTTGCGTTCAGTTCTTGCGTACAGGCTTTTGTGCGGCAGGCTTCCGTTTGAGCAGAAAAATGAAGAAAAGCGCCAAAATGATATTCTTGATTCTTTGTTCCTGCCTGTTGAATTTGCTGTGAATGGAGTTGATTTGACGCTTGCAAAGGCTGTTGATTCAGCGCTGCTGCCAAAAGTTGACAGTTCTGATTCCTTGCAGTCGGAATTTCCTCTTGAAATTCTGGAAAAAGAACTTGACCGTCTTTCAAATGGAAGCAGAAATTCTGATGCTTCTGAAGTTTCCTGCAAAAAGTCAGGACTTCTGTCCGATGAAGAATTCAAAGTAGCTTCTGAAAAATTTTTCAGGAATTATGTACGGAAAGTAAAGTTTATCCGCTTTGTAAAACGGAATAAATTCAGTTTGATTGCGCTTGCTGTCTGTCTGCTGGTGGCTTCTTCCTTTGTCGGCGCAACTTTAAAACGGCTTGCAAATTTGCCTACGACTGAAGGACTTACGGCTTTTGAAACTGTTCAGCAATTTTATTCTGGAATTCACAACCTGGATGCTGAACTTTTGATGGAAACTGGGAAGGGCAGTGACGTAAAGGGTATTGTAAACGTTGTAAGTGCAATGTTTGTTACGAATAAAACCCGTGAAGGCTATTCTGCAAACAAAACATTTTCTCCAGAAAGGTGGCTTTGTGTTGAGCCTGTCTCAAATTCTGGAAAAATGCCGTGGATTTATGGTCTTTCAAATGCAGAAGCTATGGAAAGTCCGGGCGGTTCTTCTGCGAAAGTGGTGGATCTGCATCCGCAGGTTTTTAAAAGATTTGAGAAAAAAAATGCCCTTCCAGAAGGCGAAGGCATTCTTCAAAATGGGGACAAAACTGAATTTTCTGTACGATATTACAGGATTTTTACGCAGGGTGACGATTCTGTCGTAACTGTTGAAAAAGTTGCAGATAGCGTTGAAACTTCATTCAAAAAAGACCGCTGGGTTGTTGAGCGAATTGACTCTCAGGTTTTGGAAACAAGTGAATTTGCTCTGAAAGATTTGACTCTCAGGTATTCTGAACTTTTTGAAAAATGTGGCCGTAATCATGAAGAAACTGCCCGTTTGATGAGGGCTGAGTTTTCATGGCTTCCGGATGTTCTGCAGGTTGAAGAGGAGCGTGCAAGGCTTATGCAGGACATTGCAAATTTCAATTTCTAAAAATGACAAAAATACAATAAATGTCATATTGACAAATAGAAGTAAAGACCTTAATATATGGGAAACTCTGGAAATATTTTCAGAGTTTCCCATATACATGATGAGGTTGAATATGGCAGACATTGTTTATAACTTGGAAAAGCAGCACGAAAAAGGCAAGCTGCATGCTATTGAGCGTATAAACGCATTGTGTGACAAGGATTCCTTTAAGGAAATCTATTCAGGAGTACGCCACCATTGTACAAGCTTTGGAATGGAGTCAAAGGAAATTCCTTACGATGGTGTTATTACTGGTTTTGGAAAAATTAATGGCAGAAAAGTTGCCGTATATGCACAGGATTTTACTGTTCAGGGTGGTTCACTTGGCTTGAAACATGGCCAGAAAATTGCAGAGCTTATTGACATGGCTGTAAAAGCTCGTTGCCCTGTAATCGGTGTAAACGATTCTGGTGGTGCGCGCATTCAGGAAGGTGTCGATGCTTTGTGCGGTTACGGCGACCTGTTCTATCAGAATGTACGTGCTTCAGGTTCTGTTCCTCAGATTTCTATTATTGCCGGTCCGTGTGCTGGAGGAGCAGTTTATTCGCCTGGAATTACGGACTTTATTTTTGCTGTTGACAAAATCAGTCAGCTTTTTATTACAGGACCAAAAGTTGTAAAGTCTGTAATGTTCATGGATATTACAGCTGAAGATTTGGGCGGTGCTTCAATTCATTCGAAAAAATCTGGTGTTGCTCATTTCCGCTGTGAAAATGAAAATGACTGCTACGAAAAGGTTCGCAAGCTTTTGGATTATATTCCCCATTATTATGGAGACAGTCTGAAGGTTGACGCAAAATTCAAATTCAATGAAAAGAAAATGCAGAAAAAGATTACAGAAATTCTGCCGGAAAATACAAAAAAAGGTTATGACGTGCGCGAAATAATCGGTTGTGTTGTTGATGAAGATTCTTTCTTTGAAGTAATGGAAGAATTTTCGCAGAATGCTGTTGTAGGATTTGGAAAAATTGAAGGCCGTTCTGTAGGTATTGTTGCAAACAATCCTGCAGGTCTTGGCGGTGTCCTTAATTGCGACGCCAGCGACAAAATTGCACGTTTTGTACGTTACTGTGATTCATTTAATGTTCCTCTGCTTACATTTGTTGATGTTCCAGGTTTTATTCCTGGACCTGAAGAAGAACAGAAAGGTATTATCCGGCATGGTGCAAAAATCATCTATGCATACAGCGAAGCCTCTGTTCCAAAGGTTACTGTAATTCTGCGCAAGGCTTACGGTGGTGCTTACATTGCAATGTGTTCAAAGCATTTGGGAGCTGATTATGTTTATGCATGGCCTGCTTCAGAAATTGCCGTAATGGGTGCTGAAGGTGCGCTTGGCATTTTGTATGCAAAAGAAATGAAAGATCCTGCAAAGGCTCAGTTTGTTGCTGAAAAAAGTCAGGAATATAAAGATACTATCATGACTCCTACAATTGCTGCTCAGCGTGGTTATATTTCTGAAGTAATCAGTCCTGAAGAAACCCGTTCTCGTGTTGCTTCAAGCTTTGACTTCCTTGCTGAAAAGCTTTCAATGGACAAACCTCTTAAAAAGCATGGAAATATTCCTCTCTAAAAATCTTTAAAACTTCCCTGAAAGTTAAAGTTTTTTAGAATTTTGCAAAAAGCACTTTGTAAAGCTGGACAAAAAGTTCAAGTTTACAGAGTGCTTTTTTTTTGTCCTGAATTTGCTTGTGCATCGGCTTTAAATCTTCTATTTACCTTCCCCGTTACAGCTGCGCATACATACTTCTGGCACACACGTTCAGTTCTGATTCTGCAGAAAATTTTCATAAAAGGTGTTTGTTTTACTTTTTTTTTACATTCGTTTGACAGATTTTTAACAGAGCTGGGGTTTAATGACATTATATGAAAAACTCAAAAGCTGTGGAGGTTTTATGAAGTGTAATGTTGTTGTCGGTGTGCTGCTGTTTGCTTGTGCATGTTTCAGTGGATGCTCAGGAAAGTCAAAGACAGCTGATGTTTCAAAAGAAAAAAAATCTTATGAAGTGAAAGAACCTGTTTCAATTGTGTGGTGGCATGCTCTTGAAAAACAATATGACCAGACTGTTGCAGATGTTGTTGATGGATTTAATAATTCTCAGAATCTTGTAAAGGTTACTGCTGAGTATATTGGAAATTATAGTGCTGTAAATGAGGCTTTGGTTGCTGCCCATGCTGCTGGTACCGGGTTGCCGGGAGTTTGTGTTGCCAATACTCCGTATGTTGCAGAATATGGAGCTGGAGGACTGGCAGAGGATTTGACTCCTTATATCAAAGCAACTAAATTTGATATTGACGATTTTGGCTCAGGTCTGATTGCTGCAACTTCTTATAAAAATAAACAAATTTCCCTGCCGTTTTTGATTTCCACACAGGTTATGTACTATAACAAAACTATGGCAGACAAACTTGGTGTGTTTGTTCCTGAAAAATTCAGCGATATGGAAGATTTTTTGAAAAAAGTTTCCAAGATTGGCCCGGATGGTACAGAAGTTTGGGGAACAATTATTCCTGGCTGGGATCAGTGGTATTTTGAAACATTCTTTTTGAATAACGGTGTAAAAATCATAACTGATTCAAATAAAACGGATTTAGATGGAACTGCTTCTGTAGAAACAATTAAAACCATGAACAGATGGATTCAGAATGGAACTGCTTATTTTGCCGTAGGCAAGGACGCATCATCGTCTATGAGACAGAAATTTATTGAAAATAAGGCTTTTTCAGTTCTGCATACAAGTTCCCTGTACAACACGTATGTAAAAAAATGTAATTTTGAAGTTGGAATGTCATGGTTTCCTGCAGCAGATACAAAGAAACAGGAAATTGGTGGATGTGTTTTGCTGATACCTTCAAAAAATTCTCAGGCTGTAAAAAATGCTTCCTGGCAGTTCCTGCAGTATCTGTGCAGCAAGGATATAAACATGAAGTGGGCTAGAGAAACTGGCTATATTCCTACAAGAAAATCAGTTCTTGAAACTGAAGAGGGAATTGAATTTTTGAAACAGAAGCCTGCTTTCAAATGTATTTTTGACAATCTTGATTTGATTGAGCCTAGAATTCAAAACAAAAAATGGAGTCAGCTGGCTAAAATCTGGATGAATAGCCTTGCAGAAATGTTTATTGAAAAAACTGACATTGATAAAAGTGTAACCGTTATGGCTTCTGAAATTAATGAAGTTTTGGAAGACTAGGGAAGGCTGATTAACACTTAAAGAGATTATTCTGCACTTCCCCTAAAATTGCCGTAAGTCATTGACTTACGGACAATTAGCGGCATTAAGGGTTTAAAACAAACCCTTAAATCTTCTTGCATGCGGAGAATTTTTTTTTAAGGAAGAATTTTTCTGCATGAAAAAATTTGTAAGGTATAAAAGGGCTGAAAATGTCAGAAACTGCAAAAAAGAGTTTTTTTTCATCACAGAAAATTTCAGAATTTAAGGATTTTTCATGTATTGTTCCAGCTATGCTTTTTCTGCTGGCTTTTACTTATTTTCCCGTACTTCAACTGATTCAAATCAGTTTTACAAACTGGAATCTTATAAATGATGACTATCAGTATGTAGGTTTTAAAAACTGGTTATGGCTTTTTAAAGGTTCTGGAACAAAGTACCTTTTGAATTCATTGAAAGTTACATTTCTGTATTCTTTGGGCGAACTTGCCATTACTGTTGGCGGTGGTCTTTTGCTTGCACTGATTTTTAACATTGGAGTAGAACCTGGAACTGTGAAAAATTTTTCTGGAAAAACTCAGTATTCTGACAAAAAAGCGGAAAAAAAGAAAAAATCCTTTTCAAAAAAATCTGCTGCTTTTTCTGCAATGCGGGCAATTGTATTTATGCCGAAGTATGTTGCCATGTCTTCTGCAGCAGTAATCTTTTTATGGATGTTAGACAAGGAACATGGGGTTTTCAATTATTTTCTGGGACTTTTAGGAGTTTCCCCTGTTGACTGGCTTGGAAACAGAAAAATTGCTCTTTTTTCTGTCCTCATGCTTACAGGCTGGCGTGCAGTTGGCTATGGAATGATTGTTTATGTTTCTGCCTTGCAGGGAATTTCCAGAGATTATTATGAAGCGGCTGACATTGATGGTGCTTCTGCCATACAGAAATTTTTCCATATTACATTGCCTATGCTTTCGCCTACGACACTGTTCATGTTTATAACAACTTTTCTTGCTTCTATGAAAGTTTTTCAGTCTGTTGATATTTTGACTGGAGGCGGGCCTTACCGCTCTACAGAAGTCCTTGTTTTTCAGATTTATAAATATGCTATGGAAGATTTTCGAATGGACAGAGCAGCTGCAGTTGCCCTTATGTTTTTTGTCATGCTTTTGATTGTAACGACGCTTACTATGAAAATTTCTGACAGAAACGTTCACTATGATTCCTAGGTATCTGGCTGTGAGTGATGATTTGTAAGTGTATCTCTGACAGCTTGAGTTTTGCCTTTAAATAAAGAAAATGGCAGGTTTTATGAACAAAACTTTTGGAACTAAAAATGAAAAAATCAAAACGGAATTAAACACTCTTGCTCTCCGTAAAAAATATCTTTATTCTGCAATCCGGCTGACTGTGGGAATTGCAGTAACTGTAATTGCTTTTTTTCCGATGTACTGGATGCTGATTACGTCTGTAAAAAGTCAGGATGAGGTTCTGCGCCTTATGCCGACATTCTGGCCAAAGGAATTTCATTTTGAAAATTATGCAACTGTATTTAAGAAAGTGAATTTTGGACGCTATTATTTTAATACAATTGTCATGACATTTGGAATTCTCGTTTTGGAAATTGTTACGGGAATCCTGGCTGCTTATGGGTTTTCTAAGGGAAAATTCCGCGGAAAAAATCTTGCCTTTATGTTTGTTTTAGGGGCTTTGATGATACCAATTCAGGTAACATTTATTCCGATTTACATGATATGTGCGCGACTGCATTTTACAGATTCTTTTACTGGTTTGATTCTGCCAATGGCGGTTTCTCCGTATTATATTTTTATGCTCAGGCAGTCTTTTCTTTCTGTAGATGACAGCTATATTGATGCTGCAAAAATTGACGGACTTGGTCGGCTCGGAATAATAATGCAGGTTCTTGCTCCTATGAACAAGGCTACGCTTTTTACTGTAACGCTTGTAACCTTTACATCCGGCTGGAACAGTTATTTCTGGCCGAAAATTGCTGCAAAGAATGAAGTCCGCAGAGTTCTTACGATAGGTCTTGCACAACTGAAAGATACATTTGCGGGGCAGGGAACTATGAACAACCATGAAATAATGGCAGGTGCTGTACTGGCAATCGTTCCGGTCGTAATTTTATTTTTCATTTTCCAGAAATACATGCTTACAGGCTATTCAAAAGCTGCAATGAAATAGAAAAATCAGAATATAGGGGGAAGCTTATGAAAGTGATGGCTCACAGAGGATTCAGCGGAGTATATCCTGAAAATACAATGTCCGCATTTATAAATGCTGAAGGCAAGGCAGACGCTATTGAGCTTGATGTACAGCTTTCAAAAGATGCTCAGGTAGTTGTAATTCATGACGAAACGATTGACAGGGTTACAGACGGTACGGGATTTGTACGCGATTACACACTTAGCGAACTACAGAAATTCAACGCTGCAGAAATAAAAAAGGAATTTTCTGACTGCCCTGTAAAGGTTGAAAAAATTCCCAGTTTTGAAGAATACTGCTCATGGGTTTGCAAAACAAATCTTGAAACAAACATTGAATTGAAAACAGGTGTTTTTTATTATGACGGTATAGTGCAGAAAACGGTAGAGATTGTAAAAAAATATGGGCTTGAAGAAAGGGTAATGTTTTCTTCTTTCAACCATCTGTCACTGATTCAGGCAAAAAAAATTGCTCCTGAAATTCCCTGTGGCATTCTTGTTCCTGAGCGGGGATTTGGAAATGCAGGTATCTACTGCAGACAGTTTGGTTTTGAGTATTTTCATCCGTGTTATAAATCACTTACAGCAGAGGATGTTGAGCTCTGCAGGAAAAACGGCATAAAAATAAATGTCTGGACTGTAGACGATATGGCTGGTCTTGAAAAAATTTCCAGACTGAACGTTGATGGAATCATTTCTGATTTTCCAGAGTTTTGCCGGCTATAGAATATGTTTTCAATGAAACTCTTTCAAAAAAGATTGGCAGAATTGACTGTACAAGCCGAAAACAGCTGGAAAAAGATGCCGCCATATCGATTTTCTTCTAGAATGCAGGAAAATCACTCTTGTTCAAACAAACAGACTGTACTTACTGCAAAACTTTTTAGTTTTCTTGTACTTACAGTGATTTATGCTGCTGAAATTTTATTTTCTGGATGCAGCAGGCCTTTAAAAACTCCAGAAAATTCTGTACGAGTTTGTGCGGACATTACAGAGCAGTCAGCAGCAATAGAAACAGAAACTTTTGGAATTGACAGAACTGGAAATTACCGTAATCTTGTCAAAAAAAAATTCACAGATTATGGAAAAGTAAGGATTTTTTGCCCGGCACTGTCGGTTCCGCCTGAAACCCCAGATAAATCTGGAGAATGTACCGTAATAATTTCTCCAGAAGGAAAGGTTCTTGTAATTGATGCAGGACATCCGCTGGCTTTCAGGCATATATTGCTTTTATTGAAAGATTTGAAAATAAACGAGATTGAATGTCTGGTTTTAACTCATCCGCATATTGACCATGCAGGCGGTATTCCTGCGCTATGTGCTGCGCTGCCTGTAAAAAAATGTTACTATACGGGGCTTTATTATCCTACCCGATACTATGAAGATTTTCTTAGAACAATGGAAAGTCATAAAATAACTGTAAAAAATGTTAGGGCAGGAGATGTAATCGAGCTTGGAAAATACGTTCAGTTTAAAGTTCTCTGGCCAGTTAAGGGAGAATTCAAATATCCGCAGGATTTTCCGCAGAACAGTACGCAGTTTATAAATGATCAGTCTTTGTGCCTGAAAATGCTGTTTGGCAATTCATCGGCCTTGTTTTGCGGAGATTTATACCGCTCAGCAGAACGGAAATTGATTGGATTTTACAAAGATGAACTTCAATCCCAAGTCCTGAAGGCGAATCACCATGGAAATGACACTTCAAATTCTCTTTCCTGGATAAAAACTGTAAAGCCTGAAATTGTTTATGCTTCAAACGATGCTATAGGAAGTATGAGTGTTTATAAAAATTATACAGATGCCGGCGCAGAATTTTTTCATTCAGCGGAAAATGGTCTTGTAAAAATTTCTATGGGCAGAAATGGTGTTTGTTCTGTAAAAGTCCAGAAAAAAAGCTGGATGAATGACTGAATTCTCAGAGCCTGTAGATTTTTTGGTAGTAGATTTTCGTGAAAAAAAAGCCTCATGCATCCATATTTCTAAAAAAAATGCTGAATGTATGAGGCCTCGTTTTTTTCTGCTATTTTGCCTTGTTTTTGTTGAAGTTGATAAGACAGCCGGCTTTTACGGTTTCTTTTTCAACTGGAGTGAGCGGCGCAATGTGCAGGTCAATTTGCCTGATTTCTTTGCCAAGAATGTAGGCCGGGATTTTGTCCATTTTTTCAGATTCTATGATGTTCAGAATGTTTGGAACAAAAATGTATGTACCATTGTCAAACTCTGGTTCATTATCCAGCAGGAAAGGAATCATTCCCCAGTTTATTACATTTGAACGGTAGCGCTTTGTGGCATATTCTTTTGCAATATTTGCAAGACCACCCAAAACTCGCTGACAGCTTGCAGCCTGTTCCCTTGCAGAACCGTCGCCAGGTTTTACTGCATAGATTGCTGAACCTATTTCTATATCGCCAAAATTCAGCTTTTCGCAGCCTGAAATTGAATTTATCTGGCTTAAAAGTTGCTGCGCTTCTGCAGAACTGGCAAAAGATTCACCTTCCTGTGTACGCTGCTTTTCCTGTTCAAAAACTTCTTTTGCCCTTGCAACATACTGAGGATCTCTTCGTGAAAGAGTAAATTCTGCAAGCCCAATTGGATTTGAACGATATGATGAAGTTTCACCAGAAGGGATGAGTTCATCAGTTGTTGTAACCGGATCCATGATTTTTGAGCAGATTTTAAGCAAAATGTTTTGTGAAAGAGGTTTCTGTTCCGGCCACGGCTTGATGTTTGGTCCGAAAATCAGCTGTGCATCCTTATCTGCTTTACCAAATCCCTGGAAAATGCGGTTCTGGTAAACCTGCTGATTGAAGTGATACTCTGGAACTTTCCATTCGTCAAGAGCCAAATCTTCTGCAGACGTTAGTATGCCTCCGTTTGCTGCTGTTGCTGCGATTGAACGTGCATCCATAAGGGCGACTGTAGAAATCTGTCCATTACCCGGTTTTGAACCTTCACGGTTAGGAAAGTTTCTTGTTGTGTGCCTGATGCTGAATGCCTGATTTGAAGGTGTGTCGCCGGCGCCAAAGCATGGACCGCAGTAGGCTGTCTTTACGGCTGCACCTGCCTGCATCAAGTCCGCAATGGCTCCGTTTTTTACCAGTTCCAGGAAAACCGGCTGTGATGACGGATAGACGGCAAGTGAAAAATATCCGTTTCCGCAGTTTTTTGATTTTAAAATCCGTGCAGCTTCCATGACGTTTGTATAATTTCCGCCGGCGCAGCCTGCAATAATTCCCTGTTCAACAAAGAACTTGCCGTCCCTGAGTTTGTCGGTAAGATTCAGCTGAACTTTTGAACCGAATTTTTCCTGTGCTTCAACTTCAATTGTCCGCAGAATATCTCCTGCATTTGCAATAAAGTCTTTGATTTCGTAAGTATTGCTTGGATGGAAAGGAAGGGCAATCATAGGCTTTACAGTTGAAAGATCAACGTAAATCATTCCATCGTAATAGGCTATGCTTTCAGGATTGAGCTCCCTGTATTCATTTTCACGACCGTGCTGTGCAAGGAAAGAGCGCGTATCTTCGTCTGTTTTCCAGATTGAACTCCAGCAGGTTGTTTCAGTTGTCATTACATCAATGCCGTTTCTGAAATCTGTAGACATGGAAGCAATTCCAGGTCCTGTAAATTCCATGACTTTATTTTTTACATAGCCGTTTTTAAAAACTGCACCGATTATGGCAAGCGCAATATCCTGCGGTCCGACTCCAGGATTTGGTTTTCCGTCGAGATATACGCCCACAACTTCAGGATATGCAATGTCGTAAGTATCTTTCAAAAGCTGCTTTACAAGTTCACCGCCACCTTCTCCAACGGCAATTGTTCCCAAAGCCCCGTATCTTGTGTGACTGTCAGATGCAAGAATCATTTTTCCACATCCAGCTGCCATTTCACGCATGTACTGATGAATTACGGCAATATGCGGAGGAACAAAAATTCCGCCGAATTTTTTACAGGCTGAAAGCCCAAAAACATGGTCATCTTCATTGATTGTACCGCCTACTGCACAGAGAGAGTTGTGGCAGTTTGTAAGGACGTATGGCAGCGGAAATTCTTTCATGCCAGAAGCCATTGCAGTCTGAATGATTCCAACAAAAGTGATGTCGTGCGATGCCATTGCGTCAAATTTCAGGCGCAGATTTTTCATGTTGTCAGAATGATTGTGATTTTTCAGGATTTTCCAGGTAATAGTTCCCTGTCTGGCCTGCTCCCGGGTAATTTTTTTTGCAGCAAGCTCTGATGCCGCCTCATTTTCTGTAAGGATTTTTTTTCCGTCTAAAAGATAAACTCCACTGTCATAAAGTTTTACCATTGTAATTCCCCTTTGTTTTTCCTTATAAAATCCGGTCAGATGTGCCCGAAATTCCAATTGTAAAATACCTTTTATTTGTTGTTTTTTCAATATTTTTTCAATAAATTATACATAAAAATAGTAAAAATTGAATAAATATGCATATTTGTAGTAAAACTTCTCGACCATAAAGGCATTTTTCTGTATAATTCAAATCATTATGAGTAAAATTCAGATGAAAACCCCGCTGGCAGAACTTGACGGCGACGAAATGACCCGTGTTTTGTGGAAAGTTATAAAAGAAAAGCTTTTGGAACCTTTTGTAGATTTGAAAACTGAATATTTTGATTTGGGCATAAAAGCCCGCGATGAATCGGAAGATAAGGTTACCTATGAGTCTGCTCAGGCAATCCGACGTCTTGGCGTTGGCGTAAAATGTGCAACCATTACTTCAAATGCAGCCCGTGTTGAAGAATATGGCCTGAAGCATCTTACTCCAAGTCCTAATGGAATAATCCGCGCAGAACTTGATGGAACTGTTTTCAGAAAGCCGATTCTTGTTTCAAACCTTCACGGAAGCGTTTCCTGCTGGAAAAAGCCAATTGTCATTGGCCGTCATGCATACGGCGACGTCTACAAAAATTGTGAAATAAAAACCGAATGTGCTGGCAAGGCTGAACTTGTTTTTACAGGTGCTGACGGCAAGGAAATCCGCAAAACAATCATGGAAATGAAAGGCCCTGGAATCCTTCAGGGAATACACAACCTTGACAGTTCCATTGAACATTTTGCAAAAAGCTGCTTTATGTTTGCCCTGAACGAAAAAATGCCTGTCTGGTTCGGCGCAAAAGACACCATTTCCAAAACTTATGACGGAAATTTCAAGGCAATTTTCCAAAAGGTTTATGATGCCGAATTTAAGGAAAAATTTGAAAAACTCGGACTTTCGTATAATTATACGCTGATTGACGATGCTGTTGCACGAATCATGAAAAGCGAAGGCGGACTTTTATGGGTCTGCAAAAACTATGATGGCGATGTCATGAGCGACATGCTTGCTTCTGCAAATGGAAGCCTCGCAATGATGACAAGCGTGCTTGTAAATCCTGAAGGTGTTTTTGAATACGAAGCCGCTCATGGAACAGTTCAGCGCCATTATTACCGTTATTTGAAAGGCGAAAAAACTTCAACAAATCCAGTAGCTTTGATTTTTGCCTGGACAGGTGCACTTGCAAAACGTGGTGAACTAGACGGCCTTGAAGATTTGACAGCCTTTGCCCATAGCCTTGAAGATGCAACCGTAAAAACAATTGAAAGTGGTTACATGACAGGCGACCTTGCAGCAATTGCTGATTGTAAGGCAGAAGTCCTTGACTCCTGGCAGTTTATAGACAAAATTGCAGAAACACTTGCAGCCATTCTAAAATAGAAAGCTGAAAATAAAAAAAATAAACCTGCTTTTTAAGACATTTTGCCGTCAAAAAAAAGCAGGTTTTCGTATTTTAAAGGATTATCATTATTTTTTAATTTCTGTAAAAAGCCTTAGAATTTCCTGAGAAGATTTTGCAGAAAGAATTTTTTCTATTCCGTCAGTTTTCTGCAGAACACCCGTAACAGCGGCCATAGCCTGCATCTGCGGTGCCCCTGAAGTTTTAGGCGAAACAATCATAATGAAAATCTTTGATTTCTTTTCGTCCATAGCCCCAAAGTCAATTCCGTCTTTTTTTACACCGATTGCAACGCAGATGTCCTTTACACCATTTGATTTTGCATGCGGTAATGCTATTCCATTTTCAAGGCCTGTACTCATGATTTTTTCGCGAGCCTTTATATCAGCAAGAACTTCTTTATGATCAAGAACTTTTCCTGATTTTTCGAGCAGCCAGACAAGTTCCTCAAGAACTTCATCCTTATTTTCTGCATGCAAATCAGTTGAAATGACATTTTTTGACAGAATTTTCATAAGTGAAGAATTGACACGATTTTCCGAACTGATTAACCCCTGCTGCAATGCATTTGAATTTTTTATTGCTTCAAGAGAACGCAGTGAATTGTTCATGCTGAGGACAGCTTCGTAGATTGCGCCCTTTACAAAGCCCATGTCTTCTGCCGCTGTCTGAATATTAAGTTTGGAGCCTTCCATTGAAATAGAAAGGGCAACATCGCCTTTTCTTGCCTGTGTAAGACCATCTGAAATATTCATCATCTGTACGTAAAAACCTTCTTTGCGGAGATCTGTAACAAAGAGGTCAAAAATCAGCATTGCAATCTGAGTGTCACCAAAGTCCCATATAAACTGCTGGCTTTCAGAAGATTTGACTTCTTTGCGGGTTCCTCGCCCTTTTGTACCAAGCAGGATATTTAAAAGCGGCGGAGCAACCAAAGTTGTAAACAGCGTCATGAGAATGACAACCCCAAAAAGTTCCTGATTGATGACACCAGCTGTAAGACCTATTCCTGCAATGATTAAGGCAACTTCACCACGAGGAACCATGCCCGCACCAATCCGCAATGCTCCTTTCATGTTAAAGCCAAGCCCTAGCGCAGGTCCGCCGCAGCCAAGGATTTTTGCAGCAAGGGCAAATACAGTGTAGACAAATCCCAGCTTTAATACAGCAGGATTTGTAAGTTCCTGAATGTTAACGCTCATACCCATTACAGCAAAGAAAATCGGAACAAAAAATTTGTAAATTCCGTGTATTTTTTCCTGAATGATAGGCGCAATTTCTGTGCCTGAAAGTGCAAGCCCTGTTGTATAAGCCCCGATAATCATTGCAAGCCCCTGTTTTTCGAAAATGCCTGAAAGAATCAGTGCTACGCCAAAGGCTGCAATCGTAAAGTCAAAACCACCACCAAAAAGTTTTGCAAACTGAGCGATTTTTTTGGAAAGAACAATGCACAAAGCCGTAAAAAACAGCCATATTGAAAAGGCCTTTAATGCTATCAGGGCGACAGCCTGACCTGAAAGTGACGAACCACCAGAAACTGCAGAAACAATCCCCATTACAACGGCAAGCAGTACAATTCCCAGAACATCATCAAAAACCGCAGCCGCAAGAATCGTAACGCCTTCCGGCGAATCCATTTTTTTTCTGTCAGAAAGAATTCTGGCTGTAATTCCTACCGAGGTTGCAGTTGACATGATTCCAAGAAAAAGACAACGCACATCCATGAAAGAAGTTTTCAGCATGACCATTGTGACAATGTCGCCGAGCAAAAAAGAAACGGCAACTCCGCCAAAACCGATAATTCCGCCGGAAAGCGAATACTTGAGAAAGAGCTTCAAGTCAGTTTCCAAACCAGAAGAAAACAAAAGTATAATTGAAGCAATAATTGAAAAAGAATAAAGCTCAGGCCGTACCGCCAGCGAAGCTGAATTCAGAGGAAACAGTCCGTTCTCAAAACCAGGCAATGCCACAGCACCAAAAGCATAAGGTCCTATGACGATTCCGGCAATAAGTTCTCCAAGAACCGAGGGAATGCCAACTTTTACAGCCAGCTTTCCAAAAATTCGTACTGCAAAAATAATCACTGCCAGCTGGAAAACCAGTTGCGTCATTAATTCTGTGATGTTATTTTCCATAACAAAAACTCCTAAATATTATGCACACAAAAATGTGGTGAAATTCTGAGCTTCTTATCTTTTATTCGGGCGGCTTTTGCCCGGCGGCTGTTCTTCCATCAGGCTGGCAGCAGTTCATGCTAAGCAAAAGAGTTTACAAGTCGTCCAGTGTTTTGAAAACAAGCCGGTCAAAATCAGGCTTTCCGCCATTCCGCTTGCCGCTCCATCCGGCTTTCGCCGGACGCTCCGCGTGGCTCCAATCCTTGCCGCCTGGTAAACTGCACAAAAAACGGCAACTGCCTATGAAAATCTTTGAAAATTTTGCGGATATTGCGGTGTTATAACATTGATTGCAGTAAATGTCAAACAGTAAACAGCATTTCCGCACAGTCTTTGGAATAAAATTCTAAATCAAGTAATTTCCAGAATCCATGTGGATTATATCACATTTTTTGACTTTGTGCATTGCACGGAAAATTTTTTCACATGATTTTTCAGGCATTATTCCAGACATTTTTGGGGCATTGTAAAATCTTTTAACTGAATGTAGTATAAAAGCCATGACAGATTATCAGAAAGAATTCATTGATTTTATGATTGATTCCCAGGTTCTCAAATTTGGAGAATTTACTTTAAAAAGCGGACGCAAGTCGCCTTTTTTTATGAATGCCGGTGCCTATGTTACAGGCTCTCAGCTTATGCGGCTTGGCGAATATTATGCACGTGCAATTCATGAAAATTTTGGTGATGATTTTGACGTGCTTTTTGGACCTGCTTACAAGGGAATACCTCTTGCAACCGCCTGTGTAATTGCATATTCAAAACTTTACGGCAAGGAAATAAAATACACCAGTGACCGTAAGGAAGAAAAAGACCATGGTGCCGACAAAGGTTCACTTTTGGGCTATAAGATAAAGGATGGGGACAGAGTAGTTATTATAGAAGATGTTACGACTTCTGGAAAATCAATTGAAGAAACCTATCCAAAAATTAAGGCTCAGGAAATACAGCCAGGCTCAATCAAAATTGTTGGAGAAATTGTAAGCCTTGACCGCATGGAAAAAGCCTTGGACAGCGACAAGTCAGCCCTTCAGGTTATTTCTGAAAAATACGGTTTTCCTGCACGGGCAATCGTTTCAATGAAAGATGTCATTGAAGCTTTGTATGTTCCAGGCGGCATCATAACTGAAGAAATAAAGAAAAAACTTGACGGATATTATGCTCAGTATGGGGCAAGACAGGAAATTTAAAGTTCTGCCAGGCTGATTTTTTAATTTTTCAGCTTTACCCAAACGCTTTTTTCAACATGCCAGCAAAAACCTTGGAATTCGGCGGTTCCAAGCTCAAAAATCCTGAGGTTTGCCGGCATGTTAAAGGCACTTCCGTCAGGAATTTGCCTTATGATTTTTTCTGTTTGAAGGTTTTCATTGTCTGAATGTTCACTTGCCAGATATTCTGCAATTTTCAGTTTTCGTTCAAGTTTTCTGCATTCTGCTGAAGCATCTGCAAGCTGAATCTGGCATTTTATGAAAATCATCTTGTTTTCTGAGCAAATGTCTTCCAATAAAACGCTTTTAATCTGACTTTTCATTTGATTGAGAAAGTTTTCCGGGCGTTCATTTTTCGGGCATTCTGCAATTTCCAGCCACATCGGAAAAAAAGGAACGGCCAGAACATTTCCGTTTGTGTTTATCGCTTTTAAGACGGAAGTTTGAAGTTCCCTGAGAATTTTTTGTTGCGCCGGATGTGGAATCAATGCAATTTTCATTGACATTAGTATAGCACTTTTTAAATAAAAAATGTAGTATATAGATATGGTTTTTCTTTCAAGCTTAATCGCAAAATTAATTGCAAAGTTAAAGTCTGTATCAGTTTTGTTTTGTAAATATAGAAGATATGTCTGCGCTGCTCTTGCGGTGTTTATTCTGACAGGAATTTTTTTGCTGTTTTTGAAGGTATCTTCATCAGGAAAATCTGCTTTGGCATTGACTTTTGAATCTGAAGCTTCTGATTTTTCTGCGGCTGGCTCTTCAAAGGTTCTTGCATTGAATCGAAACGGAAAAAAGGGTTCGGTTTTGTCAAAAAAAGGTTCTTCTGCTTATTTTGCCTTTACTGACGGACAGAAAAAAAAGATTGCAGCTGAATTTTCAAAAAACGGTGACGGTGCATTCAGTCTGCTTGTAAAAGTTAAAAAACTTTCTGAAAAACAGCTTGCAGCTTTATCCGGCATGAAAGAATCAGGAATTCAAAAAAATTTTTCATTTGGCTTTCTGTATGAAGAGGATTTTCTGCCATCTGGCAAACTGAAGAAAAATATTGGAGGCAGGGCTCTTGTTTCCGCTGATTTGACGGATTTTGCAGCTTTGGAGGATCAGCATTTTACAGTTTGCATGTGCCTGCCATCTGACTCTAAAATACCAGATGAAAGTGGCATCCTGCAGAAAATCCCCTGCGGATTTTTTGTTTACAGTTCGCTGCCTGTAAGTTTTCCGGCAGTTCAATTTGGCAGGGCCGCAGTTGGCTGGAGCATTTCAGGAAATTTTTATGCTTTTGCTCCAAACGGAGGAACTGTTGTCCGGGGCGCAGCTTCATTTGATTTTTCAGGTGCATCATTAGTTTTTCCGGCTCAAAATACAGAAAAAACTGTTTTGCCACAATTTTTCATCGGGTTTGACAGGGGGCAGGGCAGCGCTGGTAGTGAAGAAAATTTTAAAACCATAAAAGTTGCATTCGGAGGAGAAACATTCTCTTTTTACCGCACAAACTCCAAAAATCAGTCTTCTTTTCAGGTTCTTCCTGCAGCTGCACTAAAAAATTGCTATCAGATTGTAACTCCTGGTGAAAATTCTCATCTGATAAATTCAATTCTGCTCAAAGCTTCTTCGCCTGACTTACTTAAATTAAAAGACAGAAATGTTCTCAAGCCGATAAAGGCTGATCCTGGCTTGATAATTTCATGGAATTCTTCTTCCTGGAGAGGTCGTGATTATGAGCTTTTTGAATGGGATTTATTTCCGAAAATTCTGATTTTTGACACACGGTCGTATTCTGTGCAGGATGATTTTTTCCGTCGGCTTGCATTTTATGTTGAAAAAGCCGGTTATCGCGGCAGGCTTCTGACGGACATGGAATTGGGTTCCCTTCATGGCTATAATGCCCATGATTACAGTGCAGAATCTCTTGCAAACTTTTTTGAAAAAGCCAGGACAGAGGGGGTTGCCCTCAACCCTAAGGAATACCTGCTTTGCGATATTCTTGTGGAAAACGGCATAATTTTGCGCAGTTCAGACGGTTCGTATTCTGCAGGAAGTGGGGCTGTTATTTCCATTTCACAGGAATCTTCTCAATGGCTCAGGCGGACTTTCTTAGCCCATGAATGCTGGCACGGAATCTTTTTTATAGATGCAGATTTTCGCAATGCAGTTGGAGCTGTCTATTATACGATGGATCCTGTATGCCTGGAATTTTTAAAGCAGTTTTGGTCAACTCAGGCAACTCTCAGTTACGATACTTCAGATATTTATTTAATGCACAATGAGCTTATGGGCTATCTGATGCAGCAAAGTTTAAGGGAAACTAAAAGATATTTTGTTTCTGTTGCCAACCGTGGTTCTGTGCAGAGAAATCAGAAGGCAACCGCAGATTATGTGATAAAAACTCAGGCTGCAGGCTTTGAAGATTCTGCAAAAATTCTGGACACTTATGCCTTCGATAATTGGGGGTACGGCGCAGGCCGTGTCTGGCTTATTTCAAGATAGCAGAAGATTACTGAAGGTTTTGTTATTTTCTGTAAATTTCAGCGTTGTAGAGTTTTTCGCAGCCAACAGTTGTAAGCGGCCCATGTCCAGGCAACAGAACCGTATTGTCAGGGCAGGACAGGATTTTTGACTTTATGTTGTTTTGCAAAGTCTGTTTGCCGTAACGGCTGCCAGTGGAACCTATGCGGCCTGCAGAAAGCGTATCTCCTGTAAAAATTGCCTGCCCGATTTTGTAAATCATTGAATCTGCGGAATGACCTGGCAGAGACTGGTACTGAATTGTAAAGCCTGCAATCTTCAGTTCACCGTCATCTTTTAGAACTGTTGTTCCGCTTTGCGGTGTTTCAACATCGGCTGCATAAACATCTGCATCGTAGATTTTTTTTAAGGTTGAAAGTCCTTTTATATGGCTTGCATGGCTGTGCGTAACCAGAATTGCACACAGTTTGTAACCACCGCCTTCAATCTGATCTATCAATTCTCCTGTAACTTTTCCAGGGTCAACAATCAGAGCTTCTTTTGTAATTTCGTTTACAATCAGATAACAGTTTGAAAATCCTGCAAGGTTAAAGTAAAAATAAACTTTCATCAGTAAAGCCCGCCTGTCAAAAATATTTCACTTCCACCTCTGTTGAATTCAGCTTCCCTTGTGTTTGACAGCTTGAAAGAAACATTATCTGATACTACATCCCAGAAAACCGTTTTTTTTATGTTGCAGTTTCTGAAAGAAGTGTTCATGAGCGTTGCTTTTGCAAATCTTGAAAAATACAAATCTGTGTCGTCAAAAGATGACTGAAACGCCTTCAATCCGCAGAAATTATTCTGCTGCAAGTCGCTGCCAGTCAGCAAAGTATGTGAAAAAGTTGCTCCTCCAAACGAACAGAACTGAATGTTTGACTGAATCAGGTTGCAGTCTGTAAAAACTGAAAAATCCCACACTGTCATTCTGCTGCGCAAGCCTGTAGACTTTACTTTTGAAAAATTACATCCCTGAAAATTGCAGCCATAAAACCGTTTACCTGTAAAATCCAAATCTTCAAAGGAAAATCCAGAAGCATTCAGACCTACGATTTTCTCATGGCTCAGAATGTAGCTGATGATAGCCTTGTGAGCTTTTTCAGGATTCGGAATATGATCCAGACAGTAATCCCCTGATTCTATGAGGCTTCCGTTTTCGTCAATTGTTGACAAAGCCACTCCTTTGCAGGAATTTACACGGCATGAATTTTGAAGAAACATGTAATAATCCTACGGTATTGCACCGCTTTAGTCAAACGGATAAAATGTATTTATGTGTTGGAAATGTGGTTCTTCAATAACAGAAGCTTTTATTTCTCGGACAAGTGAATGTCCTGTTTGTGGCAAAGACCTGCATTCTTGCAGAAACTGTGTTTTTTATTCACCAGGTTCTCATTACGACTGCCATGAAAGCATTGACGAGCTTGTAAAAGACAAGGAAAGTGCAAATTTCTGCGACAGTTTTTCTGTAAAACGAAATTTTTCAGGAAATTCTTCTGCAAATCTTTCTGAAAATTCTACAGCTCAAAAAGCTAGAGCTGCATTTAACAGCCTTTTTAACAATTGATTTTTTGCCGGTATTTATATGTCTTTTAAATTTGCTTTTCTTGATTCTGGGACAGGCGGAATTCCGTACATGCAGTACCTTAAACAAAAATGCCCGGATTCCTATTGCCTTTATCTTGCAGATACTCTTAATTTTCCGTATGGAACAAAAACTCCGCAGCAGATTATTGAAAATGCATGCAGCTGTATTTCACTTATCGTACAGAAATGGAATCCTGATGCAATCGTAATTGCTTGTAATACAATTTCCGTTACGGCGCTTGACGTAATCCGCAGACGTTTTTCGCAAGTTCATATTGTTGGCACTGTACCAGCTGTAAAGCTTGCTGCTACTGTTTCCAAAAATCACACAATTGGTCTGCTTGCAACGGAAGGCACAGTTCATCATCCTTACATAACAGATTTAAAAGAAAAATTTGCTTCTGACTGCAATCTTTTGCTCAGGGGCGACTCAAATTTGGTCAGTTTTGTTGAAAACAGATTTTTTAAATCATCCCTGCAGGAATGTCTTGACGCTGTTGAACCTGCCTGCAATTTTTTTCTGTCACATGGCTGTGATGCCATCATCCTAGGCTGTACACATTTTGTACATTTGCGCAATATTTTTCAGCAGGCAGTGGATGGCAAGGCCGTTATTGTAGACTCCCGCGACGGCGTTGTAAGGCAGTCTCTGAAAGTTGTCGGGGAGAAAAATCAGTCGCCAGATTGTCCGCATGATGATTCAGGCATTTTTTCACTTCTTGCGGATTTCCTAAGTGAAAAACCTTTAGACCAGAGCCTTTTTGTCACTGGCTTTTCAGGTCAGGATTTGTCAGCAAAATATCAGGATTTATGCCGTAGCCTTCAGATTCCCTGGGGCGGCATTTTACGCTGAAAATCTGTCAAAAATCACCCTGAAATCCGCTAAAAAATTTTCATCATGCTGTAAATCTTAAAAAATCTGAAATGATTATAATTTTTTTAAGTTGCTTGAAATTCTGATAAAAATTACATAAACTTTTGTCATGAGAATTTTACTTGTAGAAGATGAAGAGCGCCTGTCTCAGGCACTGGTTGAAATTTTTAAAGAAAATAAATTTGGCATTGACGCAGTTTACAACGGTGTTGACGGTCTGAATTCTGCACGAACAGGAATTTACGATATTGTGATTCTTGACATCATGCTTCCCCAGTTGGACGGACTTGCTGTTTTGAGGACATTACGCGAAGAAAAAAATGCCGTACCTGTTCTTCTTCTTACGGCAAAAGAAGATGTTGCTGACAAGGTTGAAGGTCTTGACAGCGGTGCCGATGATTACATGACCAAGCCTTTTTCTACAGAGGAACTTTTGGCCCGCGTACGTGCACTTACCCGGCGCAAAGGTGATGTCAGGGACGACAATCTTTCCCTTGGTGATCTGGCTCTTAACCGCAAAAACTGTGAAATTGTTTCTATTGTAACAGGTCAGGCTCTGAAACTCGCCCTGAAAGAATACCAGATAATCGAACTTCTGTTCCGTCATCCGCATGAAGTTATCACTAAAGAGGCAATCATTGAAAGGATTTGGGGTGACAGAAGCACTGCAGAATATAACAATGTAGAAGTCTACATCTCATTTATCCGCAAGAAAATGGAATTCCTCAAGGTAAAGACCGTTATCCGTACAGCAAGAGGAATCGGCTATTCGCTTGAAGAAAGCAGTGACCGGTCGTAAAAGTGCAGAAAAACTCTGGAATGTAAATTTTTAATAAAATGATAACCCGCTAAATGATGACCAGCTTAAAAATAGGAACTTTTGAAAAACTTCGCTTTAAGGTTATTGGGATTGCCTTAGTTGTCAATGCTTTGGTTCTTGCTACGATTTTTTTGTTTGTAAAAATCACTGCAGAAAGGCTCAATTTGGAAGAGTCTTTCACTTATATTGACTCAATTATTGCAAATGGTGGCAAACCGCCTTTTCCGATTGTAAAAATGCCGCCGTTACTGGATTTTTCCGAAAAAGTTCCCCACTGGAATGAAGATTTTCCCGGACCACAGTTTTCAAAGCGAATGCCTGTACGCCAGAGACCGTCAAAAAGTCCGCTGATTACAGGTCTGGTGTTCAAAAATTCATTTTCTGTAAAAGTTGATGCATCGGGAAAACTTGAAAAAGTTATGAAAGATGTTCACGGCGACATTTCAAAAGAAACCATAAAATCTTTGGCAGATATAATTTTTGAAAAGGTTTCTCATGGCGAAACAAAAGGCATTTATCAGCAGTTTTTATGGAAAAGTTCAGTTCAAGATCGAGGCGGCAGATACCTTTTTGTTTTTCTTGACAATTCTCCTTTTTTTGAATATCAGCGAAAACTTTTTAAATTTGAAGCGATTTTTTTTATTGCCAGCCAGCTGTTTGCCATGATTCTTACATGGAAACTTTCAGCATGGGCAATCATGACCATAAAAAAAGAATTTGAAAAGCAGAAATTGTTTTTGTCCGATGCAGGCCATGAACTGAAAACTCCCATTTCGGTAATAAGTGCAAATGTTGACGTCCTTATGACCTCTTTGCCAGAGAATAAATGGCTTCAGTACATACGTTCAGAAACAGAAAGAATGGCAGATCTTGTAAAAAAACTTTTATATCTTGCAAAAAACGACTCAATGGAAAATAAACCGTCCATGGATTTTTTTGACCTTTGTGCAGCCGTTACTGAAGTAACCCTTCCGTTTGAAAGTGTAGTTTATGAACAGGGCAAAACTTTGGAAATGGATTTGCCGGAGCAGGCTTTTGTCTACGGCGACAAATCTTCAATAAAGCAGGTTGCCGTAATTTTTCTGGACAATGCCTTAAAAAATAGCGAAAAAGACGGCAGAATAAAAGTCAGCATTTCCATGCAGAAAAGCAGGATTCAGCTCAAAGTTTTCAATACCGGCCAGGGAATAAAAGCCGGAGACCTCGACAAAATTTTCAATCGTTTTTACCGTTCTGACACTTCAAGAAACCGCAATACCGGCGGAATGGGGCTGGGCCTTGCAATTGCACATTCAATAGCCGGCATTCATCATGGCAGAGTTTATGCCTGTAGTGAATATGGGAAATGGGCCGAATTCACGTTTGAACTGCCGGTTAAGTCTCCGGCAAACATCCGCTTTGCTTCTAGAACTTTTGAAAATAGTTGAAATTCCTCTTGGCTAAATCTGACTGTTTAGGCTAAACTTAAAACATGATAAATAGAAATTCAGGATTTGCCAATTTAACAGCCGGTTATCTTTTCCCGGAAATTGCCAGAAGACGCCGTGAATATGCTGCAAAGCATCCGGACGCATCAATTATCAGTTTGGGCATCGGAAATACAACCGAACCCCTTTCACCACATATTGCAAAAGCTATGTCAGACTACGCACTTGGACTTGGAACTCCACAGGGATATTCAGGTTATGGCGACGAACAGGGTTTGACCGCACTGCGTGAAAAAATTGCTGAAGTTTTTTATCCAGGAATGGTAGATGCTTCGGAAGTTTTCATTTCTGACGGTGCAAAATGTGACATTGCCCGCATCCAGACACTTTTCGGCTCAGATGTAAAAGTTGCCGTACAGGATCCAGCCTATCCTGTATATGTTGACGGCTCTGTTGTTGTCGGCGCTGCCGGAAAAATCAAGGCAGACGGTACAGGTTATGAAGGCATCGTTTACATGCCCTGCGTCCCGGAAAACAATTTTTTCCCAGATTTGACAGTTGTACCACAGAATTCCCTCATTTATTTCTGCTCACCAAACAATCCTACAGGAGCTGCATCAACAAAAGAAGAACTTCAAAAACTTGTTGATTTTGCAAACAGCAACGGCTGTATAATCATTTTTGACGCAGCCTATTTTGGCTTTATCCGTGACAGTTCCCTGCCAAAGACAATTTACGAAATTCCAGGTGCAAAAACCTGCGCCATAGAAATCAATTCATTTTCCAAACCGGCAGGCTTCACAGGAGTCCGCTTAGGCTGGTCTGTAGTTCCAAATGAACTCAAATTTGCAGACGGCACAAGCGTAAACAAAGACTGGAATCGTGTAATGACAACTCTTTTTAACGGAGCTTCAAACATTGCACAGGCAGGAGGACTTGCTGCCCTTGACCCTGAAGGTCTTGCAGAAATGAAAGGCATAATTGACTATTATCTCGAAAACGTCAAGACAATGGCAAAAGCCCTGGACGGTGAAAATTTCAAAAAAGCTGGCGTAAAAGTTTACAGCACAGGAAATTCCCCGTACCTTTGGGTTTACTTCCCTGGAATGAAAAGCTGGGATGTTTTTGACAAAATTCTTGAAGAATGTCACGTCGTCGTAACGCCAGGCTCAGGCTTCGGTCCTGCTGGAGAAGGTTTTGTGCGTTTCAGTGCATTCGGTCATCATAAAGATGTAGAAGAAGCCTGCCGCCGTTTTGAAAAACTTTCCTTTTAGTTTTTTTTCAGCGGACTGTTCAGGCAACCGTCCTTTCCCCGCTTCGCTGTCTTGCGCAGCTCATTCGGGACTGTCCCAAAACTAAAGTTCATAGTGCCATTGCGAACTAGTTTGGTAATCGTTGCGCTATATACAATGTGAACTTATTAGATAGTCCCGGACTAAAGGCGGTACAGGCCGGGCTGGGTTATGCGGAAAGGTGTTCTGTCTTTCCGCCTCCCATAAAAAATCACCTTGTTCATGCAAAAGCATTTCTATAGAAACTGCTGGTAACTTGCATTAAACCGCACAGAATCCTTTGCGTTTTTTGAAAAATCACTGGTAATAAGTTCCAGCATAGTTTTAATTATTGCCGTTGGTGTGTTTAAGACTATATACGGCGAAATCTTAAAATCTGGGTAATGAAAATCATCATTTTCTTCATCATTCTTAAAAAATGACTTTAAATCTGAAAAACTGTTTCTATCCCATGATGCTGTAAAATGCGAACCAAATGTAAGTGTGTTGCTTTTTATATGCAGCATGTCATTAAAAAGATTTACGTCAAATCCCATGTTGTTATCTATAAAGGAAAGATGTTCTATTGTTTCTTTTGGAAAACTGTAGAAACTGATATTCATCTTGTAATATTTTTCAACAAATCTAGGTTCTATCAGCAGGTAAAGGTTTTCTGAACTGTAGTCAAATTTTGACCCGCCGTTTCTTGTAAATTTCAAATCTTGAATTCCTATTTCTGCAAACAGTCCGCCAGAATATTTGTTTCCTATAAACAGCTCAGTTCCTCCATGCAGGTAAAGTTCATCAACTGTAAGAAAATTTTCCTGCTGAGTTTCAGTGTTTTCAGATTTTAACGGGGCGCCAAAACCACCGGCTATATCAATGCAGAAATTATTGAAAGCTCCTCCAAAGCGCAGGTCTAAATTCAGTTCAGAATCATCTGTGTTTCTGTGATTTACGTAAATGTAAAGCCCTGTTGCAATAGGAAGAGCATCAGGCTGTATAATGTATGAACCGCCTGTTCCGTCAAAAGGCAGCAGAGTTGAATTTTTCAGTCCAAGCCATGTCTGCGTAAGGACAGAGTCAATTTCTTCTATGCCAAAATGTCTGCGCAAAAAAATATCTGAACCAATCGGTTCGTAAGTCCCTGAAAACAGACTGAAATAATTTGAAAAACCGCCTAGCATGAACTGTTTTGTAATTGAAAGCTCATCTACTTTAAATTTTGCATCTGTATCTTCAGCAATTCCACCTTCAAGTATGTCCTGCGTTATTACAGAAACTTCTGTTCTTATTGTAGTATTATTTGAAAAATCAAACTGCCCGGAAAAAAATCCCTGAAGCTTCATAATCGGATCAAAGTAATTTGACTCGGAATCTGACAGGGTGTCAGCTTTTATTCCAACTTTTCCGCTGAAAGATGTAACGGCATTTGCTGTAAAGCAGGTTAATAAGAAAACTGAAAGAATGAAGCTGTAATGAATAAGTATTTTTTTCATGGGCATAAGTCTCCAAACTCATTATCGGCACAAAAAGACGTGGACTTTAGAAAAATTTAAAATGGAAAAATTGCCTTAATTTCCGTAGTATGCGTATTTTTTTTACATTTTTTTTAGAAAATTGAACAGATTTTAACGTCTACTTTTTTTTATTTAAACTTGACATCCATTTTGTTTCCGTTAGAATATTAGGTATGAGTGATTATTTAGATGTGAGTAACGAAGAATTGTTAAAAGACTTCTTTGCAGAAGCTGAGCAGCAAGTTGAAAATCTTGAAAGCAATATTCTTGTTATAGAAAATGACCCGGAAAATCATGAAGCTATCGATGAAATTTTCAGGGCTGCGCATACACTGAAAGGTGGCTCTGCAACTGTAGAAATGACAGAGCTTTCTAGCTTTACTCATACAGTTGAAGATGTTCTTGATGAATTACGTTCTGATCGTCTGAAAGTAACAGAACCTGTGGTTGATGTTCTTCTCTCTGCAATCGATGTAATCAAAAATATGCTTGAATCTCGTTCAAAAGGAGCTGTTTATAGTGAAGATGTTTCAGAACTCCTTGAAAAACTTCATGCATTTATACCTAGTAAAGAAAAGAAAAAAGCAAAGGTTTCAAATTCTGTTCCAAAACAGGCTCCTGCACCTGCAGCACCAGTTGTTCAGCCTAAGCCTGCACAGGCTGTAGCTTCATTGACAGAAGATGAATATAACGAATTGAAGCGTAACTGCGGTTCAGGTCAGCACTTGTGGAGCGTAACAGTTCAATTTGACGAAAGTAATCCAATGAATTCAGTTGGCGGTATACAGGTTTTTGCAGCATTGAAAGCCTGCGGTTCAATCTTGAAAACCGTCCCTGATTTTGACGCTCTGTATGAAGATGAATTTTATCCGACTGTAGTATATTACCTTGTTTCTGATTCTGATGCAGCTGCCCTTGAGGATGTTGCATTCTTGAATGATGTAACTTTGAGTACAGACGCAAGGGAAGTTACGGAAGCTTCAATTGAAGGTTCTTCATCTTCTTCGTACAGTTCATCAGTTTCATCAGCTCCTGTTGCTGAAGTTCCTGCCGCAGAGCCTGTATCTGCACCTGTAGTTGCAAGTCAGACGGTTTCTAAGCCTGCTGCATCTGAAAAGTCTGCTGAAAAACCTAAGCCTCAGACTGCTGGTTCAGGACATTCAAATGCTGCTGGTTCAATCCTCAGGGTTGATTCAAAACGTATTGACTCTCTTTTGAACCTTGTAAGTGAAACTGTAATTACAAAGGCTGCATTTAACCAGCAGGCAAATCAGCTTGCTGAACAGCAGCTGCAGTTCCAGAATCTTGACGTTAGTTTTAAGGAACGAATTCACCGTATGTTTGAGCAGTTGCCTCAGTATCTTGAAGAAATTCACAGCGGTAAGTCTGTAAAGAGTATTCAGGCTGAAATTACTCAGGAATTTGGTGACATATATACAATTTTTGACTCGTATGAGGCAGCTTTCAAGAGCCTTGTATTGAAATTCCGTTCTTCTACCCAGAACCTTGGCCGTATTACAAGCGAGCTGCAGGAAGGTGTTATGAAAATCCGAATGGTTCCTATCAGTCAGATTTTCAGCCGATTCCCTCGTGTAGTACGCGATTTACAGCGTGACTTAAATAAAAAAATCAATCTCGTGATTGAAGGTGAAGATACAGAACTTGACAAATCTGTTGTTGAAGATTTGCTCGATCCGATTATGCACTGTGTACGTAACTCGGCAGATCATGGTATTGAATCGCCGGAAGTTCGCATTGCTGCCGGTAAACCTGAAACTGGAACGTTGAAGCTAAAGGCCGCCAATGAAGGCAATATGATAAATATTGACATCAGTGATGATGGTGCTGGAATTGATGTTGAAAAGGTAAAGGCTAAGGCTGTTTCCCGCGGCCTTATACATCCTGATAAAATTCTTACAGATCAGGAAGCTTATCAGCTTATTTTCCAGCCAGGCTTTTCAACTGCAGAAAAGATTTCAAATGTTTCAGGTCGCGGTGTAGGTCTTGATGTTGTAAAAACGATGATAGACAAGTTGAATGGATCTGTTGCAGTTTCTTCACAGAAAGGTGTAGGTTCTACATTCAGCATTCGCTTGCCTCTTACACTTGCAATTATTCAGGGGCTTTTGGTTCGTGTTGGACAGGAAGTTTACTCTATTCCGATTGTTTCTGTTATTGAAAGTCGTCGTGTTCATCTGAGCGAAATAAATACAATTGACAATTACGAAGTTTTAAATGTCCGTAACGAAGTAATTAGTGTTCTCAGACTGAGCCGATTGTTCAATATCCCTGTTTCAGAATCTGGAGAATACTGCTATATTGTAATTGTTGGTTCTCAGAATAAGAAAATTGGTATTATGGTTGATGCTTTGATTGGTGAAGAAGACGTTGTAATCAAACCTTTACGTGATCAGTTTACTAATTCACCAGGAATTGCCGGAGCTTCAATTTTGGGAGATGGTTCTGTTTCCTTGATTATTGATGTAAGCCAGCTGCTTGATTTGGGTGTGCGCCAAGAAATTGATGCACAGCAGGCTGCTGTTCCAGAAGGGGTGTAAGGAGTACTTATGGAAACTACTGCTGAAAAAAACGAAGAAATTCGTACAGGCACCGATTTAATTGATAGAACTACAGGCATAGATGAAAAAGAAAAACTGGCTGTAATCGATTTTAAGATGATAACCTTTTCTTTGGCAGGAAAAGACTATGCAATCGACATTATGAAAGTAAAAGAAATTGCAAAGGCTGGCCGTTTTACTTATGTTCCAAATGTCATGCCTTTTGTAATAGGTGTTTACAATCTTCGCGGTGATATTATTCCTATTATCGATTTCAGACTCTTCTTTAACATTCCTGTTGCAGAACGCAATAATAATGATTTGGAAAATCTGCTTATTATTACGGTAGGTGAACAGACTTTTGGAGCCGTTGTTGATGAAATTCATTCTGTTGTAGGAATTCAGAAGGACTCTATTCAGCCGCCACATCCTTTGTTTGGTGACATAAGTATAAGATATATTTATGGTGTTGTTGAAAGTGGAAAACAGCTGTATATTCTGCTTGACATTGATCGTATTTTTACTGGCAAGCTGAATCTTGATTCTAAGAATACGCTGAAAGCAAATTCTGTTGTCAGACAGGTTTCTTTAGCTCAGAATGTTTCCACTGTTGCAAATGTGGCTCCTGCAGCGCCTGTTAAACAGGTTGCAAAAGCAAGTGCTGAAAATAAAGCTGATAACTTGGAAAAAGATTATAATTTCCTTGTACACGATTTGCAGGAATTTTGTCAGTTTTATGTCGGCAAGGTGAATGAAAGTTGGGCAAAACGTCGTTTTGATGAATGGGTAAAATCTCAGGATGGCGGTTCTACTCAGTTGCAGAATAAAGAAAAGGCTGATGAATTCCTTTCTTCATTCTGGTCTAGGTGTTCTGGTGCCTGGTGGAACAGGAGCCTGGCTGATAATATTTATAAACTGCTTCCTGACAATGCTGCAAAGCAGATTGTTGTATGGAATATTGGCTGTGGAAAAGGACAGGAAACATATTCTTTATGCTGTCTGCTTCGGAAAAGGTATCCTGATGCAAAAATAAGGATTTATGCACATGATAAAGATCTTTTGAATATTTCAAATGCACCTCTTTTATCAATTGAATCGTCATTTGCTAATGACTGGTATGCTCCTTATGTAACGCATAAAGTAAATGGTGAATATACTTTTACTCAGGAAATAAAAGATTCTATTATGTTTGAGTATCACGATTGTACAAATACAAATGCCTTGCCAATGTGTGACATTATATTTGCTCGTGATGTTGTTTCTTTGTTGCCAGAGTCTGCACAGACGGCTCTTGTTGAAGAAATTCAGGAAAAGCTTAAAGGTAATGGAATTGTGATTCTCGGTGAAAATGAATCACTGGCTGATCGTAATGTTTGGGAAGAGAGAATGGTGGATTCTCTTTTCGTTTATAATAAGCAATAGAAAATCTAATAAAGGAGAAAATATGCGAGTAGAGTATATCAACCCATTTGTAGAAATCTCTTATCGCGTCTTGAAAGAAGTTCTTGACGGTTCTGAAGTTAAGCGGGGTAATCTTTACTTGAAGTCTACAGCCATGCCTGTGATGGGGGTTGCAGCTTTAGTAGGTCTTGCCGGTGATGTTGAAGGTCGTGTTCTTTTTGATATGACTCTTGATACAGCACTTAAGATTGCTTCCAAAATGAATAATGAGGATCTTCCTCAATTTGACGATTTGGCAAAAGCTACAATCAGTGAATTGGCAAATATGATTACAGCTCAGGCTGTTACTAAGCTGCATGAATTAGGATTTAAGTTTGACTTGACTCCACCTGCACTGTTTGCTGGTGAGAAGATGGAAATTGCTGCTTTGGGAAATGCGTCTGAAAATATTGAGGCTTTGATAGTGCCTCTTATTACAGAATATGGTAAAGTAGAAATAAACGTTGCTATAAGAGAACGAGCATAGTTGGGGAGAAAAAGACATGAAAACAAAACAAGATTTTCCATCAATTAACGAGCGGCCGCCTGAAGGAATTAAGGATGATGGCACAAGTTATCGTGTTCTTATTGTAGATGATTCTTTGTTTGTTGCAAAACAGCTTGGTCAGATTCTGGCAAGTGAAGGTTATGAAGTTATTGCAACTGCAGCTGATGGTAAAGAAGGTCTTGATAAGTATAAGGAATTATGTCCAAACGTTGACTTAGTAACTATGGATATTACTATGCCAAAGATGGATGGTATTACAGCACTGGAACAGATTATGAATTTTGACAAAAATGCAAAAGTAATCATGGTTAGTGCTCTTGGAAAGGAAGAATTGGTAAAGAAATCATTGCTTCTTGGTGCCAAGAATTATATCATCAAGCCTTTGGATAGAAAGAAGGTTCTTGAACGTATTGCTGCATCTTTGAATAAATAGTTCTGTCTGTCAGGGAGTTAAGCACCTGGCAGCTGTAATGCAGTAAAGATGTAAAATTCAACTGTAATGTCTTTATAATGCGGACGCTTTGATTTTGTGTTAAAGTGTGATGTTTTTGAGGCATTGGGTTTTATTTTGGTTTCTGCAGCCTGGCAACGAGCAGGGGTTTCTTGTATTTTCTATGAAGTGAGCATGCCTTTTTGCAATTGTGCATATTGTTTGGGTGTGTTGCTTTGGAATTTATGTTATGAAAATCTCTAACGAGCTTATTCAAAAAAAAATCAGGCAGGATGAAAATCCCCGAAACATGTTGGTTATGACTGTTTCGGGGATTTTTTTTAGAAGATTACAAGTTTGTAGCCATTTGCTGAATGTATGATGTCAAAATGGTGTGTGTTTATTTTCTTTAAGTATGAGCGCAGTCTTGAGATGTAGGATGTTACGCTTTTTTCTGATGCGGTTTTTGCATTCATCAAAACTGTATTTTTGAGTTCATCAACTGACAGATAGTTGTTGTAGTTATATGACAGCTGTTCAAACAGATTGAATACTGTAGGCGGCATTTTCAGTTGATGTTTTATTTCGTAAACGTTTATGTTAAATGGAAGTTGTGGCACTTCATTTTCAACTTGAGTGAAGGCTGCTGTGTCCATAGGTTTAGGGGACTGTATCAGCGGAATATAGGGTTTTATTTGAGGGGATTCAATGGCATGTTCTATTTCGTATAGGATGCTTTTGATTTTGTCTTCGACTTTTAAGCCCCTGAAATGTTGTGCCAGAATATACAGCCAGTACTTTGCACGGGTTCCGTCGCTTGGATACGGATCGTTGTAAAAAATCAGGGGTGCAACTCTGTCTTGATTTCGCATATACCTGAAAATATTCAGAACATTGTGCTGAATAAGTGAATAATCCATTACAAAAAGGTCTGGAAGTTTACTGTCAGAGTCTAATATGTGAAAGAATAATTTCAAGCTTTTTATAGGTATTGCTTTTATGTTAAATTTTAAAAGCCTGTCCACTATTTTTTCACAGACTTCAATTTGGTTTGAAAAAAAATAAATGAGCATGCAGACAGTTTAGTATAATTTAAGTTTTATGTCAAACTTTTTAAAATAAAATATTATATAGCCAATTTAAATTTTGATTTATTAGAGAAAATGGAGATTTTTACTGTGCGCCAGTGCTGGGAGCCCCTTGCCGACCGCAGCGGAACGTAAGTGAAGCGAGGACGGTGAGCCTGCAGGCGAAGGGCGGACATAACGACCCAAGGGGCTGTCTGCATGGTTCTGTTATGCTGAATTTTATTTCGGAATGGCACTATGAACTTTACTTTTGGGACAGCCCCTTGGGTGGCGCCCTTTGAAAGAAAAATCTGTAGTTTTGAAAGTAATGTTAAGTTCTGTTAGCGGTTTTTTGTGGTAATATTGAACAATGCTTTTAGGTCAGAATTTTCGTTTTGGTTTTTACTCCTGTCCGCCTGAAGAGCGAATGAAGGCTATAAAAAGAGCTGGGTTTGATTCTGTGATGTTCTGGTGGGGCAGCGAATTTGACAGAACTGATGCTCCGAAGGAGGTTCGCTTCAAGCTGGCAAAAAAAGAGGGGCTTGAAGTTTCGACTGTTCATTTTCCGTCTACAAATGCCCATTGGTTGTGGTTTCCTGGTGATGCCGGCAGGGTTTATGCGGGGCAGATTGTGGAGGCTGTGGAAGATTGTGCCCGTTATGGAATCAGGAATCTTGTGATGCATACTACCCGGCAGTTGATTACGCAGGAACCTGGGCCTTACGGTCTTGAAAATTTCAAATGCGTGCTGGATGCTGCGCAGCGGGAAGGTGTTGTGATTGCCTTGGAAAATACGCGTTTTTTGCGCTACAACCAGTATATTTATGATAATTTTTCTTCAAAGTATTTGGGTTTTTGTTTTGATACGGGGCATGCAAATTGCTATACGCCTGATGAAGATCCTTTGGAACAATTTTCTGAATATCTGGTGACTACTCATATTCATGATAATTATGGCAAAAATGGTTCTCCAGATGGGAAAATTGCTCCGTCTGGTCATCTTGATTTGCATAATCTTATGGGCGACGGAAATATTGATTTTGATGCGATTTTTAAAAGGCTTAAAAAGCTGAATGTTTTGGAATTTAATCTGGAATCTTATTGTTTTGAACATAGCAAATACTGGGGACTTTCAATGGATGAGTTTTTGAAAATTTCATTTATGAAACTAAAGAAAACTTTATCTATTTAAAATCTGGTCTATTATTGAAAGAAAATATGGACGGTTTCTGAAATTTTTTTCAGAGTTCTGAAACGGGTTATAATAAATAGTAGAAAATAAATTATGTCAGGAATTTGGTTTTTGCAAATCTGATTTTTGGCGAACATTTTTTGGAGGAAAAAATGAAAAAAACTTTATTATTTACAACTGCGCTTGTTATGGCTGCAGGGCTTTCTTTTGCTGCTGGAAAGAAAGATACAGCTTCTGAAACTGTTATTGCAAAGGCAATTGAAGAAGCAAAATCTTTGACAAAAGAACAGATTATTGAGCGTGCACAGGCTGAAGCTGCTGCGGAAAAAGCTCGTGGTTCTGTGTTTAAAACTTACGGAACTTCTTCCAGAATCAGCGATGCTGGCAAGGCTTTTTCTGCAAAGTATGGAATAGAGGTTGAGTCGACAAATGTAAAGGATAATGAAGTTTATACTAAACTTGATGCTGAAATTTCTGGAAATATTGATGGTGCGGATGTTGCTTTGGTTCAGAACGGTGCTGTCTTAAAAATTCAGATGATGGATACTGGATATATGGTAAATTATCTGCCTGCTGGCGCTGACAAATTTATTGATGCAGAAGATGCAAATCCTCTGGTTCAGCAGTATATCAATAAACTTTTCATTTTTAACACAAAGGGAAGCAAAGCTCCTGCAATTACAAATGTGTGGCAGCTTTGCGAGCCTGAAATGAAGGGTTCTGTTTTCTTCAAAAGTCCGGAAACTGAAAAAGTAAATGAAAATTTCCTTATCATGCTTACAAGCAAACAATGGTCTGACAAACTTGCTGCTGCATATAAAAATCTTTATGGAAAGGACATTCAGCTTGGCAGCTACAAGAATGCAGGTTACAAATGGATTGCAGAATTCCTTGCAAACTGTACTTTTGGTGATTCAGATACTAAACTGGCAGAAGAAATTTCTAATGATGAGGCTGAAGGAAAGCTTGGTTTGTTTGTATTCAGCAAACTGCGTTCAAAGACTGTAAAAAAAGGCAATCTCGAAGTTGAAGCTTACTATGCTGATTCAAAAAATACAAAGGTTGAGCCTTTTGCTGGATTCATGTATCCGCTGTACGTAATGATTTCAAAATCTACTACAATGCCTTATACTTCAATGCTTTTTGTTGATTTCTTAATCAGCAGCGAAGGCTTTAAACCTTGGGGAAAATCTATTGGTGCTTATTCTTCAAATAATACAGTAGGTGTGAACGAAGGCGATAAAAATCTTTCTTATTGGAAAGAAAGACTTGTAATGGAAGATCCTGATTACATTAACTCTGCCTATGCTGATGTATTTGAATTTATTTCAAAATGCCTGAGCAAGTAAAATCTTCTGGAAAAATCAGTTTTTAGGGAAGTGATGAGATTTTTTTTCCGCAGGTGGTTTAAGCCTGCGGATGTTTTTGCTGACTTTTATGTTCTGCCTGTTCTGGCAGGAGAATTCTTTTCTTATTTTGAGGATGTGTAATGTCAAAAAAACTGACAAATAACGTTTGTGCTTTTTTTTCTAAGCCTGCGAACGTTATTCTTGTTGTATTTCTTGTTGTTCTTGCAGCTTTGACCTTGTATCCGCTTCTGTCACTTATTGGGGAAACTTTGATTGTTCATCCTATGGAAGTTCAGATTGTTGGTGCGCGCAAAGGTTCTTCTACTGGATTTCATTGGAAAAAGCTGCTTTTCAGTGGGGAATATTCGATTAATAATTTTTACAAGCCGTTTTTTAATACTATGGTTATGGCTGTCATTGCTTCAGTTATTGCCATAATTTTTGGTGGAATGGTTGCATGGCTTGTTACCCGCTCAAATATAAAATATAAGAAATTCATTTCATTTGTATTTGTTTTTCCATATATCATGCCGTCGTGGACTTTGGCCATGTTCTGGGTTAATTTTTTCAGAAATAAGGACACTGGCATGGGAATTACAGGAATTTTTACGGCATTGACAGGAATTTCAATGCCCGGCTGGTTTGTATATGGGCTTTTTCCGTGTTCTGTGGTTCTTGGACTGCATTATGCGCCTTTCGCCTATATTTTGATTGGCGGCATTTTGCGCAATATGGATGCAAACCTGGAAGAAGCTGCTACGATTTTGAAGGCTGACAGAAAGAAAATCCTGTGGCGCATTACTTTGCCGATTGTAATGCCTGCACTGCTTTCAACATTCCTGCTGGTTTTTGCTTCTTCAATGAGTGCTTATGCAGTTCCTGTTTTTCTTGGCTCGCCTGTGCGTTTTTGGGTATTGACGACCAAAATGTACACTATGCTTAACGGCAGTTTCCAGGGACAAGGCTATATTATGGCTTTTACGATGATTCTTCTGGGAATTGGAATACTTGGGTTGAATCAATGGTTTACCGGGCGCAGAAAATCCTTTACGACTGTTACCGGCAAATCTTCACAAATTTCGCTTGTTGATTTGAGAAAGGCTAAGAATCCTGCTTCTGTAGTTTTGATTGTTGTTTTGTGCTTTATTGCGATTTTACCTCTGATTACTTTTGCGCTGGAGTCAATAATTCTGATGCCGGGAGAATATAATTTTTCCAATATGACTTTGGATTTTTGGATTGGCAAAGGAGAGTCTGCTCTTGCAAATGGAATGGAAGCAGGAATTTTGCGAAGCCATGATGTCTGGAGAACTTTGTGGAACAGCCTGAAACTGTCGGTTGTCTGTGCACTTGCAGCAGGTACCAGCGGAATTCTGATTGGTTATGCAATTGTAAAGCGCCGTGGTTCTTTCCTGTCAAATGCGGTGAACAATTTGTCATTCTTTCCGTATTTGATGCCTTCCATGGCATTCGGTGCAATTTATCTTTCTTTGAGTTCGAAACTGCCTGCGCTGTATGGTTCATTTTTCATTCTTGCACTGGTAGGTTCTGTAAAATACCTGCCTTTTGCCTCTCGTTCTGGGGTAAATGCAATGCTTCAACTTTCAAATGAAATTGAAGAGGCTGCAACGATTGTAGGGGTTTCATGGCAGAAACGTATGCGGCGGATTATTTTCCCGATTCAGAAGGCAACTTTCCTTTCAGGATATCTTTTGCCCTTCATTTCGTGCATGAGGGAACTTTCGTTGTTTGCTCTGCTTGTTACTCCGCAGAATAAAGTTCTGACAACAATGCTTATGCAGTTTAATGAAAAAGGTTATACACAGTATGGAAATGCCATTAACCTTATGATTATTGTTCTTGTTCTTCTCATCAATTTCATTGTAAACAGGATAACAGGAGCTTCTATTGACAAAGGTGTAGGAGGCTGATGATGCCAAAAATTATTCTTGAAAATGTGACAAAACGGTTTGAAAAATTTGTTGCCGTAGATAATTTGAATATGGTCATTGAAGACCGCTCGTTTATTACGCTTTTAGGACCTTCTGGCTGCGGAAAAACTACAACATTGCGCATGATAGCTGGGCTTGAAACTCCAACAGAGGGAAAAATTACGATTGATGACAAAGTTGTATTTTCGGCAGAAGATGGTATCAATGTTCCGCCAGACAAGCGTGATGTTGGTTTTTTGTTCCAGAATTATGCTTTGTGGCCGCACATGACGGTAAATCAGAATATTGCATTTGGGCTTGAAAATCTGAAATGGAGCAAAGAGGCGATAGCTGAACGTACAAAAGAGCTGCTTGATATGCTGAAAATTTCAGAATTTGGACAGCGCTATCCAAGTGAACTTTCAGGCGGTCAGCAGCAGCGTGTTGCCATTGCAAGAACTCTTGCAACAAGACCTAAGGTTCTGTTTATGGACGAACCTCTTTCAAATCTTGATGCAAAGCTTCGCACTGAAATGCGTACCGAATTGAAACGTCTGCATAAAGATACTGATTCAACATTTATTTATGTAACGCATGATCAGTTGGAAGCAATGACCCTGTCAACAAAAGTTTGTCTGATGAAAAATGGAATTTTGCAGCAGTATGAACCACCGCTGACGGTTTATAATAAGCCTGCAAATACTTTTACGGCTGACTTTGTTGGAAGTCCTACGATAAATTTTGTTAGTGGCGAAGATTTTGTTTTAATATGCCCGAATGCAAAATTTACTAAGGAAAATGAAATTCTGAAAGCAGAAAATGTTATTGTCGGTATTCGCCCTGAAGCTGTTCAGCTGGCAGAAGATGGGTCTGGAATTGCTGCAAAAGTTTATTCAACTTTGCCGTCAGGAATGGAAACGATTTTAAAACTCAAACTTGAAGGAAAGAATTCAGAGCTGATTCTTACTTCGGTTGTATTTGGTGACATTGATTTTGAAGTTGATACAAAAGTCTGCGTTTCTTTCAATACAAAAAAAATGGTACTTTTTGACAAAACATCAACTTCCCTTATTGATGGAGGTCAAATTACTTTATGAGAATATGCCTGCATAATGGAACTCTCTTGAATGGATTTTCTCAAATGGAAAATTGTGCCATCGTTATTAATGATGGCACAATTGAGGATGTTTTTTCGGAGGAGCGTTTCAGGCAGCATGAATTTTCTTCAAAGGATACATTGATTGATGTAAAAGGTTCTTATATTGCTCCAGGATTCATAGATACTCACATACATGGATTTAAGGGGCATGGAACTGATTTCTGTACGACTGAAGGCATTTTGAAAATGTCGCAGGATCTTGCAGCTTATGGTGTTACGGCCTTTAATCCGACAATGTATCCTGCATCTGAAGAAAATATGGTTGCTACAATTCAGGCGATTGTAAAGGCGATGGGGCATGAACAAGGGGCTCGCATCATGGGAATACATTTGGAAGGACCTTTTATTTCTTCAGAAAAACTGGGGGTACAAAGGCCTGAAACTGTAAAAAATGTTGACCTTGCTTTGCTTGAACGGCTTTGGCAGGCTTCTGAAGGGCATATTGTAAATATGACTGTTGCCCCAGAGCTTAAGAATATGCGTCAGCTTGCGTTAAGTTGCAGGAAGAAAGGAATTGTGCTTCAGGCAGGGCATACAGATGCGGCTTATGAAAATATGGTCGAAGGGATGCAGGCTGGAATTTTTCATTCTACGCATCTGTTTAATGCAATGAGTCAGCTTCATCACCGAAATCCTGGTGCGGTTGGGGCTGTCCTTATTCATTCTGAAATGACCTGCGAAGTTATTGCAGATGGAGTTCATGTTCACAGGGATCTGTTTAAATTGCTGCAAAAGGATAAAACTGCTGACCAGATTGTACTTGTAACAGATGCCCTGACTCCAACAGAACTGTTCAACACAAATCTTTATGCAAATGGCGAAGAAGTTGAATTTACAGGTGGATGTTTCCATCGCAAGAGCGATGGCGTAATTGCGGGTTCTGCTCTTACGATGATTCGTGGCGTAAAAAATCTTGTTGATTTTGGATTTTCTCTGACAGATGCTATAAAATGTGCCTGTGGAAATCCTGCAAGAATAATGAACTATAGGAATAAAGGTTTTTTGATTCCCGGCTATGACAGTGACGTTGTTGTTTTTGACAGAAATTTTGAAATTGGACTTGTTTTTGTGTGCGGAAAGATGAAATTCAATCGAATGACAGAAATTTGAAGTTTATAAAAGATTGTATTTGGGGAATTTATGAGAGTTATTATAAAAAAAGATTATGAAGAATGTTCGGTTTGGGCTGCAAATCATATTGCAGACGCTATAAAAAAATTTAATCCTGACGAAGAAAAACCTTTTGTAATAGGTTTGCCTACAGGCAGTACACCACTTGGCATATACGGAAAACTGGCAGAAAAATGCAGGGCAAAAGAATTGTCGTTTAAAAACGTAATTTCTTTCAATATGGATGAATATGTAGGTCTTGCTCCTGATAATGAAAACAGTTACCGCTATTTTATGAACCGCAATTTTTTTGATTTAATTGACATAAATAAGGCAAATACTCATTTGCTTGACGGTTGTGCAGCTGATCTGGAAGCTGAGTGTGAAAATTTTGAAAAAATGATTGCTGAAAGCGGCGGAATAAAACTTTTTTTGGGTGGAATTGGAAATGACGGGCATCTTGCATTTAATGAACCTGGTTCATCATTAACAGGTAGAACACATGTGCAGCTTTTGACGGAAGATACGCGTTCAGTAAATTCCCGTTTTTTTGGCGGCGATATTTCAAAAGTGCCGGAAAAGGCTTTGACGGTTGGAACAGGTACTATCTGCGATGCGGAAGAAGTGCTGATTATTGCATCGGGCAGGGCAAAAGCTTGTGCTGTTGCAGCTGCTGTGGAAGGTTGTGTAAGCCAGGTATGGCCTGTGTCGGTTTTGCAGCTGCATAAAAATGCAGTAATTGTTTGCGACGAAGCTGCTGCTGAAGAATTGAGGTTTAAGACTGTAAAATATTTCATGGAAATGGAAAATTCTGGAGCTGAAGCTTCTTTTAACTGATTTTCTGATTAGTTGAGTCTGCAAGCCTAGAAATCTACATTCAACTTGATTTTTCCGCGGA
The DNA here is from genome assembly GCA_016296655.1 of Treponema sp. Classification (GTDB taxonomy): domain Bacteria; phylum Spirochaetota; class Spirochaetia; order Treponematales; family Treponemataceae; genus Treponema_D. The sequence continues at coordinate 12,948 of JAEDIW010000012.1, read as the reverse complement.
ACCTGATTTTTCCATTGGACTCTTTGAAATTTACGGTGCAGGAAAGTTTCTGCTTGTCCCCGGAAACAAGCTCTGCTTTTTCAAAGCTTGCAGAAACTGAACTTACAGTCTTTCCGGGAAAACTTGCATTAAATGCAAAACTCTGGCTTTGTCTGCTGCCGTCAGAGCTTTCTGTACTGGTAATTTTTGTTCTGGCAGTCGCCTTCCAGCTGGAAAAACTGTGTGAACCTTCCAGTGAAATTGAGTTTTTTTGGCTTGAATTTTCTGCGTATTCTGATTTTTCATACAGAATACCTGTAACGGCAGCAGATATTAAAAAAGTTGATTTTTCAGTAAAGAATTTTGCAGCGCTGCCAGTGCCAAGTTCGGTTTTTTCTTTGCAGGGGTTAACGCTTTCTTTGTTTTTTTCTGCCATGCCAAGCAAACCAAATGAACATCTGATGTTTTGCCAAAGATTGCAGGTATATTGGGGATTGATTTTTATTTGAAAGACCGTTTTTTCCAGCGTTGAGCCTGCTGTATAGAAGGCTGAGTTTTCTTCTGCCAAAAAAAATCTGTCGGCGGCAAAGAATTGTGTATTTAAAAGAACTGGTCCAAGAATCGTTCTGTTTTCATTTTTCATCCAGAAGCGCAGTCTGCTAAATGGATTTTCGTGTACTCCAACGGAAAATTTATTTTTTATTCCGGGGCAATAAAATGTATTTTCCCAAAGAAAAGCATGTTCCCATTTAGGTGGAAAAAATTCTTCTGTAAGATACCAGGAAGAACTGTTTTTTTTCTGGATGAAAATTCTGGCACCTGAAAAAGCTGTCGAGAGTTTTGCTTTTTTTCCGAATTTAAATATGGTTCCGGCTGAATAAAAAAGAGTTCGGTCTTCAAATAACGCACATTCCAGATTAAATGGGGCTGGAAAAAAAGTTAATGCCAGTGAATTTTGCTTTTTGCCAGAAGAGGACGTTGGAAGAGATGAGCCAATGCCTGTAAGTCCAAATGAAATGCCGGAAAGAGCATTCATACTGCCTGTTGTGGCTGGATTTTTCATGCGGGAAATGCTTTGTGAGTATGAAAGGCTTCCTGCTTTTACAGTCAGTGGTAATGGAATTGAAGAAAAATTGCCGGCATAAATGGCAACAGCAGCCCTGTGCTGTTCAAAATTCTGGAGGCTTTTGTATATTGTTTTTTTTAATCCTGTCTGTTCGTAATTTTCCTGGAAAAATGAAAATTCTGTTGCCGGAAAAGTTGAATATGCCTTTATGTCAGCAGCCTTGAATGCAAGGTGAATGCCTGTAGAATTTTTTACCTTGAAATACCCGGAGGCCTGGTATAGAGTCTTGCATTTGTAGCCGGAAGAAGTGTTGTTTTTTTCGGCTTCGCTTTGCAGTATGAATTTGTTTTTGTCTTCAGAAATCTTGTCAATTGGAATTGAAAATTCGCTTCCTGAATAAAATTCTGCGAATTTGAAAAAAACTTCCCTGTTTTCTGTGGCAGACAGCAGATTTTGTGCGAAGATTGCAGCGATAACGGCCTGCAAAAAATGATTTTTGATTTGTAAAATAGTGGACACATCTTTTTAATTGCACAGGTGATGTTTTTTCTGCATTATTTTAGGAAATAAAATGGCATTTTCGAAGTTTTTTCGTGGCAAGAATTGGAGGAGAACAGAAGTTTCTGGGCGAAATTGAAGCAGACAAAAAGCCACTCTTAGAAAAAACGCTTTTAATTGAAAAAAAAATCAACCTGGTCTAAACTTTACCTATGACTGAAAATAATGATAAAACTGTTTATATTCTTGACTCTTATGGTTTGATTTACCGCTGTTACTTTGCTTTTATAAATCGACCACTTACAAATGCCAGCGGGCAAAATGTTTCTGCATTGTTTGGTTTTTTCAGAAACCTTCATTCTGTTTTGAAGCATTACAAGCCTGCTTATATTGCTGCTGCTTTTGACTCTCTTACGCCGACTTTCCGGCATGAAATGTACAGTGAATATAAGGCGACGAGGCAGAAAACTCCTGATGATTTAATTGCCCAGATTCCGCTTATTGAAAATGTTTTAAAAGCCCTTAACATTCCTGTTTTGCGTTGCAATGGGTTTGAAGCGGATGATGTAATTGCTACAGTTGCCGAAAAATGCAGGCAGGCTGGCAGGGAATGTAGAATTCTGTCAGGCGACAAGGATTTGATGCAGCTAGTGAACGGAACTACAAAAATTTTGAAGCCTGACCATGCTGATGTGTGGAAAATTGTTGGCAGTGATGGTGTAAAAGCTGAATGGGGTGTTGAGCCTGAAAAACTGCTGGATTTATTGAGTCTTTACGGAGATACAGCTGATAATGTTCCTGGTGTAAAAGGCGTTGGGGTAAAAACCGCCGTAAAATTCCTGGATTTGTATGGTTCTCTGGAAGGAATTTATGAGCATGCAGATGAAATAAAAGGGGCTATAGGCGAAAAAATCAGGGAAGGCAAGGAAAATGCCTTTTTTTCAAAAAAACTCATAAAGCTTTGCTGTGAAGTTCCCCTTACAGAAAAAGATTCCATAAAACCTGCAAATCTTAATTATCAGGCTGCTGCAAAGCTGCTGAATGAATATGGAGTTCCTGCAGTTGCAAAGCAGTATGGGCAGGACGGTGTTGAAAATGATTTTGCTTTAAAGGGAGCAAGTGGAAACGTTGCCGGCGCAAGTGCAGCTGATGAAAGTGCTGCAGGTGAACATGTTTCTGGTGGAAGCTCTGCTGAAACTGGTGAAGCAGAATCTTTACCGCAGATTGTAGAAAATAAAGGAAATTACAGGGCTGTTACAGACATTGCAGCGCTTGAAGAGTTTACAGGCAAAGTGCTTGCAATGGAAAATCCTGTCGTCGCTTTTGACTGTGAAACAGATTCCCTGCAGACTTATTGCGCGAATATGCTGGGATTCAGCCTTTGTATGAAAAAAGGTGAAGCAATTTATGTGCCAGTTTCAGGAGAACAGCAGCTTTTTGCAGAAAGCGAAATCAGCAGGACGGATGCCGTAAAAATTCTTGAACGCCTTTTTGGCTGTGACAGAGTAACTGTCGTCATGCATAATGGAAAATTTGACTGGCAGGTTTTGAGAACAAACGGCTTAAAAACTGGTGAAAAATCAGGCAAAAAAGGAGGCTGCTGCAAACCTGAATGCAGAATTGCCGATACAATGGTTGCAGCATGGCTTTTGGAACCTGACAGAAATGGACGCAATGCCTATTCTCTGGAAAACCTTGCAGAAACTAAACTTGGCCTTAAAGGCATTGAATTTGATGAAATTGTAAAAAAAGGTCAGACTTTTGCAGACGTTCCTTTGGATAAGGCTGTCCCTTATGCTGCAGAGGATGCTGATTTTACGCTGCAGTTGTGGCAGTTTTTTGAACCTCTGCTTGAAAAAAATGGATTTACCGAACTTTTCTGGCAGACTGAAATGAAAGTTCTGCCTGTGCTTGCAGAAATGGAGCTTTATGGAATTCATCTGGACAAAAATGCATTGGACAGTTACAGCGTTGAACTTGAGCAGGAAATTACTCTGGCTGAACAGGATATTTATAAGACTGTTGGTCATGAATTCAACATTGCTTCAACAAAACAGCTGCAGGAAGTTTTGTTTACAGAACTTGGATTGAAACCTGGCAAAAAGACAAAAACAGGTTATTCAACAGATACAGCAGTTCTTGAAGAACTTGCTTCTGAAAATCCAGTTCCTAAAAAAATTCTTGAATATCGAAGCCTTACCAAACTTCAGTCCACTTATGTTGAAGCTCTTCCCAAACTCGCAGACAGCAATTCAAGAATTCACACAAGTTTTATGCAGACTGGCACGGCAACCGGCAGACTTTCAAGCCGGGACCCGAATTTGCAAAATATTCCTGTTCGGGAAGAAGCCGGCAGACGAATCCGCAGTGCTTTTACAGCAGTTCCCGGAACCGTGCTGATTTCTGCTGATTATGCACAGATTGAACTTGTTGTTCTTTCTCATCTTTCTGGCGACGAAAATATGTGCAGGGCTTTTAATGAAGGAACTGACGTTCATCGCTTTACTGCATCACTTATTTTTGGAGTAGCACCAGAAAATGTAACTCCTCAGCAGCGCAGACTTGCAAAGACAATCAATTTCGGAGTGATTTATGGAATGAGTGCTTTCAGGCTTGCAAACGAACTTGACATTTCAAGAACTCAGGCACAGCAGTTTATAAATGACTATTTTGCAACATTCAGCGCAATTCAAAATTATAAATCGAATCTTATAGCCGAAGCTGAAAAAAAAGGATATGTTGAAACACTTTTTGGACACCGTAGGCCAATTCCGTCAATAAGCAGCCGCAACAAGATGGAAAAATCTGCTGCTGAGCGGATGGCTGTAAATACTCCTGTCCAGGGAAGCGCCGCCGACATTGTAAAAAAAGCAATGATTGATGTTGACGAAGCCTTGAGCAAAACAGAATGCGGTGCAAAACTTTTGCTTCAGGTTCATGATGAGCTGATTTTTGAATGTCCTGACAGTCCTGACTTAATCGAAGAAACAATCGCCTTGATAAAAGACAAAATGGAAAATGCTGTAAAACTGTCCGTTCCTTTGAAAGTTTCTGTTGAATATGGCAAAAACTGGGGAGAATTCCATTGATTTGATTTTGCTTAAAAATGCAGAAAATTGTGCAGGTGCTGAGCGGACTTGAGGCAGACTAAGCCTGAGCGGAGCCTCACTTGTACATCTTCTGTACAAAATCAGTAAAAAAACACGATTTTCGAAAATCAGGGATTTATTATGAAAAAAAACAAGCCTTTTTTTCAGACAGGGCAGACTTCAGAACGAAAAAATGGAAAAAAAATCAGCAGGCAGATAATCTGTCTTTCCGGTCAAATGGCCGCCGGCAAAAATGCTGCATCAGAAATTTTTGAAAACTGCGGTTTTGTTTCAGTAGATTTTGACACTCTTGTTCATCAGGCTATAGAAGAGCAGACTCCTGCAATTCTTGCAGAATTTTCACAGGCAGCGGAACAGCAGGGAATTGAACTTTTGCAGGCTGATGGAAAACTGAACAGAAGGGCATTGGGCTCCCTGATTTTTAAGGATGCACTTTTACTTGCAAGGCAGGAGGCAATTGTTTACCCTTGCGTAATTTCACTGGCAAAGCAGTTTTCAATGCAGAATTTACAGAAAAATATCATATTTAATGCTACGGTTCTGTTTAAAATTCCTGAACTTATGCAGATGTGTACTGCGGTCGTTTTCATTGAATCTCCTTATTTGCTGCGTCTGCTTCGTGCAAAAAAGCGTGATAATATTCCATTCAAACAGATTGCACGGCGTTTTAAAACACAAAAAAAACTTTTGCAGACTTACAAAAATACAGGTCTGCCTGTTTTTACTGTAAAAAACAGTTCAACACTTGAGGCCCTCGCCAAAAAAATAAAAAAGCTTATTTACAGTCAGATTTTAGTTTAGCAGCAGGATTTGATGTCAGGCATTGGTTTGTACGGCATTGTTTTTCAGGTTAATTCTGCTTTTAAGTTTTTTTTTTGCTAAAGGTCATAATTCAATTTCCGATATTTATAATATATCGAGGATTTTGACTTATGGAACAGAAAAAAACATTATGGATTATTGCGGCTACAGGTTTATTTTTGCTTGTTGTAATAGGAGCTGCCATCATACTTTATTCTCCTGGTAACAATCCAACCCCAGTAATAGCTTCCGTTCCGGTTCCACCACAGACTTCAAGCGGTGGCTGGACAATGCCTTTGCAGCCTTCTGACAATCAGGAAAATTCTGCTCTCAGCCAGAATGAAGGCAGGTTCGATTCAACTTTTACGCAGTCTGAAAAGCAAGCAGATGCTGACAATATCCAGCATATACAGGAACTTACTGTAATTTCAGGAAAAACAAATGTTTATGAAATTACAGCGCCAGAGTCAGCAAAAGATGCAGATTTGAACGCACAGAATACAATTGATTTGAATTCTCTAAAATCTGCTGCTGAAGAAATTAAGGCAGGCAGCAAAGCAGTAAAATCAGTTGAAAAAGTTGCAAAGACAACTGCAAAAACTGAACAGAACTCACAGGCTTCTGCAAAACCTGCTGCAAAACCAGTTACAAAAACTTCATCGGCAAAAACAACTGTGCAAAATGCAGCTGCAAAAACTTCATCATCAGTTGCTCCAAGATTCTGGGTTCAGGCAGGTGCTTTTGCTTCAAAAAAATCTGCTGACAATGCACGTACTGTTCTTGCAGAAAATAAAATTCCGGCAGAAGTATTCACTTATACTGATGCCAAAAAACAGGTATTCTACCGCGTCCGTGTTGGACCTTATACTACAAAAACAGAGGCTTCTTTCTGGAAAGAAAAAATCCTGAAAATTGATCAGTTTAAGGATTCTAAAGCCTACGTAACAGATTCCTCTGCATCAAAATAAAAATCAAAATAAAACTGATGCAAAACTGAAAAAGCGTTTGCTGCATAATTCAATGTAGCAGGCGCTTTTTTTTGTCCAAGTTCCTTGAAAACATTCCTCAGAAACATAAAATTTTTCTTTGCGGATTTTCATAATCTGGCTTATAATAATAAAATCTTATATTGTCTATAATATTTTCAAGCTGCAAATGCGGTATTTTTATGGGAGAAAAATGGATTCGCGTAAAGAATTTTTAAAAAAAATAAAATATTTTGTCCTTGATATGGACGGAACTTTCTATCTTGGAAACAAAATCATACCAGGTTCGCTGGAATTTTTGAAAAAAGTGGAAGAAACAGGCCGCCACTTTATGTTTTTTACAAACAATTCTTCAAAATCACCGTCAGTTTACATTCAGAAACTAGCCGGAATGAACTGCTTCATCAATCGAGAACAGATTATGACTTCCGGCGATGTTACCATTCAGTACTTAAAAACATATTTTCCCGAAAAAAAAGTCTATCTTTTGGGAACAGAAGCATTGGTTGCAAGCTTCATGGAGTCAGGAATCAATCTTACAAATGACAGCGGCCAGAATCCTGACATTGTTGTCGTAGGTTTTGATACAACACTCACCTATGAAAAACTTTCCAAAACCTGTACATATATCCGCAACGGTGCAGCTTTTTTTTCTACACACTGTGACATAAATTGTCCTACTGAAGACGGTTTTATCCCCGATGTCGGCTCGTTCAATGCATGCATAAGTCTTTCTACCGGCGGAAAACAGCCAAGATATTTCGGCAAGCCCAATCTGGAAACGGTTGAAATGGTTGTCCAGCGCACAGGCGGTCGCCCAGAAGAAATAGCTTTTGTAGGTGACAGGCTTTACACAGATGTTGCTACAGGCGTAAAAAACGGTTCAAACGGAATTCTTGTCCTTTCAGGAGAAGCTTCAATGGCCGACGTTGAAAAATCGGACGTAAAGCCGGATGCAATTTTTGAAAATCTGGCAGAAATTGCCTCATTGTTGTAACAAGAAGATTTTTTAAGTTTTTTTTAATGTTTTTTGGGGCTTACGGCAGCCTTGCTGCCGTCGGTTGTTCCAGGGTTCCGTGTCTTACGCACTCCATTGGGGCTGCCCTGAAAGTAAATTTCACAGGAACATTCCGACAGTTTGATGCTGAAATAAGATAAAATCGGCATGACAAAACTTATCAGACAGCCCCAACAGCCTGTCGGCTGCCCTTCCATAACCTAAGCCTGAATTTCAACCAGGCTTGCGACATTTTCTTTCTGGGCATAGACGCTATGGTTGAATGAGTAGGGGTTCCTGAAATTATTCAACTGCATTCTAATCTGACTCAGGTGAGTCCTCAAAATCTGTTGGTTTTTTGAATTTTGGGCAAGAACTTTTTTCTGCAACGAGGATAAATCTGTTTTCAGTGCAGAAATTACCGAATCCTGCTTGCCGGAAGCTGCAGTCGTCTGTCTGTAAAGTTCATTCATCGGAACAATCACTTTTTGCAGGCTTTCTATATTTTTGATAATCTGCTCCTCAAGAACCGTATGTTCAAACAGATTTTCAGGATTTTCTGAAACAATAGAATTCTGCTGGTTTTCCAGAACTTTCAGATATTCCTGAAATTTACTGCGCTGCTGTTCGAGCAATTTTTTGTATCGTTTGAGAATGGCGACTCTTTCGTCAATTTCTTCCTTTGAAAGCTCTGCCATGGCATCATCCTTTTATGTTTAATGTTGATTGAACTGTGCTAGGTGCATTAGCCGTGCTGCTGGCTGCAACTCGCCATGCTTCCAGAAGCTCATTCATTGAGTTTTTTACAAATTCAATTTTCTGCCTGTTATGGTTGATATTTGCGTCAAGAATTTCATTATTGAAAAAAACATACAGAGACATGAGTGTCTGTGCTATCTGTCCGCCTTTTGACATATCCAGGGAAACCTGCAGTTCTGTAATAATTTCATGCGCCTTGCTCAGATTATTGGAAAATTTTTCAATTTTCGGGGCGTCAATTTTGCCTTCTTCATTGAAAGCCTGCAGAGCCTGAGAAAGCTGTTTTACAGCACCTTCATATAAAAGCACTACCAGCTGTCCCTGACTTGCTGTCCTTATGCTGGTATCCCGATATGCATTGTATGGATTTTGATATGCCATTTATTTCCTCCCAGAGTCAAATGAGCTGCTTTTTTCTTATAATCATTCCTTTCTGATTATCGGATTTTGAAAAAAAAACTTTATGAAAAGTTTAATTTTTAGTCGACTATTTACGAAAAAATGCTTATATTTCTACTATGAGAAATTTTATGAGTGACCAGGATAATTCAAAAAAAAGTAATGAAAACGATCCCTATGATTTTTTCAAACTGTCAACAGATCCTGTAGACAATAAGGATAAAAATAAAAAAGAAGGAAAGCCTCCAAAAGTTCCTTTTTGGCTGATTCTGCTTGTTGTTTTTGGGGCAGTTGCTGCATTTAACATGCTTGTTGCCTCAAAACCTGAAAATCTTATAAGTTTTTCAGAATTCAGGCAGCTGATTGAAGACGGAAAAATAGTTTCTGTGGATTTAGGCGAAAATTATTTTGTCGGCTACGGACCTAAACTTTTTGTCTCAGATTCTTCAACATCGGAAAATTCTTCGCCAGTGGAAAATATGTTTTCGTTCGGCAAAAATTCTTCTTCCAGGGCTCAGTACAAAACTTCGGGCGTACTTATGTCAAGTTTTATTGAGCTGCTTGACAGGAAAGGTGTAAATTACCGCTTTTTGACAAAGCAGAACAATTACCTTCTCCAGCTTTTGATGAACCTTATTCTGCCGTTTGGTCTGATTTTCCTCATGTACTTTTTTGTTTTCCGCAAAATGGGCGGAGGTATGGGCGGCGGCATGGGAAGCATTTTCTCAGTAGGCCAGTCCCGTGCAAAAGCGGTCGAAGAAGGCAAGGTAAAAACTCGTTTTGCCGATGTAGCTGGCGTTGACGAAGCAAAGGAAGAACTTGTAGAAGTTGTTGATTTTTTGAAAGAACCTAAAAAATATACAGATATCGGTGGTAAAATTCCTAAAGGCGTTCTGCTTGTAGGACCCCCAGGAACTGGAAAAACCCTGCTTGCACGTGCTGTTGCAGGAGAAGCCGGCGTTCCATTCTTCAGAATCAGCGGTTCTGATTTTGTTGAAATGTTTGTAGGTGTAGGTGCAAGCCGTGTCCGTGACTTATTCAAGCAGGCCCGCGAAAAGGCTCCGTGTATTATTTTTATTGACGAACTTGATGCAATCGGCAAAAGCCGTATGAACAACCTTAGCGGAAATGATGAGCGTGAGCAGACTTTGAATCAGCTTTTGGTTGAAATGGACGGTTTTGATAATGAAAAAGGTCTTATAATTCTTGCAGCTACGAACCGGCCTGATATTCTTGATCCAGCTTTGCTGCGTCCAGGTCGTTTTGACAGGCAGGTTGTTGTTGACCGCCCGGATTTCAAAGGCCGTGAAGCTATCCTTAAAATTCACGCAAAAAATGTAAAACTTGAAGATAAAGTTGATTTTACGGCACTGGCCCATGCAACTGCAGGACTTGCAGGTGCAGACCTTGCGAACATAGTAAATGAGGCTGCTTTGCTTGCTGTCCGTTCTGGCCGCAAAAGGGTTGCCATGCAGGATTTTGACGAAGCCATTGAAAAAACAATGGTTGGCTTGCAGAAAAAGAGCAGGGTTGTTAAGGAAAAAGAACGTCAGACGGTTGCCTATCATGAAACAGGGCATGCGCTTGTTGCAGCTTTTACGCCTGAAAGTGATCCTGTTCATAAAATTACGATTATTCCCCGTGGAGTAGGTGCTTTGGGCTATACTTTACAGCTGCCTGAAGATGATGTTTTCTTGAAAACACAGAATAGGCTTTTGGGTGAAGTTGACGTTCTTTTAGGCGGTCGTGCAGCTGAGCAGATTATTTTTGGCGAGATTACTACAGGTGCTGCAAATGACATTCAGCGTGCAACTGATATTGTCAGAAGCATGATTACATCTTACGGAATGAGTCAGCGTTTTAAGAACGTAACTCTTGGAAAATCTGGAAAAGGTTACGGTTCTGGAGAACCTGAACTTGTGCGCGAATATGCAGAAACAACGCAGCAGTACATTGACGAAGAAATAGCAAAGATTATGGACGAACGCTATAACAAGGTTGTGAATCTGCTTTCTTCTCATAAGGATTTGCTTGAATACATTGCCAGACTTCTGCTTGAAAAAGAAACTGTTGAGGGCAAAGAATTTGATGAAATTGTCAAGGCTGCCCAGCATTGTGATGATTTGACTTCTGCTGCCACAGATTCTGAGTAAAAACAGCTTGACTAAAGTTTGAAAAAAGGACATACTGACGCTATGAATTACATGGTACTACTACTAGCAGACTTTCTCTTGGATTGCCTAAGCTGATGGTGCTGTGTAAGTTATAACTAATGGATTTTACAGACCTGTTGCTTTGGCAGCAGGTCTTTTTTTTTATACAAAATATAAAGCTTGCTGCAAAAACAGGTTAAAAAAGGAGATTTTACTATGAAAATTGAAAAGTACAAGGCATTTGAACCGATTGCCATCAAAAACCGCACATGGCCGGACAAACAGATTACGAAGGCTCCAATATGGTGTTCTGTAGATTTGCGAGATGGAAATCAGGCTCTTGTAAATCCTATGGGAATTGAACAGAAACTTGCTTTTTTTGATTTGCTTGTAAAACTTGGTTTTAAAGAGATTGAAGTTGGCTTTCCAAGTTCTTCGGACACTGAATATAATTTTTTGCGCCGGCTTATTGATGAAAAACGTATTCCTGACGATGTAACAGTTCAGGTTTTGTGCCAGGCACGTGAACATCTTATTAAAAAGACTTTTGAATGTATGAAAGGTTTGCCACGTGCAATTTTCCATATTTACAATTCAACTTCTCCTGCTCAGAGAAAATATACGTTTAATATGACTAAAGAACAGATTAAGCAGGTTGCAATTGATGGTGTAGAATGTGTGAAAAGATGTCTGCCTCTTGCCGGAGACTGCGAAATCCGTCTGGAATATTCTCCTGAAAGTTTTTCCAATACAGAAATTGAATATGCCGTAGAAATTTGTGAAGCTGTAAAAAATGCATGGGGTGCAACGCCTGAAAAGAAAATCATTATGAATCTTCCGACTACGGTTGAATGTGCTGCTCCGAATATTTTTGCAGACCAGATTGAATATTTTTGTACTCATATTTCAGACAGGGACAGCGTTATTGTAAGCCTGCATCCGCATAATGATCGTGGCGAAGGCGTTGCAACTTGTGAAATGGGGCTTCTTGCCGGTGCTGACCGCGTTGAAGGAACTTTGTTTGGCAATGGTGAGCGTACAGGCAACCTTGATGTTGTTGTCGTTGGCTTGAATATGTTTTCTCAGGGGGTTGATCCTGAGCTTGATTTGTCTGATATTCCTTCTCTGGCAGAAAAATATCAGGAATTGACAGACATGCCAATTCATCCAAGAACTCCTTATGCAGGTGAACTGGTATTTACAGCATTTAGCGGTTCTCATCAGGATGCAATACGCAAAGGTATGGCTGCCCGTACAAAAATGCCTGCTGATGCTATATGGGACGTTCCTTATCTGCCGATTGATCCTCATGACATTGGTCGTCAGTATGAAAGCATTATCCGAATTAACAGCCAGAGTGGAAAAGGCGGTGCTGCCTTTATTTTGGAAAACAGTTACGGACTTTCTGTTCCAAAGCCTATGCATCCTTCTCTTGGTCAGGTTGTCAAGGAAGCCGCTGATAAGGCGCAGCGTGAACTGCAGGTTGCTGAAGTTTACGAATGTTTTTGCAGACAGTGGCTTGACAGAAAAGAGCCTCTTGCAATCGTTGATCTTGCAGAAACCCACCTTGAAGGTTCGAAGGGTTCTGAATCAAAGGAAACTGTTGCCTGTCGCGGTGTAATTTTATGGAAGGGAAAAGAATATACTATCGGTGGAAAGGGAAACGGTCCTCTGGATGCCTTTGTTTCTGCATTGCAGGAAACTCCTGTGCCACGCTTTAACATTACTTCGTTCTATGAACACAGCGTTGGAAGCGGAAGTGATACAAGCGCATATTCTTATGTTCAGATTACTGTTGAAGATGGTCGTCAAGTCTGGGGAGTAGGCAAGAGCAGCAACGTTGGTCGTGCAGGTATTGCAGCTGTTGTAAGTGCCTTGAATCAGTAGTTTTTGACTGCCTGGGAAATTTTAATTTTTCAGGCAGTTAAAAAAAAAGAAACCCGGCCGTGTAAAACTTACAGACCGGGCTTGAAAAAGGAAAGGAGGATGAAGATGAATCAGGATATTCAGTTATCCTGCATAGTGTTCGTAAATATAACCATTTGACTTTTCTTTGGTTACAAAAAAATAAAAAAAAATTGAATTTTTTTTTAAAAAAAAGTTTTTTAGTAGTTGACATAAAATGTAATAGTCTATATAGTACTAAACATCACGCGGGTGTAGCGAAGCTGGTTATCGCGCTGGCCTGTCACGCCGGAGA
>JAEDIW010000045.1 GCA_016296655.1 Treponema sp. | reverse complement strand
ATATTCCAGATTAACTGCAAGATTCATTTCTGCCAGTGCATCAATTACATTTTGATGAAATGTATGACAATTTTTGCATCCGCTTCCAAGAACCTTTATAGATTCAATCTTTCCATTTACTTCTTTTGTAACTGATTCACAGTTACCTCCACAACAACATTCGCTCATTTTAGCCTCCTGTTTAAATATTCTATTCATATTTACATATCTTCAACTGTCGATATGTTATCATATCAAAAATCCCTGAACCAGATTAAAAACATAACCAACAATAATAATTCCCAAAGTACAGATAGAAACAAAAACTCCCAGCAATTTTGGCTTGATTGCATTGCTCAACATAATCATACTTGGAAGACTTAATGTTGTTACCGCCATCATAAAACTCAAGACAACTCCAAGAAGTGCACCTTTTGCAAGCAGACTTTCTGCAATAGGAATGCAGCCGAAAATATCTGCATACATTGGAACGCCGCAAATTGCAGCAAGAATTACGCCAAATGGATTTTTAGACCCAAGAACATTTTCTATCCATTTTTGTGGAATCCAGTTGTGAACTACCGCGCCAATTGCAACCCCAATCAGAATGTAGGGAAACACTTTTTTGAGTGTTTGCAGAACTGAATCCAGTGCTGACTTAAATCTTTCTTTCTGACTGAGCTCATCGGAAGGCAAAACTGTGTTAACATTTTTTGCATTTCGAATAAAGTCCGCAACCTGATTTTCCAGATGAAGTTTTTCGATTATAGTTCCGCCCAAAACGGCAATCACAAGTCCAACAATCACATAAGAAACGGCAATTTTCCAGCCAAAAATGCTAGTCAAAAGCACAAGACTTCCCAAATCCACCATAGGAGAAGAAATCAAAAAACTGAAGGTAACCCCAAGAGGAAGTCCAGCGGTTGTAAATCCCATAAAAAGTGGAATAGAAGAACAACTGCAAAAAGGAGTTACAGTTCCTAGAAGAGCACCGATAATTCTGGCCCAAAGACCTTTAAAACGCCCCATAATTTTTTTGCTTTTCTCTGGAGGAAAATAGGACTGAACATAAGAAATAAAAAATACAAGAACAAACAGCAGAATACTAATCTTTATTACATCATAAATAAAAAAACTGATGCTTCCACCTAACCGACTTGAAACATCAATTCCCCATAAAGTAAGCAAATTCTGAACAAGTCCATTGAGCCACTTCATTCCAAGAATCTGATTCTGAATAAAATCCCAAATCATTTTTTCTTTCCTGTTAAACTTTTAATTTCTTTTTTAAACTCAGAAAACGCTTTTGTATTTATTGAATAATGCACCCATTTTCCGTCTTTTTTGAAGTCTACCAGATTGCAGTCAGTAAGAATTTTCATGTGATGCGAAAGCGTAGACTGGCTGATTTTAAACTCTTCCAAAAGCTTACAGGCACAAAGTTCGCCATTTGATAAAAGTTTTATAATTTTAACCCTGTTTTCATCCCCAAGAGCTTTACAAATTTTTGCAATTTCTTGTTCTTTCATTCTTTATTCCGTATTATATATCTATACATTTAAATGTATAGATATATTCTGTGTAAGTCAAGTTTTATTTGTGGAGTTTCAGTGTCAGTCCTATATTTTAAGTTTTCGGGTGGCTAATTGTTGTCATGCAGAAGTCGTTTCAGCATCTAAAAGCAAAATATACCACAAGCATCCGAACTAGAAGCAAAACTCAACCTATTATATAAAACCAGAAATTCATTGGATTATAATTTTTATAAAAATTTCTTGACAGTACGTATATTCTATGCTATTTTATACGTACTGAAAGTGCAGAAAAAATGGAAACAAAATTAACCTTAAAGCTAAACAATAATTCTATCGCACGTGCAAAAAAATATGTTTCGCAAATAGGAACCTCTCTTTCTGCTATTGTTGAAGATTTTTTTGATAATCTTACCGTTAATGAAAATAAATCAGAATTTTCTTACAGTCCTCTTGTAAATGAACTTTCAGGTATCATTCATCTTGAAGAAGATTTTGATTATAAATCTGATTACACTTCTTATCTGGATAAAAAATATGAATAAAGTTTTTGTCGATACAGATGTGATTTTGGATTTACTTGCCAGAAGAATTCCTCATTTTCATTTTTCTGCAGTGCTTTTTACTTTTGCGGAAATGAAAAAACTGGAACTTTACACAAGTCCGCTGATTATTGCTAATACTTTTTATATTCTGCGAAAACAGATTGGAAATGATTCTGCAAAAAATGCAATCCGAAAACTGCGCATTCTGCTGCATGTAATTGATTCTTCTGAAAGTGTTATTGATAAAGCGTTAAACTCCGATTTTTCTGACTTTGAAGATGCCGTTCAATATTACACTGCTTTGGAACATGAAATACCTGTTATTCTGACAAGAAACATCCGGAATTACAAGAAAACTTCTGTCATTGTGCAGACTCCTGAAACGTTTCTAGTTATGAAGCAGTTGATTTAGAATTCTGTCTCTTTCACAAAACTGGCGGTGATAAAATGAACATACGGAAAATGACTATTGACGATTATCAAAAGGTATATTCGCTGTGGATGTCCTGCACTGGCATGGGTTTGAACAGTCTTGACGATTCAAAAGAAGGAATTCAGAAATTTCTTGAAAGGAATCCTGAAACATGTTTTGTTGCTGAAAACAAAACGGAAATTCTTGGCGCAATTATGGCAGGAAACGACGGCAGGAGGGGATATATTTACCATACATCAGTGAATCCAGAATTTCAGGGAAAAGGAATAGGCTCAGAACTTGTAACTGCAGCAATAAAAGCTCTTGAAAGATGTGGAATAAACAAAGTTGCTCTGGTAGTGTTCGGTAGAAACCGTGCAGGCAATGCATTCTGGGAAAAACAGGGCTTTTCTGCCCGAGATGATTTAGTATACAGAAACAAAGCCATCAAAACAATGGAAAGAATCGACACATAAAAAAATGCAGAAATCTAATTTTTTCCAGCATGGTCTGGTGTGAAACACAAAATGAAGTATCTTGAAAATCGTGGAAAGCTTAAAATCTTGGGGGAGCGGCAATTTTTTCTACGCTGCTAACTTTTTAAACAGTTTTTCATGAATTTTACTTCCAGGTTTCCCAAATTTTTTGTGCAAGTCCTACGGTTGCGGCATTCTTTCCATTTCTGCAAACAGGTTGCTTCATCAGTTTTAGCTGATTTTCAAAAAGTTTGTCGACCTTTTCGCTATCATCAAGGTAAGCTATACTTGCGTAATCCCTGGACTTTTTGTCAATCATTTCTTCAATAGCATCTGCCAGGCTCCCTTTTTCACGAGCGATTGCATCTACAACACTGTCAAACTCCCCGCGGCTCATGCCAGATTTATGATTGTCAGAAACCTGGCAAACCGGCAAGTCAAAACTTTTAGCTGAGCGCGCCTTGCCTGAACGTATTTCTTTTTCTTTCAGTTCCACAAACTGAACTGGAATACGACGTTCTGCAAACCAGCGTTGAGCAGTCTTTACGTCAAAGTTTTTTAGAGTTCCAAATATCTGAATCATAATTTTATCCCACCCATTCGATTAATCTCGTACAAAGCGTTGTCTTTTCTTTCAATATACCATCAACACGATTTTTCATCAAATCACTCAAACAACGACGGAGCAGCTACATCACTTCAACTGGATTTTTTACGAGCGCATGATAAACGAAAGTCCGACAGAAAAACTCGCTTTGCAAAATTTAGGAAGAAAAAATGGCATTCAGAAGAGGATTTGATTTAGCAGTTAAAATCTTAAAAGAAAATAAATCATCGAAAAAGGACTGCTGTAAACCTTGAACTTATCAAAGGAATCTGGTTCTAGACTAAAGCAGGAGAGCTTTTTATAATCGCCTTATGACTTACATTTTTTACAATCCGCTTTCAAACAACAAAAAAGGCAAATCTGATTCAGAACAAGCTGAAAAACTGATTCAAGACAAAGAAATTTCTTATTTTGACATTACAGCAGCCACCGCAAAGAATTTGCTTACAGGACTGAAAGAAAAAGATACCGCAGTAATTTGTGGCGGCGATGGAACATTGCATCATTTTATAAATGCGCTTTACGATGAATGTGGCTCAGCTGATGCCATAAAGGCAAACCTTTTTTACTACCCGACAGGCAGCGGAAACGATTTTATGCACGATGTTGCAGGCAAAAACGAAAAAAAACTTATCCAGCTGCGTCCTTATATAACTGATTTGCCGTCTGTTACAATCAATGGCAAAAAAAGTCATTTTTTAAATGGCGTTGGAGCAGGACTTGACGGCTGGTGCTGTTCCGAAGTCGAAAGAATCCGCAGGAAAAAGGCCGATAAAAAAATAAACTATACTCCAATTGCCCTGCGTGGTCTTTTATACGCTTACAAACCGATTTCTGCAACTGTCATTGCAGATGGTGTTGAACACAGGTACACAGGCGTCTGGATTTTGCCGGCCATGAACGGAAGATTTTTTGGCGGAGGCATGAAAGTTGCTCCAGACCAGGACAGGCTGAATAAAGAACACACCGTAAGTTTTATTGCAGCTCACAGCATATCAAGATTCAATGCAGCTCCTATCTTCCCGGAATTTTTGACAGGAAAATATGTGCGTCATAAAAAATATGTGGATATAATTCGTGCAAAAGAAATTTCTGTAACTTTTGATCAGCCTGTTACCCTGCAGATTGACGGCGAAGCCATACCGGGCATTACAAGCTATCAGATAAAATGCATCTAGAATCTGCATCGTAAGCCGGCGCTTTTTTTTACCAGACAATCAGGCTCAGCTTGTACAAACCAGGTCTTACACGGTACTGTTCAAGAGTGTCAGGCCCGCAAGCGCCGGTTCCCACACCTCTGTGGGCTACATCAACTGTCAAATTCCAATGAGGATTTGCACCCTTCGTCAAATCCTGCAGTTCTCCCAGATGTCTGCATTCAAGCTGATTTTTTATGCTGTATTTTGAAACGGTAAAGGCAAAATCCTCCAGACTTTGGATATGCAGGATTTTCCCGTCAGAACCGCTGCCCTGCTTAAGTTCCAGATATTTTACGCCACAGCGTCCGCCATTTTCCTGAGGAACAATGTATTCAACTTCCAGCTCTTCCAGGGGCATTTCATACATTCCTTTAAGGGCCGAAAAACAGCGGTCGCTGTAACATTCATGCGGACCGTTGCCGTACCAGCGTGCACTTGAAAACTCAACAGGCAGCGGAATTGTAATTCCAAGCCGCGGATATTCTGAAACAGTGTCCAAAAGGTTAAAGACATATTCAATCTGCATGGCTTTGCATCCATTTGGCAGCGTACATTCCTGTTTTTCTACAGAAAAATCGGCAAGTTTTTCTTTTTTCCAGTTGGGCGCAAAACAATCATCCTTACAGAAAATTTCAGAATCTTCAACAATCAGATTTGCAAAATCTTTTTTAAGCCATGTCCATGCAGGCTTTTTTGCAAAGCTGCGCAAATTTCCGTCAGCCTTTACCATTGGAATTTCAGCTTTTATTCCGTCATTTTCAAGAATCGCATAAAAAAGTTCAGGTTTTGCCTTTTTCCATAAATCACAGACAAAATCCATTGAACACTGGGACATGCCTCCTGTTTCTTCGTAAATCTGGGTTCCTTCAGCTTCAGAAATGAGGATTCCGTCATAGCTGCAAAGCATTCCTTTTTGGGCAAAGCAAAAGTCACAATCATAAAAATACTCAACTTTCAGATAAACTTCTTCACCTGATTTTTCCGTTTTTTTCAGTGCTGAAGTTAAGGAACTGGAATTCAAAACAGCTTTGCATCCAGGGGCTGCCTCAAGTTTTTCAGTTCCGCAAGCAGTTTCTTTTCCGTTTGAAAGCAAAGTCCATTTTATTTGCAAAACGGACAAATCTGTAAAACTGAAACGGTTTTCAATTTCAAAGCATGATGAAGTTTTTTGCAAGCGGACAGGAGCAAACAGGCGGCGACATTCTTCCATTGCAGGTTTTGGCGTTTGATTTGGAAGATTCAGACCGTTCAGGCAAAAATCATAATCAGACGGAAAATCTCCAAAATCTGAGCCGTATTTATAGTAAAAACCGCCCTTTCCATGAGGATGTTTTGCCAGATATTCTTCTTCAACTTTTTGTGCTTCTGGAGAAATATGAGCATCTGATGCAATTCCCTGATCAATCCAATCCCAGATAAAGCCGCCTTGCAGACCATGCGTATTTTCGATTGCCTTCCAGTAGTCAGCCAGGCTTCCGTTTGCATTTCCCATGGCATGAGAATATTCACACATTATCAAAGGCCTGTAATCTTCGCATTTTTGAGCATATTCAGTAATCAATTCGATTGAAGGGTACATTGGAGCTACAATGTCCGTTAAACCTTTTCCTCGCGCCAGACTGTCCAATGTAAAATCCAGTTGCTTCCATTCGGGGCGTACAAATCCTTCGTAATGGATGATTCTGGTTGAATCCATACGGCGAAGCCATGCAGCGCAGGCAACCTGGTTCTGTCCGTCACCGCTTTCATTTCCCAACGACCAGCCAAAAATGCAGGCATGATTTTTATCTCGGCGGAACATCCGCTGAACACGTGCCATATAGGCATAAGTCCACTCATCGCTTCTGGCAAGAACATCATAATAAGCATGATTTTCAATGTTAGCTTCGTCCAGAACGTAAAGGCCGTAGCGGTCACACAAATCGTACCAGCGTTCATCATCTGGATAATGGCAGGTGCGCACAGCATTAAAATTATAAGATTTCATCAGCCTGATGTCTTTTACCATTTCCTGCACAGACAAGGTTTTTCCATGGTAAGGATTGTGTTCATGGCGGTTAACCCCGTGAATATAAATCATTTTTGAATTGAACAGCAGTTCGCGGTTTTTAACTTCCGTTGATTTAAATCCTATGGTAAAAGCTGTACTTTCAATATGCCGTTTACCTTCAAAAATAGAAACCGTAAGTCCATAGAGTGCAGGATTCTCCGTTGACCAGAGCGAAACTTCAGGAATTTCAAGATTTTCCCTGAACTGAAAAAGATTTTGCCGCAGATTGAGCGTAAATTTTTTCTTTCCAGAGGCAACAGTTTCTGTAATTTTTAAATTATTTGGATTGCCTTCAAGTTTCTGTATGGAAAAGGTAACTGTACGCTCAAGTTCATCAAGTTGAGCATTTTCAGTACGCGTAACTTCCTGCAAAAAATCTGAATAGCCAAGCGTTACTTCAAGCGGAACAAGCCCTGCGCCTGTTTTTCCGTCAGAGGAAATGTCTTTTACAGTTGAAACAGCCTGAACGTCCGCAATAAAAGTATTTTCAGTTGAATAAAGGTAAACACTTCTGTGAATGCCACCGAACCACCACTGATCCTGATCTTCAACAAAAGAAGCATCGCTGTAGCGGATTACTTTGAATGCAATTACAGCTGATGCAGAACTGCCAGTCCATTCAATGTATGGAGAAATTTCAAACTCGCATGGAAGACGCGTATCTTTGGAAACGCCGGCATTTTTCCCATTCACAAAAACTTCAATACAGCTTTCTGCTGAACCTACATGCAGTACAATGCGCCGATTTTTCCATTCTGCAGGAATAAAAACATTCAGCCGGTAAAGGCCTGTAGGATTTTGCTCACACACATTCGGAACCTGAATGTCAAACGGCATCTGAACATTTGTATAATGAGGTTTGTCAAAGCCCTGCAAAGTCCAGGTTCCAGGCACCTGAATTTCGCTCCAGCTGCTGTCTGAAAAATTTTGTGTAGTCCAGTCGGCAAGCTCTGCATTCAAATCCGCCTCTGGATTTTTTATCAAAGTAAATTTCCATTTGCCGTCAAGACTTTTTACAAACGGACTTTTTGTAAAGGCAGAGTTTTCAGGGCCTGCAAGCATTTCTGCACGGGCAGATTCTGCATCTGGATACGGAAACAGCGGACTGCGCATTGGCAGACGGTTCAAACACTGAATTTCAGGATTTTCCCAAATATTTTTCATATAGCCCTCTGAGTTTCTGAGCGAATCATTTCATCAAGAATAACTTCATCCGTACTTTTCATACCGTCTTTTGCTATTCTTGAAACTGCAGCAATTGTATGTTCAATGTCAGACATTACAATTCCATCTCCAGCTTCAAAACTTTTATGCTCTTTTGCCTGTTCGTAGGCAAGCATGGCATTGCGCAGGCTTGAAGCAATTTTCATTGCGCAGGAGGGTTTTGCACCGTCGCAGATTAAACCTGAATTAACGGCAAGTGCATTCGAAAGGGTTTCCTGTATGATTTTCGGCTCTTCTTTTTTAATAAAAGCAATTCCTGCAGCAGCTGCAGAAGAAGCAGAAACAACCCCGCAATATGCAGAAAGTTTTCCAATGCGCTGCTTTAAGTATAAACCTATTAAATTTGCAAAAACCAAAGCACTGTACAATTCTTCTTTTGAAAGGTTGAATTCTCTGGCATACATTATAATCGGTACAGAAACCGTAATCCCCTGATTACCAGAACCAGAATTTATCACAACAGGCAGTTCACAACCGCTCATTCTTGCGTCAGAACCTGCAGCTGCATAGGCTGTAACCGTTTCTGCAAAGCTTCCGGGATTATTTTTCAAAAGAATCCGTCCGATTGAAGAACCCCATTCATTTTTCATACCTTCTTCTGCAATTGCAGTGTTATATTCGATTTCTTTGTCAAGAACAGGCTTCAAGCTGCTGTAATCACCGTTTCTGGCAAAGTCATAAATCTTTTCAAAAGAAAACTCAACTTGTTCTTCTTCCGCAGAAGTTTCCACCTGCTTTTTAAAAATAGGAATGCCGTTTTTTTCAATCAGCGTAATGTTTGTATGGGAATCTTCAATTACAACCTTTGAACTTTTATTGCCTGAAAATTCTTCAATTTCAATGTAAAGGTTCGGAACGTCTGGCTTAAGCTCAACTTTTATTTTGCCGTCGGCTATAAACCTGTCCATTTCAGGCAGACGGGATTTATCAATATTTTCCAGAACCTGAAGCTCTTTGTCGCCGTCGCCTAAAAATGCTCCGCATGCAAGCGATATGGCAATTCCTTTGCGACCCTGAGTTCCTGGGACTTTTACGCTGTTTGCATTTTTTATCATGTTTCCGGAAAGCCTTGCAGTAATTCTGTCAGGCTCAGAAGCTAAAACAGCTCTTGCCCTGGCGGCAGAATAGGCCAATGCAATGGGTTCTGTACAGCCAAAAGCAGCAATCATTTCATGTTTTAAACATTCGATATAGTCCATTTTTTCTCCAGTCAGTGCAACACTACACAACTCTGATTTTCTGTGCTTTTCAAAAAAAATCAGACATCAAGCAAAAACAGACATATTTTAGTATTTTTGACAGAATGATAAAAGTGAAAAAACTGTTTTCAAACAAATTTTTATGGACAAAAAATTAATTGGAGAGCCGACAAATTTTTCATATCAGCAAAAAAAGTTGGAGTGCATCAGCGCTGGGAGCCCCTTGCCGACCGCAACGGAACGCAAGTGAAGTGAGGACGGTGAGCGGAAGCGAAGGGCGGACATAGCGGCCTGCAAAAAAGCCGTCGAAAGACGGATATTTTGCAGGAGATGCCCAAATAAAAAATAAAATACGTCGAATCAAGACAATCTGACGCTTAAAGACTGAACTTTACCTGTTCAAAGTTTGTATTAGACCTAAAATCTCGAAAGTCAGTGAGCGTTTTTCCTTTCTGAATCGATTTGTTTGTAGTTATAAATGAATTCCAGCATGAACTGTTGTATGCCACCGAACCATTTTTCCTGAAAAGCGCAGGCCTTTTCTCCTATGTAGCGGAAATGCCAGCATTCCCAGCGGTATCCTGTATATTCTTCATAGCCGTCAGGAAAAGAAAGCGACCAGCCGTACTCACCGGCATGTTTGTTAAGCCACTGGCATGCTTTTGTTTTTGCAAAACTGTCATCGATAGAGCCAAAATCAACTACAGTTCCCAGCTGATGCTGGCTTGTTCCAGGTCTTGCACTTTCGCGGTCTGTAATTTCCTGCCCCTGAAGTTTTACCAGGCGGTTATAAACTGTTGTCTGATAGGCATAGCTTCTATAAGTTGAACTTGCAAGCAATGTTATACCGTCTTTGCGGGCGGCTTCGGCCATAAGTTTCAAACTTTCATAAGCTGGCTTGCGCAATGAAAGGTCATTACGACCGATTGTATAGCTTTCACCTTTTACAAGAGGAATCAAATCCGAAGGAGCATACGATGAGCCTACAGGATGTGTTTTGTCGCACAGAATCAGCAAATCATCTTCATCTGCTTCAAGCACGTGCTGCAAATCTGCCAGAAATTCACCGGCATCGCCATTTTTTATGGAATTTCTACATGCATCGCTTAAACTTGCCAGAACTTTTGTTAAAATGCTCACATCAGCGTCAGTTCGAGACTGCTGAGCATTAGCTTTGGTACAGCCTGAAAAAAGCAACGCACCCACAAACAGCATGCAAAGTACTCTATTTTTCATAACACATTTTCCTTCCTATTTGCAACACTATCTGCCAAGCGAGG
Source organism: Treponema sp. (assembly GCA_016296655.1). Lineage (GTDB taxonomy): Bacteria > Spirochaetota > Spirochaetia > Treponematales > Treponemataceae > Treponema_D. Next base: position 8,682 of record JAEDIW010000045.1, on the reverse strand, counting down.
CAAGTGGCAGAAGCTGAGGAGTAGAAGATGCATTGTCAAGTTTTGCATATTCTTCAAGAAGCGACCTCTGCTGAGAAGAAATGCGCTGCGGAATCTGAACCATGATTTTTATGTATAAATCACCTTTTCTTGAAGTACCTGTTACAGGCACTCCTTCCCCTTTTATGCGCAGCAACTTGCCGTGAGATGTTCCTGCAGGAATTTTTATTCCAATCTGCTTGCCGTCAAGCGATGTTATGCTGATTTCTGCACCGATTGTGGCCTGAACCATTGTAACAGGGACTGCACAGTACAAATCCTGACCGTCACGTTCAAAAAACTGATGCTGTTCAACATGAAGAATTACAACTAAATCTCCTGCAGGACCGCCATTTGCGCCAGCATCGCCCTGATGAGGAATTATGATACGCTTGCCGTCATCAACGCCGGCAGGAATCGTAAGCGTAACACTTTTTCTTTTTGGCTGAACACCTTTTCCATGGCAAGATGCACAGGGCTTTTCAATGACAGAACCAGAACCGCCACAAGTCGGACAAGGCTGCTGCACTGCAAAAAATCCTGCATTTCTGCGAATCTGGCCAGAACCGCCACAACTTGGACAGGTTTTTCGGCTGGAACCAGAAGCACAGCCAGAACCATGGCAGGCATCACAGCTTTCATTATGCTGGAATTTTATTTCTGCCTTTGTTCCATAAACTGCATCCTTAAAAGAAATGTCCAAATCATAGCGCAGACTTGCACCTTGCGAAGGATCGGAAGCACTTCGCCTTGCAGAAGATGAACCGCCAAAAAAGCTGGAGAAAATATCTTCAAAACCGCCGCCCATTCCGCCGAACAAATCGCTGAAATCATGAAACGCATGAGAATATTGGGCACCGCCACCCTGATTCATTCCGTCAACACCAGCAAAACCATACTGGTCATACATAGGACGTTTTTTGTCATCGGAAAGAACTTCATAAGCTTCCGTTGCTTCACGGAATTTTTCTTCAGCTTCCTTGTTGCCGGGATTTCTGTCAGGATGATATTTAACTGCAAGTTTTCTGTAATTTCTTTTTATTTCTTCTTTTGTTGCGTTTTTTTCAACGCCCAAAACTTCATAATAATCACGTTTAGCCATGTCTTTAACCTGTAAATAAAGTTGCCTCTAATTTTTTCAGAAGCTCCTTATAAGTTTTAGAGGCAACATATCCTCAACAAAAACACCCCGACTAAGCAACATGTCTGTGCCTTTTGTGCCGGGGGTGTTTTTTTTCAGACAGCAGGATTTACTCTGTCAAAAGCCTCAATCCTGCTTTCCAAAAATTTTTCATAAGAACTGGGAATCTGCAGAAAACATAATTTTTTCTGCATCCTGCATCGTTCCTTATTTGTTATCGTCTTTAACGTCGTATTCAACGTCGTCTGCCTGACCTTTATCAAAACCGCTTGGACCTGAACCTGCTCCGGCATTAGAACCATTGCCAGCTGCTCCTGCACCTGCTCCTGGATTTGCACCGGCACCGCCGTTCTGGGCAGCCTGCTGTTTGTAAAGTTCTTCGGCAATTTTGTAAGAAGCCTGTTTCAAAGCTTCTGTCTTAGCCTTGATTTCTTCAACATTGTCGCTCTGCAAAGCAGTCTTCAATGCAGCAACGGCATCTTCAACCTTCTGCTTTTCTGCAGCATCAACTTTGTCGCCAAGCTCTTTGATGCTCTTTTCTGCTGAATAAATCAATGTGTCAGCTTCATTTTTAGCATCAACGCTTTCCCTCTTCTTTTTGTCAGCTTCAGCATTTGCTTCAGCATCTTTTACCATCTTTTCAATTTCAGCATCGCTCAAACCGCTTGAACTTGTAATCTGAACATGCTGTTCTTTTCCAGTTCCAAGATCTTTGGCAGAAACATGAACAATACCATTTGCATCAATGTCAAAAGTAACTTCAATCTGCGGTACACCACGTGGAGCTGCAGGAATTCCTTCAAGGTTGAAGTTTCCAAGAGTGCGGTTTTCGCTAGCCATTTCACGTTCGCCCTGCAGAACATGAATTGTTACAGCAGTCTGACCATCAGCAGCAGTTGAGAAAATCTGGCTCTTCTTTGCAGGAATAGTTGTATTTCTTGGAATAAGCTTTGTAAATACACCGCCCATTGTTTCAATACCAAGGGAAAGAGGTGTAACATCAAGCAGCAGAATATCCTGTTTTACATCATTGTTGATAATACCGCCCTGAATTGCAGCACCAATTGCTACAGCTTCGTCAGGGTTTACAGAACGGCTGCCTTCTTTTCCAAAAATCTGCTTTACAACTTCCTGAACTTTAGGCATGCGGGAAGAACCACCAACAAGGATAACTTCGTCAATCTTGTCTGCAGCAAGGTTTGCATCTGCAAGAGCCTTCTGACAAGGAGACTTTGTTCTTTCAAAAAGTTCGTCAGTCATCTGTTCAAACTGAGCCCGTGTCAAAGACTTCTGCAAGTGCTTAGGACCTGTTGCGTCAGCCGTAATGAACGGCAGGTTAATGCTTGCTGTTGTCTGGCTGGACAAGCTGATTTTTGCACTTTCAGCAGCTTCGCGCAAACGCTGCATAGCCATAGGATCGCCAGAAAGGTCAATGCCAGAGTCCTTTTTGAATTCTGCAATCAACCAGTTGACAATTACACGGTCCCAGTCATCACCACCAAGGTGAGTATCACCATTTGTAGAAAGAACTTCAAATACACCGTCTGCCAGCTGAAGAATAGAAATATCAAATGTACCACCACCAAGGTCGTAAACAGCAATTGTTCTTTCCTTTGCCTGATCCTTGTTAAAACCAAAAGCAAGGGCAGCAGCTGTAGGTTCATTGATAATTCTCTTTACATCAAGGCCTGCAATTTTTCCGGCATCTTTAGTAGCCTGGCGCTGTGCATCGTTAAAATAAGCAGGAACTGTAATTACAGCTTCTGTAACTTCCTGACCAAGATAATCTTCAGCAGTTTTCTTCATTTTCTGCAAAACAAAAGCAGAAATTTCCTGAGGAGAATACTGTTTTTTAGCACCATTCTGGTCAATTTCAACACGGCAGTCAGCACCATTGTCAACAACTGTGTAAGGCAGTTTTTTAGCTTCGCCTGTAAGCTCTGAAAATCTATGGCCAATAAGGCGTTTTACAGAATAAACTGTGTTTTTCGGGTTTGTAACCATCTGGTTTTTTGCAGGTGCACCAACAATGCGATCCCCATTTGCAGTAAAACCTACAATTGAAGGAGTTGTACGGCCGCCTTCTGAATTCTGAATTACAACAGGTTCTCCATTTTCCATTACAGCAACACAAGAGTTTGTTGTTCCCAAGTCAATACCAATAATCTTACCCATTTTCAAAATCTCCTATCATATAAGAGGCTTAAACAGTCAAAGCCTCAAGAAATTATTTCCTTTTCCTTATTTTTCTGCAGAATCTGCAGAAGCAGAACTACCAGCATCAGCTGCGTCAGATGTTTTTTCTGTGTCAGCAGAACCACCTGCATTCACAGAACCGTCAGGCATCGTAACCATAACCTTTGCATGACGGATAATTTTATTCTTAAGCTTGTAACCCTTCAGATAAACAGCCTGAAGGACAGGTTCTGCAACAGGTCCCTGCATGCTGCCTATAGCCTCATGCTCTTCAGGATTGAACAAATCACCTTCAGCACCATAACCGGCAAGCCCATATTTATTTTCCAGCATAGAAACAAGCGAAGAATTTACCATTTTTATGCCGTCAACAATCGACTGAACGTCAGAAGCAGTTTTTGAAGCCTCCAGAGTTCTGTCAAAATTGTCAATGCTTTCAAGCAAATCCTTCAAAAGACTGGAAGTTCCATAATCCAGAGCATCCTGTTTTTCTTTAATCATGCGCTTACGGTAATTATCAAAATCAGCCGCACGACGCAAAAGCTGATCCTTAAGCTCGGCATTTTCCTTTGTCAAAGCTTCAATTTTTTCAGCATCAGACATTTCAGCCGGCTTTTCAGCCTCTTTTTCAACGCCACCATTTTCCGAAGCAACAGCAGCATCCTCAGAATTTACAGCAGATTCCTGCTTTTCGTTCAAATTTTCGTTTAATTTTTCATTCTGAGCTTCTTTTTTTGACTCTTTCATTCTCACTTACCCTGTCAAATATTTTCACTAGTAAAGATAATAAAATCTTCAAAAAATCGTCAACATTTTTATAGAAAATTCCTGTATTTTCTTTTTTTTAAAGGAGCAATCCGTCTGCAGACCGCCCTTTCGCACTTCGCCAGCCGGCTCATCTGCCTGCGGCAGACTACGGTGCTACACGGCGGGCTATGCAGGCTTTTCCTCAATTCCAGGCCTCGCTGCAAATCTACAGAGTTTTGTTTCTCTGCGGCAAAACCTACATCACCTGATAATATGCACGCATCGACTCACTCAAATCATTCAAATGCTTGAAAAATTCAGGCTTGTCTGCGCATTTTTTCATGCAGTCAATCAAACCCACAAACGGACTTGTAAAATACATCGGCAAATCAACTTCATGCCTTGAAATGTCAACTTTATAGGCCAGAAATTCTTTTTCGACAGAAAACCGTGCATTCTGTCCGGGCGCATTTCCACGGGCATCAAGTCTGACCCATTTTTTCAAGTCTTCAAAATAAACAGCATTAAGCCCGTGCGGATAAAAATGATTTCTGCTGCCTTCAAGAATCTGATAGCAGAATCCTACAGGAACCCCAAAATTCCGTAAAATTGCAGCAAAAAGATGAGATTTTGCAAAGCAAAGACCGTGTCCGTTTTTTATGACATCGCTTGCACTTATGCTCAACTCCTTCCGCTTACAATCACTCGTATGAGGAAATTCATTCTGCACAAAATCGTACACTTTTTCAGCAAGAAGAATCTTGCTGCCGGCAAATTCCTTAAATCTGCTGCAAACCTCCTGAACCAGAGGAGAAGAAAAATCAATTATTTCAGATTCCTGCAAATATTTTTCAAAATTCGGCTTAGGATTGCGCCGGCTTACAGAAAGTGTGTCCCCTATTTCATAAAAAACTGTGTCAAACTCTGGATTTTCCTTTAAAAAAGCCACATACCGGGCAATTTTCCGAACCATTTTTATGGTACTGTAGTTATGAGTCAAGCTTCGGTTTTCAACCATTCCATGAAATGACAGATTGTCCGTAATAATTGCACCATTTTCAGCCAGATTTTTCTGAAATTTTATGAAGAATTTCATGTTCTGAGCTTTCGGCCCATCAATAAAAATCAGGTCATATTTTTCTGCAAAGTCGAAACTTGCAGCATCGCCTAAATAAATCGTAATTCTGTCCATAAGGCCGCTGTCTGCAATGTTTTTAACAGCAATTTTATAGCGTTCAATGTCATATTCAATTGTATCAACAAAAACTTCAGGCGAAGCCATTGCAAAATTTATTGCCGAATAACCTATTGCGCTGCCAATTTCAAGGATTTTGCGAACATTATTTTTCTTTATATACCTTACAATAAAGTCAAGGCTAGGCTCTTTTATTACAGGAACAGAATTTTCCTGTGCAAATTCTTTCATTTGTGCAGTCTGGCTCATAAAATGAACAACTCCTCTAAAATGCAAAACCGTCAGGAAGCGGAGCTTTTACAGTCATTTGCTTTCCGCTCACAGGATGCAAAAAGGTTAAACTTTCTGCATGAAGCATAAGGCGCGAACAGTCTTTTTTGCCGTACAGGCTGTCGCCTAGAACAGGCAGTCCACGGCTTGCAAGATGCACACGAATCTGATGCGTCCGTCCAGTAAGTGGCATTGCACGGACAAAAACAACCTGTTTTCCTGATTTACCGTCAATTTTTGAACCTAAAACCGTAAAATCGGTATGCGAAAAAACGCCTCCCCTGCTTTCAGGTAAAAGCCCCCATTTTCCAGCCTGACTTTTCCCACTGATGCGCCCCATAAACATTTCAACACAAAAACTCGTACCGTCAGGCACAGGCTTTTTCCCGGAACAGCACACAACAGCATAAACTTTCTGCGCCTTATTTTCAGGCTTTGACGAATCAAACATTTCATGAACTTTCGCATTTACGCAGCGCTGTTTTGTAAAAAGAATCACTCCGCTGGTTTCCCGGTCAAGTCTGTGCATGATGCCTGCATACGGAGGATTGCGCAGTTCAGGATTTTTCTTCCATAAATAGCGGACAATGCAGTCATGCAGGTTGTCACGATTGCCGGCGATTGTCGCTTCAGTCGGAAAAAAAGCAGGCTTATTTACAAGAATTATGAATTCGTCTTCAAAAAGCACATCGCTGTCAGTTAATTCAAACTTAATGTCATCAGGCTGCTTTTCAAAAAAGAATTTTTTTTCGTCTATTTGAGCACTAATAACGCTACCCTTTAAAACATTAAAGCCTGGAATCCGAATTTGTCTGCCGTTTACCTGCACGCAGCCTGCAAGAATAAGCCTGCGGATTTTGCTGTTTGAAACTTCGCTTTGACTCAATTTTAAAAATTCAGGCAGTTCTTCCCTAAGAAACAAATCCAGCCTGACAGAATTAACTTTTAAAGATTCAAATGCTACTCTTTTCCTAAAAACTTTCAACGACATTTTCCCCATTTATCCAGTAACCGCCAGGTACAGCCTCTCCAAAAAATGAATTTTAACAGGCTTTTAAATAACTTTATAATCCGGTCCCTGATTTCCGGCAAAAACTTTTACCTGACAGGGCTCTAAAAGCACATTTTCTGCAAAACCATGAATATCCATAACTTCCGGGCTGAACAAATCATCAGGATTATAGGAAAGTTCAACTACAGAATTTTCACCTTCGCCTGCAAGCCTTGCAAAAGCTCCGTTCAGACGAACAACGTCTTTTACGACGGTAAACAGAGATTCCTTATGCTTTTCTTCGTATTTTTCAGCAAGAAAATTGAGCTGCATTTTTTCAATCTCGGCATGTTTTACTAAATCCGGCAAAAATCCACTGGAAAAACTGCAATTGTTACATCTCTGCCATTCTGCAAAATCTGAAAAAAACTTCTGCGGTTGAATTTTTAAAGGTGTCAGAACAGAAAGAAACCATGGAACTGCACGGCCACAGGTATAAAAAGTTTTGCAGGCAAACGCAAGATCACGCACATAACGCAAATCCTGAGAAGAAAAAGTTGCCGTAGGCTTTGCAGAAAATTCAGTATCTTCCAGCTGAAAAAAATCAATATGATTGGGATACAATGAAAGTGCAAAATCAAAGCGGTCACGAAACAGTTTTATGCTGTCTCCCTGCAAAACCGCCCAATCCATGTCAAAGCCAAAAACAAGCCCCATATCATTGAGCATGGAAACCTTTCCTGCATATTTTTTTTTGTCAAAAAGATACACAGTACCGTCTTTTGTCGGTTTTGAAGTTCCTGCAAACTGAATGTCAAGCGTACAAAAAAGATTTGAACAAAGTTCTGCAATTTCCCTGTCCAAAACGGAAACAGAAACAGGAACGGTCAAAAAAAGTTCAGGACAGTTTTTCTGTACAGAATTTAGAAAATGAACAAGACGGCCTTTATCCTGAAGGCGCTCATGCAAAACAAATTCTGTAATTCCATTTTTCGTAAAATCTGACAGAGCATTTTCCACATCTTTCAATGACTGAAATTCCGCTTTTTTCTGCTCAAATCCTTTGTCCAAAGCCTTACTCATGCCTAGATTAAAACATATTTTTCATTTCAGCACAATTACAGACAGAAACGAATGTCAGGCACTGGAAAAAACATCTCAAACTTAAAAATCTACTTCTGGATGCTTCTTATTGACCCCATTTTTATGCGCTTGAGGCGGACTTCATTCAAATAATCCTGCATTCCCTGAGAATCTTCGGACTGTATCAGGCTTTTCATGGTTTCCATTTCATTTATAAAATTGTCTATGTGGTCAACCAGTTTTTCTTTGTTTGAAATGAAAAGTTCTGTCCATAAATTTGCATTTATCATTGCTATGCGGGTCAAATCTTCAAAACTGCCGCCGCCAAAGGCTGTAATCTGCTCATCAGGCGCACTTTGAACCAAAGCACTTGCAATTACATGGCAGAGCTGACTGGTAAATCCAATTTTATAGTCATGAATGTCGCAGGTTGTTTCTGTTATTCTGGTAAATCCCATTTCACTGATTAAAAGCCGCATCAGCTCAAGGTTTTCAGGTTTGTTGTATTCCTGAGGAATCAGAAGATAGTTGTGATTTATAAAGAATTTTGCATTTGAAGCGGCATAACCTTCTTTTTCGCCGCCGGCCATTGGATGACCAATGATAAAATCAACATCACTGCGTAAAATCTCAGGCAAAGCCTTTTCAAAAATGCCTTTAACACCGGAAATGTCTGTAATCACCGCCCCGGACTTAAATTTTTCCCTGTTATTTTTTAAAAATTCCAGAGTTGCATGAGGATACAGGCAGATAAAAAGCACATCGCATCTGCAGACCAGCTCACTTACTCTGTCAGAAGTAAAGATTTCGTCGACAACACCTTCACTTACAGCCTGATGCAGGCAGGCTGTACTGCGGTTGCACGCCAGGATTCGGCCTTTTGCTCCGTTCTGGCTCAAGATGTTTTCACGAATGGATTTTGCAAAGGATCCTCCCATAATTCCAAGTCCAACAATTCCGTATGTAAGATTTTCCAAATGCACGGTAAACTCCCATAAAAAGTCAAGAAGATTGTTTCAACAATCGATTGACTTTTTACGC
>JAEDIW010000044.1 GCA_016296655.1 Treponema sp. | reverse complement strand
AAAGTTAGGGAAAAAATTCCCGTTGTTAACGAGAAAATCTGCTCTTTTATTTTGCATTTTTGAATCTATAATCATTGAAATAAAGATTATTCTTATAAAATTTTATGGGAGAAATAGAATGGCTCAGGGATACTTTGAAATTCGTTTTAGGAAAGAAGATGGTTCCAATGATGGAGATATGTTGGAAAATGTTATTGAATGGTGTAAAAATCAATATGACTGGTTCAACGAAGGGATTGACGAGGGGCAGATTAATGTAGAATCGGCTCTTGAAAGTGTTAATAATAATGGACTTGTTGAATCAGAAGTTCCTGGTGATGCTTTGGAAACAGATTGGATTACCGAGATTTTTGAAGAATTCCATCCTGTAGACATGAAGACTGTTCAGATTCTTGGAGATGGAGAATATTCAGAAGGACCTTACAGTTATAGAAAATGGATTACAACTGAAAAAGGAACTTTAAGATGCCGTGACGGTGCATGGGATTGGACTGATGGAGCTGCAGTTGCTTCAGAATCTGGTCCAAATGGTCCTTTGCTTGAACAGTCTGAAACTTTGGGAAAATATTTCGCAAAATTCACCAATAAGAAAAATGGTAAGACAGCAAGACTTTACATTACAATAAGTGATGATGAATTGATTTTTGACTGGGATGCTTATTTGCTTGATGAAAATGATGATAGAATCAGTTGTCTCGATTGTTTTGATCATTTTGGAGATGGGCTTATTGATGCTATTAAGAACAACAACAGTGGATTGGAAGACACAGAAGACGATAACAATGAAGAAAACTGGGAATTTAATGGTTTTATGACAGATGATTTCTGGAATGCAGGAGAAATGTAACGTTGTTTTATAAGTTTTATGGCTTATAATTCCACAGTAAAAATCCAGACGGGTAGTTCCGCGTTAGTCTGAACAATTGCGTTCAAGCGGTGCTGCCCGTTTATTAAATTTCCTGCTATATCAATTTGAATGGAATTTGCTTTTGACCCCTGCCATTCACCACATTTTATAATATCAACAAAATATTGAACGTTCATGGGATGTAGCTCTCTGTTATTGAAATTTTTACCCAGCAGTTCAGAAGCTTTTTTTGGGGTTATCGTAATCAATTCTTTTTTTACAACTGTCATTTTTTGTTATCTGTTATAAAATGTCTGAACAAAAGCTTTAGCTATCAGTTTTCTATGACTCGCTGTGTTTGACCAGTTCTTCTTCTGATATTCCTGTAACCTTAAAAATCGTTTCGAAATCGATGTGACATTCCATCATTTTTTTAGCATTTTCAAGATTTTGTTGTGTTGCACCTTGCTCGAGCCCCTTTGCAAGTCCTTCTTCCATACCTTTTGCCATACCGGTTTCTATGGCATGCTGTTCTGCTGTTTTCATATCAGAAACATGCATCCAGTATCGGCTTTCGTGATACCAGTTCATTTCGTCCTGACTTACGTGTTCAAGTACTGTCACTGCCATATTAATCCCCCTGTTATGAGCACAAATCTCTTTTACAAAGTCCTGCTTGTCTTTATTGGAAGCGTACAAGAAGAATTTACCCCACATCTGAGTTTTCGTCAATTTTGAAACATCATCTGGAAGCTGCTTTATCTTTGGCAATTCAATAAAGATGACGTTCAGAAGATTTCCTATCTGGTGGCTATCTGCATTTTTCATATTGTACCAGTTGATGCAGTTCTCTTCCTCCGCATCAAAGATGAAATTGAGTACCGAAATTTGGAAAACCTGAGGAATATCCTGCCAGCTTTTACCTTTTGGAGTGTAGTGATTCAGTAAGTGAGCCACATGATATTCAGCACGCTTGCCATAACAGGCATTTTCATTCCGTCCCTGCATTTCAATATTAACAGCCTTACCGTCAATTTTACAGTTGATATCAAATTCAGACTGTTTGTCGTCCAGAGCTTCTCCGGAAAGCTCATTGGGTTGAAGGACTACATCAGTAACCTGCTTTTCCAAAATATCGGAAAGAAAACAGGTTAGAGCGCCACGAGATTCATCAGAATCGTTTGTAAAAATAATTTTGAAAGTTGGATCTGCACAAGGATTTAAAAGTGCATCACGAGATGGTCTATACGATAATGCCATACACGTCTCCTGAAATTGGAATAAAGACACAACTGTGTCTTAGTCCTTCAGTCCCAATTCTGAAGACGTGTGGTAAAACTCGTATAGCCAGTAAAAGAATCAAAAGATTCAGTTAACAAATAATCACAATATTGGGAACCTAAACGCCACCAACTATAACCATTTACATCTAGAAATTACTAAATAAGAAGTAAAAAATCAAGAGAAAACATATTTATGAAACTAAACATCAGCGACAATCAGTGGAAAAAATTACAAATTTGGGAATTTATTCCCGAAAAAAATTTTTCTTTGGGTTTAAAATATTTAAAACTTACAAACATAAAAAAGAGGATTTATGAGTTTACAATTAAAAGAAATAGCAGAAACTAATGGTACGACTGGAAGAAACGGAACCTGTGCTAATTGTGGAAGGTCTTTCAACTCCTATGAAAGAATTCAAAAGTATAGTGCTGTTTATTATGATGATTCTTTTAAATGCGATGGTGACGACTGTTGTTCCCGTGGTTGTGCTATGGCATGGTATAGAAATTTGGAAAAGAAACGTGCTGCTGAAAGCGCTGCAATAGATGCTAAACGTGAGGAAAAATATGCTGAATGGGAAGCTAAATGGGAAGCTAAGAGGGAAGCTGAAAGAAAAGCCAAAGAAGAACGTGAGAGAATACAACAGGAAAAAGAAGATAAAATTTACCGCGATTGGTTTAATGCAAGAAATGCTTTCTGGAACGAAGCAAATGCACAAATCTACAATATGAATCAGAATAAATATAAAATTAATCCTGATAAACGCCAGAAAATAATCAATGGATATCTTGAAAAAATGAAATGTAAATGCTGTGGAAAAATTTCTCCAGAATTAATTGCACTTCAATATTATGAATATCCTCATAGTTTTTCTTCTTCTATCAGATATGCTAAAAAAGACACAGAAAAAACGGTTTCCTTCAAATTAAGTGATCAGGATAACGTAAATGATTTTATAAATAATAAAGAAATCAATTTTAAAAACTTTTCTGAAAAACAATTGCAGTTTTTAGGAATTGCTAAAGTAGAAGACTTTTCTGCCTATGAAAAAGATATTCTTTATTATAATTATGCTGATATTGAAAAAGAATATTCAGAATACGAAACTTATTTTTCACGTCAAGAAAATTTTAAAGGAACATTTTACTATCACATAACTGAACATAGAAAAACAAAAATAAATCATGAGAAAGCAAAAAAAAGCGATTATCTTGCAATAACTGATTACAACTATACTGACTCTAATACTAAATTTTCTCCAGAAAAATATGTAAATATTCTTATACCTAATCAGAAAAAAATTAATGATTATGTTTTGAATAATATTGATCCAGTTTACAGTTACTGTTGTAGTGCTGAATGTAAGCAAAAGCTTATTGAATCCTCTGGCGCAGAAAAAAAGAAGAACGAACTGTTTGAAAAAAACATAAAATCAATAAACGAAAAAATTGCAAAATTCTTAAAAGCCAAAAGGAAAAAGTTCATTATTGGTGCCGCAGCAGTTGCCGGATGGTTCCTTTTACTTGGCATTGCTATCGCAGGTGCAAATAAGCAATTCGAACCTTGGGTAGTCGCTCAGTATGAAGAAGGAGATCATCCTTGCTATGAATTTGCAGCTTTTGCCAATAAGGATGCAGTTTTCTATCATACGGAAAACAAAAAAACAATGTTCAACATTGCTTATGTAGAAAACCCTATAGAAACTCCAGATAAGGTAACAGAAGATACTTATAAGGATTATATTCAGGTTCTTGAAAAGCAAATGAGCTATGGCGATTCTCAGGAAAATGATGAAAAATTTGTTACTAAAGAATTGAGAAAAATCATAAAAAAGACACCTGGGTTATACGATTTTCCATCCCGCGAACCTTTGGTTTTCTTTATCGACAAGGTAGAAACAGGAAAAAATACCGTAAAACACAAATATGCTTTAGCAACTGTTAGGTTAGACAACAACGGAAAAATCTCTGCTTTTTATAGAGCAAGTAATATCCGTAATTACTACACCGCAGTATACAATAAATAAACCTGATTACGGCACAACTTTGCTGAACAATTGTGTTCAGACGAGGTTGCGCCGTATTTGGTTTTCTTCGTTTAAATCACTTCACATAAATCACTAAGCTGAAAGTTTCCATTTGCAGGTATCACACTTCTTGTTGCAAAGTTTAGAAGCTGTATCTGAGGAACACATTATATCAACTTCAACAATTCGAGTAACAATAAGCTGATCCATCGAAACTTCAAACAAGGTTGATAAGACAATCAGATTGTCAATTGCTGGAATGTTTTTTCCCTGCTCCCATGAATAAATAGCCTAAGGAAATTCAAAGCCAAAAATATCCTGAAAATTGCGAACGGTAAATCCTTTTGATTTTCTTAGTGATTTTATTTGATTTCCAGTTCCTTTAAGATCTATAACTGGTTTCTTAAATTTGATGACCTTGTAAAATTTTCTGTGTAAATGGCTGACAAATATGATACTCTTAAGGAGGAGTACAATGTTGGCCAAAACAAAAGAAAAAGATGTCATCGACCAGTTGCTGGATCAGATTGACTTCCATGGGATGACAGCAGAAGAATTAGCGGGAGAAAACGGTTTGCTCACTTTTGGGACAGCCCCATTTAATGGAACGATTGTTGCAAGCTCTGTCAGTCTGGACTCCTACAAAAAGAACTGTCAAATCAGCCAGACCGCCAAAGATTCATTCTCTTGTGTAAAAATCATTCCAACACTTGGGGTTCATCCGCAAAATGAAGCAGATGAAGAAAACAGACTTGCCTCCTATACACATGCCTTGCAGACATTGCAAAAGTCCTGAATATTTCAGTTGAAAAAGCTACGGACACAATCAACTGCAACTCAATGAAAGTTCTAGGGACAATTAGCTATATTCAATGTTACCCCTGTCAAAGCCTTTAACAAAAACTGAATGTAAAAATTGACAGTAAAAAAAGCCTTTTCTGCTTCTATTTTTCTGAAAATCCCGAAAAATTTTTCTGTAGTTGAAAAAAAACTAAAAAAAGTATATTATCACTCATGCGACAAAGAGGTCGTAGATTTTTTTGCTGGTTTTTTGTCTCCAGAACAAAATCTACGGCCTTTTTTTTTCAGTGGAAAAGGTGGTGGACAGATAAATGTCTGTCATTATTCTCCAAATATTTTCCAACTGGCTTTTTTAGGAGTTAAACAGTGTACACAGAATCAGAAGTTTTGGACTATGTAAATGAAGAAGGTGTAAAATTTGTCCGTCTGGCCTTTTTTGATCTTTCCGGTCAGCAAAAAAATATTTCAATAATGGCAGACCAGTTGCCAAGAGCCTTTAAGGAAGGCATAAATTTTGACGCTTCTTCTGTAAAAGATTTTGAAACGCCTGAAAAATCAGACCTCTTTTTGCATCCTGAAGCCTCAACTCTTTCAGTTTTGCCATGGCGTCCAAATACTGGAAAAGTTGTCCGTATGTTCTGCGACATAAAATATCCTGACGGAACTCCATACAAAAAGGACTGCCGTTATCTTTTAAAATCTGCCGTGCAAAAAGCTAAAAAAACCTGTGGCATTGAGCTTGAATTCGGTACAGAATTTGAATTTTATCTTTTTAAATTGGATTCCTTTGGCGAACCTACAAAAATTCCATTTGACAGAGCAGGCTATATGGACATTGCGCCTCTTGACCGCGGTGAAAATGTACGTCGGGAAATCTGCTTTACACTGGAACAGATGGGAATTACACCAGAAGCAAGCCACCATGAAGAAGGTCCAGGTCAGAACGAAATTGACTTTCATTATGCTTCTCCACTGGAAGCCGCAGACAATGCCTCGACATTCAAGTGGATTGTACGCACAAAAGCAAATTCCAGCGGATTACATGCAAGCTTTAATCCAAAGCCTCTTGAAGATTTGCCAGGTTCAGGCCTGCATATAAATATTTCCTGCCAGCAGAAAGAAAAAATGCCAAACATTATTGCAGGAATCCTTCACCGCATAGAAGAAATCACATATTTTTTAAATCCTACAGAAGATTCTTACAAACGTTTAGGAGAAGGTAAAGCGCCACACTTTGTTTGCTGGGGAAATGAAAATCGTTCAGCAGTAATCCGGGTTCCTGCAGCAAAGTCTGAAAACCGCTTGGAATTAATTTCCCCCGATCCAGGATGTAATCCATATATTGCAATTACGCTTTTAATTCATGCAGCAATAGAAGGTATTCAAAACAATATGCAGCCACCTGAACCTGCAACACAAAATCTTTTTAACCCAGAAATTGCAAAAGCTGTAAAATATAACTCACTGCCAGTTTCTCTTGAAAAAGCAAAAGCTTTGGCAGAAAAAAGCGATTTTGTAAAAGGAATTCTTGGATAGAAAATGACCTCTGAAACTCATAGTGTTCTGTCAGTTACAAAAGACCCAAAACTTTCGACTCTAGTAAGTACGTTTCTGATTCAACCTTTGTTTGATTTGACCATTGTAAAAGATTTCAACGAAGCTCGCAGGCTTTGTTCCGAACGAACCTTTAACATTATTCTTGTTGATTTTTGTGACGGAGAAGGAATTGATTTTGCAATAGATATGTCAGATTCTTTAAGCACAATTATGATACTGTCCCCTGCACAGCATTTTGACCAGATAAGCTATAAAGTTGAGCCGTTTGGAATACTTACAATGACAGACACCTTTGATCAGTTTTACTTCTACAATATGATTAAAATTGCCATTGCCGTCCATTACAAAGTTCAGATTCTTTCAACAAAAGCAACCAAGCTTAAAGAAAAAATGGAAGAAATCCGCATTATAAACCGAGCAAAACTTCTACTAATGCAGAACCTTTCACTAACAGAGCCTGAATCACACAGATATTTGGAAAAGCAGGCAATGGACAGGGGGCTTAAACGCATGGCTCTCGCAGAAGAAATAATCCGTACTTACAGCTGAAACAAAAAAATCTTGCAATAAGCAGAAATTTTTAAAAAGCGCTAGGGATTGTAAGGGTGCCGCAGGCAAACAGCTGCAAAGCAGCTGGTCGTAGCGAAAGCGGAGCCCTGAAAAGCCCGATACTGCAACCGAACGGTTGCAGTAAGCGCACAAACTCTACACTAAATTTTCAATGGTAATATTCCGCTCATAAAGAATGATTCCTATGGTTCTTGCAATAAGGAGAAGAATGTCCATGTGAGGATTCTGCCAGATTCTTGAGCGGTCTATGTCAACCCGCAGAAAACCATAACGTTTTTCTTTACATGCAATTTCACAGCAAAAAAGAGAACCTATATTCTGTGCGTGCAGCTCATCGTAAAAATCTTTTTTGTCAACTTTGAGTAAGGAACTGGTCTTATTCAAAAAAAACAACCCCATCGAAGGATTCAAATGTCTGCGGATATAATACTCACTCAAGGGAGAAAAAGACCTGTGTTTTGCAAGCTGATGAAACTTTTCAAAATAAATTTTGTCATCAGTTTGAATGCAGATATGGTCAAACATAAAATATGCACTTATAAAATTAAAAATAGATGTAATTCCGTCGGAAAGTTTTTCTGAAGCTGTCAAAAGATTAAAAACATTTGCATGCAGAAACATTGAGCTCAGAGTTTTGTCTTTTTCTGTTTTTAAAACTATGTCGGCATGTTTTTCGGGCAGATAGATTATAAAGCAGTTACGGCCTTTCATCTTGCCGCGGTAAAGTGCCTTATCTGCAATGTCCAGAAGTTTTTCATAAGAACATTCATTTTCTGGATAGCGCGCAACTCCCATTGTAATTGTAATGCAAAGGCCTTCTACATCGGTAAAAAGACATTCATTTATGGAAAAAAGCAAATCATGACATTTTTTCCATATATCTTCATACGAAACAATCTTTGGAAAAACCAATATGAATTCATCGCCACCAAAACGTCCTATAATGCCGTCAAAATTGGAAATAAATTGAGAAAGTCTGCGGGAAACTTCCTGTAAAACTTCATCCCCGACAATATGGCCATAAGTATCATTAACATATTTAAAATTATCGATGTCAACAAGAAGAATGGAAAAAGGTATTTCTTTATCAATCAAATAATTAGCGTATTCAATTATTACATTCCTATTATAAACTCCTGTAAGTTCATCAACAGCTCTTTCTTTATTTTTAAAAAAATTTTCCATAGCAATATATTTTAACCCACCAATTTCAAATAATCAAATTTTATGATTTTGGGTACGATTTTTACGATTTACAATTTACGATTTTCAGCCTTTTTTGATTTTTTCCCGTTGGAGTATAGTTGTAAAAATTCTGCCAAAGGCAAATACTGTCAGAGGAAATGAAAAATTCTGCAGGAGCCATCCCAGGAAGCAAAAAAAACTGCAACCATTTTCAATAAAAAGTGTCTGAATTTCAGGAGGTGTAATAAAAACTTTGCCTGAAATAGCGTCAAAGTTTTTATTCACAAGTTCGCGTTGCGAACTTCCTTATCAACTGCCGCTTCTCATTTCATTGCGAAGCGGCATAAAAAGTCAATCGATTGCTGAAACAATCTTCTTGACTTTTTATGGGAGGGAAAAATGAGTTCTATCAACAAATTTGCAGAAGAAAATTCTGAACCTGTTTACAGCTGTCCCAAAAACGGCAGACCTTATACAACAGGTGAAGAAATTTTTAATTCAGTAAGCCATGGAATCGGGGCTCTTTTGTCTATAGCAGCAATTGTCCTGCTTATTGTTTTTTCGCCAAAAAGACCGATGGTTATAACAAGTCTTTCAATTTATGGAGCTTCTCTTATTTTACTTTATGTAATGTCATGTCTTTATCATGCATTTACAAACATGCGCGTAAAAAAACTCTTTCAGATATTTGATCATTCTTCAATTTATCTTTTGATTGCAGGAACTTATACGCCGTACTGCCTTGTTTGCCTTGGCGGTGCTTTTGGATGGACTCTTTTTGGAATCATTTGGGGACTGGCTGTTCTTGGAATTACAATTTATTCCGTTTTTGGAAACAGAATGCGGAAATTGAGTTCCATAACCTATGTGGTTATGGGCTGGCTTGTTTTGATAGCCTTCATTCCGTTACGCAAAGCCCTTCCGCCTTTGAGTTTTTCAATGATGATTTTAGGTGGGCTTGCCTATACAATGGGTTTTCCGTTCTATGCAGCAAAAAAAGCAAAATGGGCACATTCTGTTTTTCATCTTTTCGTACTTACAGCAAGTATTCTTCATTTTTTTTCAGTTTTCTTTGCCGTCAGGGCTTAAATTTCTAATCTTCGCCAGATTTTTTTGCAGAGAAAATTGGGTTGTCAATTAGTTCTGTCATGCTGATTTTTTCCGAAATGACGCAATGAACTTTACTTTTTGAACAGCACACAATTTGACGGGGAAGTGCTGAATAATCGCTTCAAGTGTTAATCAGCACTTCCCTAGTTTTCTAATGCCTGTTTTCTAATGTCTTGAAGCAATCATTTTCAGCTGATATTATTTTTTTATGAGCTATTTGATTCTAGGACTTGCAGCTGCTGCAATAATTGCACTTTTATGGCTGTATGGAAATTTAAGCAGTAAAAGTAATTTCTCTGGAAAAGCTGATTCCAAAACCGCTGCTTCATTCAATTTGTCCACTTCAAAAAAAGCACCCGATTTGCAGAAAAAAAATTTAATGCAGTGTCCGCTATGTTCTTCATATTTGAACTCTGGTGAGAACCTTTTTTCAAAGGTTTACAGACCAATGAATGTTCCTGACCAAAGATGTACCATTTCCGGCTGTCCTCACTGTTACCCTAAATGTGAATCTTCTGTAAAAAGGAGCTGTCCTGTATGCAAAAAATCTGTTCCGCAAAAAGGCTATCTTGTTGCAAGGCTTTTCAATAATACAGCACACAAAAAGCATGTTACGATTGTAGGCTGTACACAGTGTCTCAAAACTTTTTCAAAAACTAACTAAAACTGCATTTCCTGGAATTTCCAATAATTTTTTGGTTTTTTTTTACGATTTTACTTAATTCTTTTTTTCATTTTCCGATTATTAAAATATCAGGGTGGTGAAGCTGGGTATCACAAGCCATACGGTTTGGGTCCAGAAACCAAATCTAATTTACTTTTACAGGAGATATTGTATGGTTATTAATCACAACATGAGTGCTATGTTCTCTCAACGTGTACAGGGAACAACAGATTTAAATACTCAGAAGAACATGGAAAAACTTTCATCTGGCCAGAGAATCAATCGTGCTGGTGATGATGCTTCAGGACTTGCAGTTTCTGAAAAAATGCGTGCACAGATTCGCGGTTTGAATCAGGCTTCTACAAATGCACAGAACGGCATTTCTTTCATTCAGACAACAGAAGGTTATTTACAGGAAACAACAGACATCGTTCAGCGTATCCGCGAACTTGCAGTTCAATCTTCAAACGGCATTTATTCAGACGAAGACCGCATGCAGATTCAGGTAGAAGTTTCTTCTCTTATTGCAGAAGTTGACCGCATTGCATCTACAGCTCAGTTCAACGGCATGAACATGCTCACAGGTCGTTTTGCACGCCAGACAGGAGACAACAATGTAACAGCTTCAATGTGGCTGCATGTCGGAGCAAATATGGATCAGCGCACACAGGTTTACATTGGCACAATGACTTCAACAGCTCTTGGTCTGCGCAATCCAGGTTCAGAAGAAATCATGTCTTTGGAAACTCCAGATGAATCTAACCGCGCAATCGGTACTCTGGACGAAGCTTTGAAAAAGATTAACAAACAGCGTGCAGACCTTGGTGCATACCAGAACAGACTTGAAAAAACAGTACAGGGGCTTAACATCAGTGCAGAAAACTTGCAGGCTTCTGAAAGCCGCATCCGCGATACTGATATGGCAAAAGAAATGGTTGAATTTACAAAGAACCAGGTTCTCAGCCAGGCAGGAACAGCAATGCTCGCTCAGGCAAACCAGAGTTCACAGAACGTTCTCAGTTTGTTGCGCTAACAGCTTAGCTGCATGAAAAAGGGGCACCCAAGCGAAGGCCACTGAAAAAGGTCTCCAATTTTAAGGCCTGAAATAAAAAAGCCAGATTTTTGAGAAAAAAATCTCATAAATCTGGCTTTTACTCTTTTAAAGAGCAGATTATTTGTCTTTCATTTCCTTATTTTTCATCAAGATCTGAACTGTCTTCTCAATATTGACTGAAATTTAATTCTTGCTGTGACTTGATCATAAAAAAACACCACCTGAATAAATTTTACTCTATTCAAATGGTGTTTGTAAATTCAGTCTTTAACAGACTTTTTCAGTGGGCTCTGAATAAACGGAGCTCTTTTTTTATGGGCACTCAAATGTGCATCCTATAATCTACCTATAACCTATATTAAAATACTTTTTTAGTTCTTTATTTAAACTCATTTCTTTTTTAATTTGAAATAATTCTTTATTTTCCTCTATAAACGATGGATTATGCCATTCGCTGAAAGCACAAATATTGGTATTATATTTTGTGAGAATATTTATTCTTGGAAGATCTGCTTCTTCTATTTTGAAGACTAATGAGCCCCCTAAATTTTTTATTTTTTCATCATATTTACTGATTAATGGCCAGACGCTAGCTGCCTCAAATAATTTTTTATTTTTTTCAATTGCTTCAATTGCCTCTGAATATTTATTATCAGCTAGTTTTTTTAACAATTCATAAGAGTTGTTTAGGTCTCTAATACATCCATTTCCATTTAGATAATAAAGACCTAATTTGTATTTTGCATAATTATTGCCTTTCTCTGCTGCATTATTGTATAGATCGAATGCTTTCTTATAATCCTTGGGTAATAATATACCTTCATCGTAAAAATCAGCCAGAAGTCTTAAAGCTGTAGCATCACCGCTTTCAGCTGCTTTTAATGCAAGTTGAAGGGCTTTTTTTTCATCTTTATTTTGACCGCATGTGCCATTTTTATATATTCTTGAAAGTTCACCCTGTGCTGGTCCATAATTTTTTTCTGCGGCCGAAGTCAGATATTTTATTGCCTCTGTATATTCACCTTTCTCTTTGCAATATAAGCCACATTTGAGCATTGCATCCAGGCTGCCATTCATAGCAGCTTTTTTCCATAAGTCTTCCGGAGTATTTGATGAGTCTGTAACAAGCTTATTGAAGAGTAGAGTTCCCATAATGCACTGAGCTTCTGCACTCTCGCCTAAAACTTTTTTAATCATGCTTATGCCTTTTTCAAAATCTTTTTTGCATCCATGAGCAAAAATATAGTGCCAGCCAAGTCTTGCTATACCATCTGAATTATTTAGATTTGCAGATTTTTGAGCCCAGTAAAAGGAATTATCATAATCTTTTTTTACCCGATATCTTTCGCTTATCTCAAATGATAAACTCTTCTGTCTGCCATCTATGTTCATAGATTCAACTTGTAAAAGTTCATCAAGAGTGCAGTTATAAGGTTTTTCACAGGCAGACTCTATTCGTTTAGATACTAAATTATCATGATTTTTCTTTGCTTCTTGATATTCATCTGGAAAGTCTCTTTTAAAAGCACCTTTATGACCCAGACAGCAAAATTTTAGTCCAGTATCTGTATCTTCGCATCCATTCTCAGTAAAAATTTGTCCGCAGTATTCGCATTTGTTTTTATTTTCAGAGCTGTTAGAAGTGGAATTTGATGCTGTGTTTTCTGTATTATTGTTTTTATTTGTATTTTTTTTCTCATGGTCGGCTTCGTAACAACTTTTAGAACAATAGCCGTAATAACTGTAGAGGGAAGTTTTTCCGCAGTAAAGGCATCTAATGGAATTATAGCGTTCATAGCAATCAAAGGAGCAAAATTTTATGTTATCAGAATCATAGTCCTGGCACTTTTCTCCTTCATCGGTATAACCATATCTTACATCAAAGGTTCTTCCACACTGAAGACAGGTTTCTTGAAGGGAACTTTTCATTGCTTCTTCCCAGCAGACAGAAGAACAGACCCAGTCGCCCATGCCAAGTTCTTTTGCATAAGGTGATGAAGTATCAAATCTTTTACCACAAATAACACATTCTTCAATTGCCATAAATATCTCCTGATTTAGCCTTACTTCCGATTGTATATTAATTTTTTAATTTATGCAAAATTCTGATGTAAATCAATAATTTTCATTTGCTTGAACAGGCATAGCTTTTGCAGTATTATCATAAGTTATGAAAACTTCTCAGACCATTTTATACACATTGCGTGACGCTCCGGCAGATGCTGTTATTGCCAGTCATCAGCTGATGATTCGTGCCGGATTTATTAAAAAACTTGCAAACGGACTGTATACTTATCTTCCGTTCGGTCTTCGCTCTTTTAGAAAAGTAGAAAATATCATTCGCGAAGAATTGGATCGCGCTGGATGTTCAGAAATCAAGCCTACAGTTGTAATTCCTGGCGATTTGTGGAAAGAAAGCGGACGTTGGGAAACAATGGGTGGAGAAATGCTGCGTGTTCAGACACGTGGAGGACAGGACATGGTTGTAAGTCCTACAGCTGAAGAAGCTTTTACGGCTTTGTTCAGGGACATGCTGACAAGCTACAAGCAGATGCCTGTTATTCCATATCAGATAAATACAAAATATCGTGATGAAATCCGTCCACGTTACGGTGTAATGCGCGGTCGTGAATTTGTTATGATGGATGCATATTCTTTTGATGCAGATGCAAAATCTCTTGATGAGTCTTATGAACGTGTTGCAGCTGCCTACCATAGAATTTTCAAACGACTTGGCCTTTCTATAATTCCAGTAAAGGCTGACACAGGAGCCATGGGCGGTTCAGGCTCTGAAGAATTCATGGTTGAAAGTTCAATCGGTGACAATACGCTTGTACTTTGCCCTAAATGCGGTTATGCAGCCAATGTTGAAAAAGCCTCATGCAAGCCAGATGTTGCCCTCGATATAAATGGAAAAATGCAGGTAAAAACTGACAAACCTATTGAAAAAGTCAGCTGCCCTGGTGTTGAAACAATTGCACAAATGGAAGACTTCTTTAAAATGTCAGGAAGGCAGTTTATAAAGGTTCTTATCTACAAAGTTTTCAACTGCGCACTTGATTTGCATAATGCACCAGGCGGAAAATCATTCAAATCTGTAAAAGAAAATGCTTCTGCCTATTATCCCGTAAGTTTTTTTGCAGTTGCAATCCGCGGCGACCTTGATGTAAATGAAACAAAACTGGCAGCTGTTTTGAAAGCCAGCGGTGTTGAACTTGCTCAGGAAGATGAAGTAATTTCCTATTCTGGTGCTCCACATGGATTTGTAGGCCCTGTTGGTCTTACAAAACTGCCGCTTCTTGCAGACGAAAGTGTCATGAAACTTTGTGAAGATGGTTCTTTTGAAGTTTACCTCCATGACACCGTTACAGGCGGTGGAGAAGCTGCTGTTGACAACATGCATGTTGAACCTGGACGGGATTTTGTTCCTTTTATGACTGCTGATGTCCGTACAGTAAAAGAAGGCGACTGTTGCTGTGAATGTGGCGAAAAGCTTTACACAAAAAAAGGCAATGAACTTGGTCATATTTTTAAACTTGGTACAAAATATACTAAGTCCATGAACATGACCTACCTTGATATAAACGGCAAGCTTCAGACCCCGCTTATGGGTTGCTATGGAATCGGTCTGGACAGAACACTTGCTTCCATTGTTGAAGAACATCATGATGAAAACGGCATTGTATGGACAATGAGTACAGCTCCATATCAAGTTGTGATAGTTCCTATAAAATATGACGGACAGATGAAAGAAGTTGCCGACAGACTTTATGATGAACTTGGGAAAGCCGGCATTGAAGTTCTCCTTGATGACAGAAATGAACGTCCTGGTGTAAAATTTAAAGATATGGATTTAATCGGTATTCCTGTCCGCATTGTTGTCGGAGAGAAAAATCTTCCGAACGTTGAAATAAAACTGCGTGCAGGCAATGAATCTGAACTTGTTCCAGTTGAAGCTGCTTCTGAAAAAACAGCTTCAATAGTCCGCGAAGCTCTTGCAAAATTGAATGACTAAACGTTTTTTTGCCTTTGTCTTTGCATCTGCAGCACTTTTTTTTGAGGTTTTTGCCCTTCCGGGAGTAGACAGCTATCTGCCCGACACTTCCGGAGAGTATGTCTATTACAAAGACAATACTTTTGCCCGGGAATCATACATAGGCTTTTTATTTTACGATGAGTCTGCTTATTCTGCCCGTTACTACGCACCTGCAAATACTGAAAAAATGCTGCCAGAAAAAGATGTTGCCATACTTTTAAGTGTAAATCCAAATTCTGGCTATATGGATTTTACAGGTGAACGATTTTTGACAACTTTGACACCAGAAGATACAGATATCATAAATTATCTGCACGATGTAATGTATGAATTTACAGCCCGCAGACAAAAATTGAAGGAGCTTTCCCCAGCTACAGTGAAAAAAAATTCTTTTGCTGAACGGGGACTGATTTCTAATGAAGAATATCTTCAGTTTGGTGGCTCTGTACAAATTTATTTTGACTACCTTGTACCTGTTTTCAATGTACGGAAAATTCTTTCTTCTGATGGAAAAATCATGCTGGAAACAGTTTCGGCTGGGCTTTTAGTTTCTTCAGAGGACAAATCATTTGCCAACTTCAAAGGCATTCCAGAAACTACAGTTGATTCTGCAGCCGGGGAAAAACTTTCTGAAACTGTGGAAAAAAATCTTGTTGAGCTGACTTTTTCAACAGCTGTCCAATCAGTTGAATTAGACAGCCTGTGGCAAGCTCCTGTAGAAAACCTGTGGTTTCTTGGAAACGAAGCTTCTGTCTCTTTAAGTGAAATTCTGATTTCCCCCACAGAAAAATCAAAATATATTGAAATGCTCAAAAGACGGCTTCTTTTAGGAACTGAAGGTTCTTATTCTTTGTGGAAGAATTTTTCTCTGGAAGAAACCTCGTCTGGAAAAATTTGTGTTACAGGATATTATATACATGCAAAATCTGGTTCGTTGACCAGAGATTTGAAAATTATCACTGAAATAAGCGACAGTTCCTGCGGCTATTTTAGCCTGACAGTTTTTGACAACACTTACCGCAAAAATCACAAATATTTTGATTCAATTGTAAAGTCTTATAAAATAAGCAAATAGCATCTGCACATTTTACTTAAATGATGAGCGGGCCAGAGGAGAACCAATCCAAACACCTTCGCTGCCTAAATATTCTTTTTTCTGGCCTTCAATCAAAAACTGAACACTGTTTACAGTAGAAAAAGAAGTTGCCGTATAGACAATCTGCATCAGCTGCCCCAGATAACCTTCAACGCCATAAGGATTGTATTCAAAATTTTCACTGAAATTCAAAACTGCAATGCCGTTTTTTATGTAGGCACTTAAAAGCCTTGTATTTTCTGGAACTAGTGAAATGTAGTCAGAATTTCTTTCTTTCGTTGTCGGACCTTCCAACAGAAGTTCTATTGCAGCTGTAAGGGGTGCATTTCTTTTTGTAGAAGAACGCAAAACTTCCTTGCGGTCAATTGAACCGTCAGAATCTATTTTTACAAAAAAGATGTGCAGATTTATTGCAACTGGAGCTGGGGCAGGAGCTGGCTCAACTTTTTCAGCAGGCTTTGTAACAGATTCTGGTTCTTTTTCAGGCTTGGAAATTTCCTTTTCTGCAGATAAAAAATCATTTTCCGAAAGCTGATTTTTATTTTTTTCAGCTTCAACTTGAGTTTCTTTCAATTTTTCATCAACTGAAGTTTCTGTTCTATTGGATTCGATAGATTCGTTTTTTTCAGGCGTCTGAAAAACATATTCCTTCTGCGATAATTCTTCTGGGTTCTGAGGAATTACAGGTTTTTGTAAAGAATTTTCTGTTTCAATTTCCAGTTCAAGAAGACCATTCGATTTTGCCTCTTCAGTTTTATGATTTTTGATAAATTCGGGAGTCGTCCCCGTTCCAAAAACCTTTTCAAAAAAATCTGTGCTTTTTAAATTTCCAATTATCTTATTTCCGTTTACAAGGAAAGCAATTAAAAGAATGAGTGCTGCTACACACCACGCTGCAAAGGCAATGCCTGATTTTTTATTTTTTTCCGACATAAGCTAAGTATAAATTATACAGGGCTGATTTTCAAGAAATTCCAAAAAAGTCTTATTAAACAAGGCTATAAAGAACTTTTGGACGACCGCCTGTTTCGTAATCAATAGAACTTGTTACTTGACCAGTTTCAATCAAATAATTCAGGTAACGGCGGACTGTAACCTTAGATAAATTTGAAGCCTTTGACAGCGTTTCACAGGTATGTTCCTGTGATGAGCGTCCTTTCAAATATGTTAAAATTGTTTCTAGAGTTTTGTCATTTAAACCTTTTGCAAGACCATTACTTCCTGCTTTTTGCATTTTTTTTGAAGGCTATGTCCGTAAAAACGGTTGATTTTATTTGACGTTCAGAAAAGCTACAAAGCAAAGGGACAGATTCTAAATGGCTTTGTTTTTACTACAGAAAAGAAAGCTCTTTGTAAGAATGTTCCAGTTAGAAATCCTATACCAACAAGGACTAACTTTGTGGCATAGGATTTATGGAGAATAAAATTTACAGGGTAAAAATAAAACAAGTTATAATATTTAAATTGTAATAGGATAATGATTATGAAAAAGATTATTGTTAACTTAGAATACTGTAATGTTCTTCAATGTATGTTTGCTAGATTGCGACACGCAGCTTTATCATATAATGACTTTAAAAATATAGACCACAAAATGCACTCAAACGCATTACAGACAGGAAAGGCACGAATTGAGAACTCAAAAAATGCAAGGAATACTATGTGTTGGGTTCCTGTGGATTGCGTAAAAAGACTAAAAGAAGATTTTTATGATACCAAATCTTTTATTGAAAAGTTACCATTGCCGTGGCATTTAATGGAATACTATAAGTATGCGGAAGCGGAAGTTGAGAAGTTTGAAGAAGATGTAAAGTTGTTAAATAGTAAGAATAACAACTTTACTGGAAGAATCTATGGTTCTAAAGACTAAGCAATTAATAAAGTACGGAAATTTATACCTTTCTCTTTTTTTGCCAATTCCATAAAGAAACTTATAGTAAAGTCACCAATTCTAGCTTCTTCCCCATTTTAAAAAATTGCAACAACACAAAAATCTTTCATCTGTTAATTGACGGTTTATTTGGGCAACCATTGGATCATCTTCAATTATTATTGTATGTATCATTATTCAACTCCTATTTTTTTATGAAATATTAATGTAAAAGTTGTGTCAAACCCTGAATCTGAGTCAATTTCTATTGAGTCCTATTTCTGTCAGCTATTTTACCACAATTAAAAGAAATATCTTGTCTGAGAGGTTATTTTTTTCGGAACTATCCCATCACGTACTTAATATTAACATAAATAGATTTTACGTTTTGGAAAATTATCCTATGTTGGTGGAAAACCTCGCAAAGATAACAATAATTCGAAATTCACCACAATAACACCAAAAGAAAAGAATAAGCCAGGCAGAGGAACAAAAAAGACACCTGTAATTGGAATTAAGGAACGTGGAACCGGACGAGTTTATGCCAGTGTTGCACTTCCAAATGAGGAAGGTAAAAAATTGACTGGTAAACAACTTCTGTCTGTAATTTCTGCCATTACAAAACCCGATACAGTTGTTATGACAGATGATTTTAAGGGCTATAACATTATGAACCACAAAGCCACAAACCCAGAAAATTTCACACACATTTCTGTTTGCCATAGTTTAGGAGAATTTTCTTCTGGAAAGGGCTTGCATACAAATGGGATCGAAAGTCCCTGGGCAATTTTAAAGAGGAAAATCATCGGAAGCTACCATCATGTATCGAGTAAATACTTACAGAATTACGTGAACGAATGTTGTTTCCGACAGAATAACAGAAATGCCGATGCGTTTAATAATCTACTTAAGTAGAGCGTTTTGGTGACTTAAGCAACTTTTTCAAAAACTTTTGGTGAGTAAAGATAATCCTCTCCACTATCATCTATGACAGCTAAATCGTGTAATTGTTTTTTTTCATCATACCATTCACCAATACACTGATAAACTTCGCCGTTTTTTATATCGGGATTTGATTTTCCTATGTATTTAACAAAATAATTTACTTTGATTTCTTCCATCTTTTTACTTTTAATCTTCTTTTACCAATACCATCACATTGATACCAATGAATTTCTGCTTTTCGTTCTTCACCATTATCAATTAAGATA
>JAEDIW010000107.1 GCA_016296655.1 Treponema sp. | reverse complement strand
AAAAGAGCAAAAGCCAGATTTATGAGATTTTTTTCTCAAAAATCTGGCTTTTTTTCAGGCCTTAAAATTGGAGACCTTTTTCAGTGGTCTCGTCAGCCACGGGATTTTTTTTAGAAGTTTTTGCAATACTACGCAAAGACTTTATTTTTATTTCTGGTATGTTTTAAGCCAGTCTATAGACATCTGCTGCCAGTTTTTAGCTGTTCCTGAAGCACCGATTACACCGAATCCGTGACCGCTTTCAGGGAAGATGTGAAGTTCTGCTTTTGCATTCTGCTTTCTGAGAGCAGAAAAGTATGCAATTGCATTTGCTTCCGGATTTACTGATTTGTCATCAATTGCAGCTACGATAAAGGCATCGGCTGTATCGTATTTAACAAGTTTTTCACAGCTGAACTTGTCGATAGTTTCCTGTGAAGGTTTATCTCCAAGAAGTTCTTTGCGGCTTCCGCCGTGAGTTCCAGCATCCATTGTAATTACAGGGTAAACAAGGAACTGGAAAGCCGGATTTGCTTTCTGATTGTCCATATCGTCTACAGGCTTGTAAATCTGGTCTGCGTAACGTGTTGCAAGACTTGCTGCTACATGGCCCCTTGCTGAAGAGCCCATAACTCCAACTCTGTGTGGAACAACACCGAATTCTTCTGCACGAGCTTTAATGATTCTCATGGCACGCTGTGCATCTGCAAGAGAAACATTTTCCTTGTTTTTGTGTCCGTCATTTGGTGTACGGTAAACAAGAACGAAACAAGTGTAACCTGCTTCTGTATAGCCTTTTACATAATCAAGACCTTCTGTGTCGTAAACAACACGCTTGTAAGCTCCGCCTGGAATAATAAGGATACCCCGCTTGTTTGATTCTACACCTGAAGCTGGTTTGTAAACTTCGAAATAAGGCTGGGTAACTCCGGCAATAGCTCTGTTCTGCTGTGGCGGAATTGCACCACGGTCGATTACTGTCTGTTCAACCTTTACTTTTTCTGAGCCTGGACCTGTTTTTTTAGGCCAGAGATAAACTTTTTCCTGTGCAAACAGACTTGAAGCCAGTAAAAGGCCTGCAGCTGCTGCTAAAAATTTTTTCATAAAATCCTCCGTTTGAATTTAAAAATTCAACATATTTCTATTATAATATATAAAGTAAGAATTTAGAAAATAAAAATAAGTCCTTTATAGGGGTCTGGGGCTGGCCCCGGAGAAGGGGTAGCGGACAAGACCGGAGCCTTGCGAGGACTTGGTAGCGAGGGGAAGGCTTTCCCCTTCTGGAGGTATAAATATGTTTAAAATTGGATGGCATTTAAGTGCTAGTGCTGGATTTCTTGGTATGGGAAAAGAAGCTTTTGAAGCAGGTGCTAATACTTTTGCTTTTTTTACAAGAAATCCAAGAGGAGGTCAGGCAAAACCAATTGAAAAGGAAGATGCTGATGCTCTCTGCGATTTTATAAAGGAAAAAAACTTCGGAAAACTTGTAATTCACGCACCATATACTCTTAATGCCTGCTCTGATAAGGAAAGTGTTCGGGATTTTGCAATTCAGACTTTTGCTGATGACCTTCTTCGTATGGAAGCAACTCCAGGCCAGTATTACAACTTTCATCCCGGCAGCCACATGAAACAGGGAACTGAGGCCGGTGTAAAAATGATTACAGATATGCTGAACACAATCTTAAAACCGGAGCAGACAACAACAGTACTTCTTGAAACTATGGCCGGTAAGGGAAGTGAAGTTGGAAGCCGCTTTGAAGAATTAAAGGCAATCATTGACGGTGTTGAACTTAAAGAAAAACTTGGTGTATGTATGGATACCTGTCATGTTTATGATGCGGGTTATGACATAAAAAATAACCTGGACGGAGTTCTTGAACAGTTTGACAAAATTATCGGGCTTGACCGTCTTAAAGCCTGTCACTTAAACGACAGCAAAAATC
Organism: Treponema sp.; assembly: GCA_016296655.1. Classification (GTDB taxonomy): domain Bacteria; phylum Spirochaetota; class Spirochaetia; order Treponematales; family Treponemataceae; genus Treponema_D. The sequence goes on along the minus strand of JAEDIW010000107.1, from coordinate 2,092 downwards.
CTTTTGAAAGCCACAAGGATCGTCACGAAAAAATCGGTCAGGGAAGCCTTGGTCTTGAAACTTTTGAAAAGGTTATAAATCATCCGGCACTCAGAAATCTTCCTTTTATTCTGGAAACACCACAGGAAAGCACTGCCGGTTATGCAGAAGAAATCAGACTTCTTCGCGGACTTTACAGAGATTAGTTTTTTTTGAAGGGAGGGACTATGGCTAGTATTACAGAATCATTAAGTGCATTTTCGGAAAAGTTAAAGCGGTTTAATGATGCGGGAAAAACAGACCGTACAGTAAAACCTGCAGAAAACCAGCTGATTCAGCGTCAGATCCGTGACCGGGAAGAACGGCTTAAGTCTACAGTTATTGCAACTTATAAAAATTACAAAGCGCCTTTTGAAGCTATGGGGCAGCTTTCTGACAGGGCAAAAGCCATGGATCAGGATGAGCGCTCACTTTTAAAGGCCTACAATCTTTTTTCCGGTGCCATGAACCTGAACGAAAATGGGGAAGACGGAAAATCTGCCGGAAACGAAGGGGCAGGCACAGAAACAACTTTTATCAGCAGAATTGAAATCCTGACGCCTCTTACTCAGAAATCTGCTTACACTACTGGCGGCCAGTTTATTTATCTTATGATGTGGCTTTATTTTGAAAAAAACTGCCGGGACTATATGCCTGTGCTTGCAGAAAAAGAAAACGGCTGGAGTCTTGGCTTTGTTCATGCTAAAAATTACAGTTTTGAAAATCATGACAGGGAAATTTTTGAAATCGTAAGGCAGGAGTTTTACGAAGGAGAAGAATAGAGAGGCTTCTTCCCCTTTTCTTAAAGTCATAGCCACGCAATCTCAGACAGGCAGAAAGTAACAGGAAGGCACATCTGTATGCAACAGTAACTGTGAATACTGATTTTTGATGACTGAAACCTTAGGCTTATATTGCCGTTGTTCTTGCCCTTGGCTGGGTGGGCTTCTGTTTTGTCAGTTTATTACTTCTGCTGTGGATTTTTCTTTGTAAATATAAAACAAAGCGCGGGAAGAACTGGAATCCATACAAGAAGGAACAGCTTTGGAAGTTTGTTCATAAAGAGTTTTGTAATCCAGTCTTTAACGCCAGGAATATGATCGGCAAAAAGGAAGAAACTTGCAACAAACATAACGAAAAGAGGCAGGTATCTGCAAACTATAATTGCAATGCATAAAATCTTTACAAGGAAAGGCTTTTTGTTTTTAATTGCCATAATACCAGTTACGATTGTAAGTATAATTGCAATTGTAAGGAAAATCATTGAACAGCTGTTTAAAATAATTGATGCTACACATCTTGGAGTTACGCTGTTGGCAAAGTAGTGGTTAACTTTGAAAATCAAGTTAATTGCCTCGAAGATGCGATATGAAGGAAACAGATATTCTGTTAAAAGCATAATCACACCCTGAATAATCATTAAAATTCCAATAGTTTTGGCAAGCTTCTGTTTTTTGTCTGTTGTTAAATCTGACATAAAAATCTCCTCGAGGAAATTATAGTGGAAATTGAGTTTTATAGAATCTGAATAAAGATTTTATAAAACTTTTTTACATCCCTGCGGGGCTGTTTTTGTCCGCGGGGGATGTAATTTCTCCCGGTGGGAAAAAATTACATCCTTTTGGGCAGTTTTTTTGCTGCAGGGATGTAACAAAAAATGCAGTTTAAGAAAAACTACATCCCCGGCTGGTGATTTTGGACGCACAGGGATGTAACAACACTGAAAATTAACCTGATTCCAAGGCAAAATGGCATGTTTTTTAGTAAAAAGTCTTTATTTCTGAAAAAATGTAGTCATTTTTTACGATTTTTACATCCGTGGAGGGAAATTTTTGCCGCAGGGGGATGTAATTTTCTGAAAAATGGGTTTGTACCGGCTGATTAGTCTGGGGTAGCGGCTTTTTAAGCAGAAGTATCAGATGTCACCGGGGGAAGTGTGAAATCTGATCCACCATTTGACTTGTTTTGACAGACTTGTGCTGTAGTTTTAAGGAATCATTCTGCGTTGCCTGCAGTGGGTAACATCATCAACTTAAGCCCACTATTTAAAAATTTCAAAATAAAGTAAAATTCC
>JAEDIW010000106.1 GCA_016296655.1 Treponema sp. | reverse complement strand
GCCTGCTGCACCAGCTGATCATCAGAAGATATTTTTTTTAGCTTTCCTGCAACTTCATTTAATGGAACTGGTACGATTTTGCCGTTGGTAATGCCTGCCATTACACCAAATTTTTTTTCAAGGATGTAACAGGCAGCAGCAGTACCAACCCGGCTTGCAAGAACTTTATCGTAGGCGCAAGGTTCGCCACCACGCTGACAATGTCCAATTATCTGAACTCTTGTTTCTTTTTCTGGCATTGCTGCCTGCAGCTCAGAAGCAACTCTGTATGCAGCAGAAGGAAATCCTGTCTGTGAAAGTTTAAGTTTCCGCTCTTTTTTAGAAAGCTCTGCAAGTTCTGAAGAATAAGCTCCTTCAGCAACTGCAATGATTGCGTATTTCTTTCCATTTGCCTCGTTAGACTTTAATCTTTCCGTTATTTTTTCAATGTTATACGGAATCTCAGGCAAAAGAATTACATCTGCGCCGCTGGCAATACCTGCGTGCAGTGTAAGCCACCCTGTTTTGTGTCCCATAACTTCAACAATAAAGATGCGCGAATGACTTTTTGCAGTAGACTGAATGTATCGGATGATTTTGGTAGCGATTCCAACTGCTGTCTGAAAACCAAAAGTCATATCTGTTCCATAAATATCGTTATCGATTGTTTTTGGGAGAGTTACAACATTCAGGCCCTTTTCTGAAAGAAGATTAGCAGTTTTATGAGTTCCGTTTCCCCCTAGGATTACAAGACAGTCCAGTTTCAAATCCTTGTAAGTTTCAATCATAGACTGAACTTTATCTATGCCCTCGGAAGTAATCTCTGTAATATGTTTAAAAGGCTCCCGTGAAGAACCTAAAATAGTTCCGCCTTCATCAAGAATTGTTTCAAAATCTTCCTGAAAAAGCTGACGATATTTTTTGTATATAAGACCTTTGAATCCGTCTTCAAAACCAAAAATCTTTATATTCTGTGTTTTTTCAAAAAGAGAAAGCACAACACCTCTCATTGCAGCGTTCAAAGCCTGACAGTCTCCGCCGCTTGTTAAAATTCCTACATTAAGCATTTATAAACCTCTTCAAAAAAGTATTCCTGACTGTTTACAGGATTTTCATTTATTTTTCTGAATTCATATTTACCTGAAGATTTCAGTTCCCTGCCTTTTGCATCGTCAATAATGCAGGTATCAAAAATATGTTTGATTTTTGAACGAGCTTCTTCATCGTAAATTGGAACTGCAACTTCAACACGACGGATAGTATTGCGGGTCATAAAGTCGGCGCTGGAAATATAAATCTTTTCATCATTTCCCTGACCAAATCTGTAAATTCTGGAATGTTCAAGATAACGACCAACAATGCTTACAACAGAAATGTTTTCCGTAAAGCCTTCAATTCCTGGTATAAGACAGCAGATGCCTCTGATAATCAGCTGAATTTTTACTCCCCACTGACTAGCTTCTATCAGTTTGTCGATAATATCTTTGTCTGTAAGCGAATTGATTTTTATGCCCACATATCCGGACCCGCCGTTTTTAACTTTCTGAATTTCATCGTCAATGAATTTAAGAATCTTATTCTGAAGACAATTTGGCGCAACAAGCAAATGTTCAGTTTCTGTAACTGTTTCGCCTTTCATTAAAGCCAGAAAAACTTTTGCAACTTCAGAACCAATATTCTGATTTGCAGTCATCAGTGAAAGGTCTGTGTAAAGCTCAGAAGTTTTTTCATTGTAGTTTCCAGTTCCAATCTGAGTGATGTACGAAAATCCGTTTTTTGTTTTTTTAGTAATAAGGCATAGCTTTGAATGAACTTTAAAGCTGCCAAGCCCATACACAATCTGACAGCCTGCATCTTCCAGCAGTCTGGACATTTCAATATTGTTGGATTCATCAAAACGGGCTCGAAGTTCTACAACAACAACGACCTCTTTGCCGTTTTCCGCAGCTTCTACAAGAGCTTCGATAATTTTGCTTTTGTATGCTACCCGGTACAAAGTCATTTTTATGGAAACAACATTTTTATCATTGGCCGCTTCATGAAGCATTTCCAGAAAAGCCTTCATGCTGTGAAAAGGATACGCAACAAGCTTGTCTTTTTCTTCAATCTGAGGAATCAGTTTTTTGCGCATATCAAAACACTGGGGATTTCTTGGAAGTCTTCTCTTGTAAAAAAGATGAATGTCAGGATTTTCTTTTTTAAGCCACTTCTGTAAAAGAAAAACAAAAGACAAGTCCAAAGGGGTTCCCACATTGATTATGTGTTCATTTTCTATTCCAACCAGTTTTGCCAGCTGTTTTTTTGTACTGTCATTTATGGGACGGCTTAATTCCATTCTTACTGCGCTGAGCCTGCGGCGTTTTTTAATAAGATGTTCCATGTAATTTCTGTAATCATCTTCTTCATCATCAAGATCAACGGAATCCAGATCCGCATTTCTTGTAATTCTGATAATCGATTTTTCTTTTACAGTATAATTTTCATAAAGCTTAGAAATAAAATGAAGAATCAATTCTTCGCAAAGCATAAAAGTTCCTTTGCGACCAGGAATTTCAATCAGCCGGCTAAAGACTGGCGAAGAACATGGCACAATTCCCATTTTTGTTTTTCCCATTCTGCTTAAAAGGTGAACAACACCATAAAGCTTCTTGTTATCAAGGAACGGAAATGGCTGCTGTTTTCCCACAATCATTGGCGAAAGGAATGGAGCAATGTTACTGTCAAAATATTCTTCAACAAGATGAGCTTCTATTGCAGACAATTTATTAAAATTAATGATTCTTATTCCTTTTGGTTCAAGTTCGCCCATAAGCTGTTCGTAAATAAAGGATTTTTTTTCTTCCAGAATCTTTACGCGTTCAAGGATTTTTTCCACCTGCTGAGAGCAGTTCATACCTGTTTTATTGTCAATAAAATCATTTTCATTTTCGTGAATCATTAAAGTGCCAACCCGCACCATAAAAAATTCATCCAGATTTGACTGAAAGATAGATGCAAATGTCAGACGTTCTGCCAAAGGTACATCAGGATTTCCAGCTTCATCAAGGCAGCGTTCATTAAAAGAGAGCCAGCTAAGCTCCCGGTTCATGTAGCAGCTGTTCAAAATATCAATTGTTCCCATTTATAATTCCTAGTTTTTTACCAAAAGTTCCTGAAAAATCTCTCTTTTTGAAATGCTGTCTGAAATATTTATTACACAATTGCCAGTTCGGTTGATTTTGTGGAGCAAACTGTTATATGAAAAAGAGCAAAATAATTATATTTGCAGGATTCATGCCTGGATTTTACAAATATAAATAAAAAGATTCGGTTTAGATTCTGTAAAATCCAGGTAAAGTTGAATGCTGCAGAAAGCATAAACTTTTGAGAATGTTTAGTTCTTTTGCAAACCCAACATATAAAATCAGCTGAGCCTTTCCCCAGTCAGCGCAAAAATCACCCATTCCGCAATATTTGTGGCGTGATCTCCGATTCGTTCAATGTATTTTGCAATCAACAGATAATCCAGAATTGTTTCGCCTTCATTTGTTTCACGGATTTTCTGCACCAGATCAGCTTTGATTGTATGATACAAACCGTCAATTACGTCATCGTGGGCAATTACGTTTTTTGCCATGTTGTAATCTTTTTCAATGTAGGACTGAACCGCATCGTGAAGCATTCTTATAATCTCTGAAGAAAGCTCAACGATTTCGCTCATTTTACCATATTTGCAGTCAGGAACATTAAGAACAAGGTCTGCAACATCTACTGCATGGTCACCAATTCGTTCCATATCAGTAATCATTTTCAGAGCCGCCGTAATAAGCCGCAAATCAGTAGCCATTGGCTGCTGCTGGAGCAAAAGTTTCAGACACTGAGCTTCAATATCCCGTTCCATATCATTTATGGTTTCGTCGTTCTGAGCAACCTGCTCTGCAGCCTGAATATCACGCCCCATTAACGCCAGCATGGAACTTTCAATGGCAATTTCAATCATTTTTCCCATGTTGATGATTGAAATATTCAACTTACGTAATTCTTCTTCGTATTTTTCACGCATATTTTTCTCCAAGATGGGGGAAGTCTCCCCCTCGCTCCAA
>JAEDIW010000011.1 GCA_016296655.1 Treponema sp. | reverse complement strand
TATAACGTCTTCTTTATCAACACCATAAACATCAAATAAGAAATTCCCTTCTTCTCTAATTGATACTGTTCCCATAACCCATCTTTTTGATTTTTTTGCTTTTGTGTTTAATCTGAAAAAGTAATAAACATTACCACCTTCGTGCGTTGCAAAAATAATAAAACTTGGATTTTCAATCAGTTCCTTTAGTTTAAAGGTATAGTTTAACCGTTGTTCATCAGAATGCGAATGTGAACTTAATTTCTTAAATAAATTCAATTTTCCACCTAGTCCAAAGTTTACATTTTGTACAACTGTATTAGTAACAAAATCAGGAACATTAGAAATAAAGACATTTTTATTGATTTGTTTATTAGGTGTTACAATGTCTATTTCAAAAGGGTCTACAACAATTTTTGATTTTATACTATTAATTAAATCAGCAGTAGGTACTTCCTTTGGATTATCAAAGGTTCCTACAGTTTCTTTCCTGTCTTCATTGTCAGCTTCAACATTATTATTTAGAGCACTTTCTTCTCTTTCTAATTTACTATTCTCGAGATTATCTTGCTCAGAATTTTCAAAAAATCTAATAAAAATACTTTCCAAATAGATTTGTTCAAAAAATTTTTCTAATACCATACATAATTAGTATCTGGCTATAAAAAAGACTTCCAAATTATCTGGAAATCTTTAAATATTTATTCTGGTTTATAGTTGTAGATTACGTTCACCGCGTAATTTCCGTCGTAGTTCCAACCACTATCCTTCCAAATTGAGTTCCATTGTTCTTCAGTTCCTGTGTAATTAATTGTTTTAAGACTTTCACAATAACTGAAAGCATAATTACCAATTTTAGTAACACTTTCTGGAATAGTAATGCTTGTAAGACTTGAACAACCTTTGAAAGCACTATTACCAATAGAAGTAACACTTTCTGGGATTACAAAAGTCCGAAGGTTTGGGAAATAATTGAGTCCAATTTGGTCAACAGTAGTCATACCGTTTGGAAAGGTAATTCCAGTTACACATCTTGGAAAGTCAAATCCATAAGTGTCCGTGTCCATTATAAGAAATGGTTTGTTTGTACTTCCAGTTTCGGCACCTTCACCTTCAACTTTCACGCTGGAAACGACGTTCAAGTTTTTAAGAACATTTGCAGGTGCCTGAATTTGGATTTTTTCGTAATCCTGGTTGTCTTCCAAAGGAATTCCATCTTCATGTATGTCTGCAATGCTATAGTATGTAAAAGACTGTCCACCATCTAAACTGACTTTTATAGTTCCGTCTGTAGTCGGTAATTTTGCAAACTTAATTTTCATAGTAATTAATTAGTATAGTGAAATGTAAAAGATGCTGATTTATAGCTAATTGTATGTTAATATTTAAAATTGGAAGAAGGAATAGTTATGAATAAGATAGGTGAAGATTATGATTTTCAAGAAATCTATGATAGTTCAGCACATTTGCGTGAAATGGCTCAGCCTTGGAATGTAATAATTTCCCAATTAGACAGTTTACGTTCTGTAAGACACGCACACTTGATAAAGCTTTATTATTACAAAGGTCAGAACCATTACGAAGAAAATTTTGAAGGTTGGGTGGCTTCTGCCAGAAAAGGATTTGATGATGTTCCGAAAGTAAAAGGAACAAATAAATACCCAGAATTTAACAAGCTTTATAATCACGTATGGAAATCAATGGAAGATTCATTCGATGATTTTCATAGACGTACAGTTTCAGATTTGAATAAAGCATACACAGATTTTATCCCTATCAATACAATAGATTATAATGGTGTCAAAGATTTTGTTTCAAACTTTAATAGGTGGGCTTGCGAATGTATTTCAAAGGAAGGTGGTATTTCTTTTGAAGATACAAAATCAAAGATAAGAGAACTTTTAGGTATTTAAGATTAAAAAGAATAAGGCTTGTCCGTTTTTATGTTTAGCAACACTATTTACGGACATAGCCTAATATTTTTAATTGGAAGAGGTAAAAGTTATGGGTAAAATTATAGAAGACATAAACTTTGAAGAAGTTTACAAAAGTTCAATGCGACTTCAAGAAATGGCTTTCGTTGTAAGAAAACAGGATAATCGGAAGTTCTTACTTGAAGTGAGAACAAAAGAAAAGCCACACGAAAATAGTTATCCACATGCACACATTTATAATTCAGATAAATCAAAAGTCCATAGTGTATTTATAACGAAAGAAGTACCGCAAAGTATAAACGACCTAAGATTTGATTTATCTACAATAAGCAAAGATTCCAAGAAAAATTTGGATAGAAGTGTTTTAGAAAACTTTATTGAATGGGCGAATAAAGAGTATCTTCCAAACGACGGAAAGCCAGTATGTTGGGATAAGCTAAAGGAATTTTATGAATCGGTACAAACAAACCCAGATGAAAAGCCAAATTACCCAAATAAAGACACTTTAGAAAGATAAGATTGTTGGCCTAAACAAAATAATTATTAGACCAACTTTGATTGTCTGTATAGCAACACTATTTACGGACATAGCCTTATAAAATGTAAAAGGTGCTGATTTATAGCTAATTGTATGTTAATATTTAAAATTTGAAGAGGTAAAAGTATGGATAAAGAAAATTTTTTTGAAGAAATCTATAACGAAGCTATGGGGTATAATAAGGTACACTTAACAGAAATGGCACAACCTTGGAGTAAGATAGCCTTAGCATTAGATGTAACACGCCCTATCCGCCATGAACACCTAATAAAGCTTTATTATTATAAGTCACAAAATCATTATGACAGAAATTTTGATGGTTGGATAGATTCTGCAAAAAAGGGTTTTGAAGACGTTCCTAAGGAGAAAAGTACAAATAAGTATCCAAGTTTCGATAAGTTGTATAAACAAGTTTGGCTATCAATAACAGACTCTTTTTCAGACTTTCACGATAGAAAAATAACTGAACTTAATAATACTTATACAGATTTTGAAAAAATTGAAACCCCTGACCTTAACGGTGTTATGAACTTTATTTCTCAATTTAATAAATGGGCTTGTGAAAGAATTTCACAAGTAGGTGGTGTTGAAATCGGCGAAGTAAAATCAAAAATAAAGGAACTGTTAGGTTTGGAATAGTGTTGAAAAAATTATTTTAGCAACACTATTTACGGATATAGCCTTTTATTTTAAACTTCTCTTAAATGTTTCTTCCATTTGTTTCTATCGTTTCTTTTTTTTGCGTAGTCCAGCCTGTATTTTTTAGATGGCAGTTTTTTTTCTGTCTTCTGGCTGCTATTCACAGGGTACTGGAAATAATTTCTATTTTGACTCATGAGCTGTGCTCGGCTTTATGGAATGGATGGGGAATGTGTGAGGGCATGGAAGGGCGCGAAGCGGCCACCGCAGCGGAGCATAGGGTTAAAGCCGGTAAAACATTCCAGAAATGTTTTGAGTGCGTGTTAGAGTAGCTGTGCTGCGAAGGTTGCGCAGCGAGGAGGCTGGAGCGGAAGCGGAACCCTGGAACGCCCGACCCGAAGCGGAAGCGCAGGGGCACACCCAGAGGAAGTTGTAAAAGAAAAATGTAGCAATTTTATGTTTTTGAGAGGATTATTGGAAAGACGGCAAGTGAAATAATCATGGAATTTATAGTGCTGAACAATATGAAAAATGCAAGGTCTTTTGGTAGTCCGTTGATTCCTGAAAGAAGAAGGGGAAGAGTTCCCAAGATTGTTGTAAGAGAGGTCGCAGAAATGCTTTTTATATGATTTTTCATGGTTTGGCGTATGTTTCTAGCTGGATTGTCAGAAAGGTAGATGGCATTATTTATAGATGTTCCTGCAGAAATGATTATACCCATAATTTCTGCAGGATGTAGTGTGCCGTTGATGATGACTCTTAGGGTAAGTGGCAGAATCATTGAGGCTGGTATTATAGACAAAATTGTTAGAGTCTTTTTTATCTGTTCGGTGCAGGCTGTTAAAAATATGAAAATCATTAAAATTGTTGCTGTTACCAGTAAAACTAATTTATTGTTGGCTTCATTTAATTCTTTTAGCTCCCTTGAAATGTGAAATGAATATCCCTGAGGATATGAAAAAGATTCCAGTGCATGCTTTATATTTTCCATAGATTGCTGCATACTTTTTTCTGCTGTTTTGACTGTGAAAAATGCACAGCGCCGGCCATTCAGATGGTAAATTTTTCCTGTTGACTTGTTTTGGACAATTTTTCCAAGTGCTTCTAATTTGATATTGCCTGAATTCGTTTGTATATGAATGTTTTTTAGGTCTTTCATGTTGGCTTGTTCAAGATTTTCTGCTGAAATCCGTATGTCAAATTCACTGCCAGTTTTTAGCCATTTGTCAACTACTGGAGCTGATAGAAGCCAATGCAGATTTTGAGCAATATTCCAAGTTGTGGTTTTGTTTTTTGCTGCGGAAATTTGATTTACAGAAAAAATAATTTCATCGGGTGCTTCCTTGAAGTTAAGTACAGCCTGGATAGTTTTTACATATTGCTGAATTATGCCGAGATTTTTCATTGCTAAATCTTTGCAAATCTTGCTGTCATCACCTGTAATTGAAATTTCAATGCTTTGTACATTTTGTTTTTTTGAATGGTTTTGACTGAATATATTTGAAATAAAAATGTTTCCATTATTTGTAAGATATTCTAGCTCTTTTAATTCTTTTGCCAGACTGCTGAGTTTTATTTTTTCAGGTAAAAAGCCAATTGCAATTTCTGCATTTCCTGCATGGCATTCTGTTTTTATAAATCTGATTCCGTTTACTTTTTCAAGCTTTTCAGAAATTTTCTGGACTTCGCTGTCTATGATGTCAGCTCTGTATTCTGCAGGGTATTCAATGGATGCGAACAGCATATCTGTTTCCTCTTCGAATTTTATGTTTTTATTTATGAAGCTAATTAAAAAAAACGGAATAATGCATAGAAAAAAGTAAATTGTATGAATGTTCTTTTTATATTTCTGAAGTTTTGAAAAGAGCTGGTTTGGAATGTAGCTGTATATTTTTTGAAGAGAGCCATAGAAAACTGGCGAAAAAAGGCAGACTTTTTTTTGAGCTTTGCAGAAACACGGAAAGAAAACAATGGAAAGTATAAGTGAATTGAAAATCATTAAGGCGGTTGTAATTGTCAGGTTTTTTATTCCTTGAATTATATGGTCGGTATTATAAAGTGGAATAAGCGCTAGAAATGTTGTTATGGAAGAAACTAATAATGCTGGAAAGATATGATGAATTTTATCATGAAAATCAGAAATGCTGGTACTATATTCTGCCTTTTCTGCAATTACGAGAAATGGATCTGTTATAAGTCCAAGTGAAATTGTAAGGCCTGCAATGCAGTTTTGGTCGATAAAGAGACCTGCTGCTGACAGCTGGCAAATTGTCCATAAAATTGTAAAAGGAATTGAAAGTAAAATGAATGCTATTGAATGGATGTCTGCATAAAATAATGGAATGATTAAGATTGTACAGAAAAAACTTTGCAGAAAAGCTTTTGCAATTTGTTTTAAAAGTGCTTCCTGAGTTTTGCCCAAATCTGAAAGTATTTTATAATTTTCCTGGGGGATATTCTGTCTTGCTAAAACTTTCCTGCATTCCCGGGCGAGCTTTATTGAGTTTCCGTCTGATGAAGCAATTACCTGAATATATATGGCATTTTTTCCGTTTATACGCACATGTTCAGATTGCTTTTTTTCGGAAAAACTTATTTTTGCAAGGCTTCCCAGATTTACGTATTGTTCTTTTACTTTTACAGGAATTTTTTTTATTTCTTCCAGGGATTTTAGTTTTGTGTCAAACTGTACATTTATTGTGTTGTTTTTTTCATGAAGCTCGCTGCCAGAGTAAATGGTGTTTGCGTCTTGAACGAGCTGCGCAAAAATTTGTGGATTCAGGTGTTTTTCTGCTGTGCTGTCGGTATCGATTTTTACATTTACTTCGTTTAAATGTCCCCCTGATATTATTACGTTTGCAACTCCAGGAATTGATTCAAATGATTTTTTCAATTCAACTTCTGCAAATTCCCTTAGCTGCGAGGAATTATTTTTGCTGAAAATTGCAAAACTGAAAACTGGTTTAGAATCAATTTTTGCAGAATAAATTCTTGGCTTTTGAACTGCATCGGGAAGTTGCCTGTAGAGATTTTCAGTAAAATTCCGCAGAGTCATGTAAGTTTTTTTTATATCTGTTGATTTTGGAAACCACATTGTAAAAGTTGCTTTTCCATTTTCTGTTACAGAGCGCATTTCTGACAGATTTGCGGTAGAGTTGATTTTTTCTTCCAGAGGAATTGTAATGATTTTTTCTATGAGTGCTGCATCCATGCCGAAATATTCAAATTCTATGCTGAAAATGTTGTACCTGCTTTCTGCTGTTGAACCAAAATTTAATTTTCTGCCTGTAAAAATGAACAGAATTGTAAAACTTGCAAATATGAAGAATGCTGTTTTTTGCTTTTTGTACCAGTTTTTATGTTGTTTATTCATTTTTTCTCCCATGTTAGTAATTTTCTTTTTCAAAAAGAAATCAGATTGGTTTTCACATCTTGTACTGATTTCAATAATTTTTTTTACTATTACAGATGGGGTGTTTGCGCCTTAAAACAGGAAACAGCAGGTTTGGAACAATAAAAATTGAAACTAGCAGTGAAAAAATCATTCCGCCGGCTATAGTGATTGCTACTGATGACTGCGCACTTGTATTGAAAGGATCGATTGCAAAAGGAATAAGTGAAAAAATTGTGGTGCTATTTGTAAAAAGCAAAGCTTTCAATTTTTTATTGCAGCTTTTGATTATCGTTTTCTCTGAAAAGGCTTTGTCGGCTATACATTTTTCATATAAAATTATTGAATTATTAATGACAGTTCCAAAAAGAATTATCATTGCAATTATGGTGTTTACATCTGCTTTTTTTTCAAAAACTGTCAGAAAGAATAAAGCGCCTGACATGGCAGGTGGCAGAGAAAACAACAATAGCAGGGGAATTAGAAAAGATTCGAACTGAGCCCCTAGGACCAGATAGAGCAGCATAAAAACTACGGCCAGAAGTAATGTGCTGTCTCCCCAAAGTTCTTTGATGGCTTCGTCTTTCAGGTTTATGCAGTCAAAAGAGTCAAAAATGTTGATTTTTTCATTTCCGATTTTTTTCTTCTGGTCTTCGACTATAAAAATTCTAGCTGCCTTGCGATTATATCGATAAAGGATTTTTTCTTTTATTTCTGTTGAAAAAAATCCAATCGTTTTTAGGGGAATTGAATCTCCTTCAATTTTGACTTTTAAATTTTCAAGATCGTTGACTGATTTTATTGTTTTTTCAGGAAATTTTACGATAATAGGAATCTTTTTGCCGTTCTTGTAAAAATTACAGGATTCTATTCCTTCAAGTGCATTTTTTGCAATAGAGGCACTGTACATTGCGCTGATGCTGAAACGCGAGCTTGAAATTCTGTCAGGTGTAAAAACATATTCTGCTGAACAAGAGTTTGGAATAAGTTTATGATTTTCTAAGTTTCCTGCTACTTTTTTTATTTTTTCATTTAATTCTGTACGATTTTTTGCTGTAAAAACAAAATTTAAATCTAGTGGTGTAAAAATGTCTGACAGGAGACTGTCATTTGCATAAACTTCTGCCTGATATCCGCTGTTTTCAAGGAAATTTTCAATTTCTTCCTTTGTTTTTAAAGAGGCATTGTTTAGAGTGAATTCAATATGAAGCATTTCTTTTCTTGTATTTGGGTTTTCAAGAAGAGTAAGGTTGTCATCCTCTATTCCTCCTGAAAAATTTATGGACTGTATTTTTCCGTTTAACAAATCTGATTGTGTTATTTGCTTGTAAAGTTTAATCGCTGTTTCTTTCAATTCATTTATTGGGGTTCCATTTTGGAATGTTATATCCGCTTTTACTTGACTGGGAGCTGTTTGTGGCAGAATTGAAAAATGCTGCAGTTTTAATGAAACTACCCCTGCGCAAAGTGTAAGTGCAAGGATTGCAAACGTAATGAACTTATTTTCAAAGCATTTTCCAAGCAGACCGTAATATTTCATTCGAGCTGACTCTATCAGTTTTCGCTCAGTTTTTTCTGAAGTTTTTTCTGAAGTTTTTTCTGAAGAAAAAAACATGAAGGCTGCTGGAATTAATGTAAATGAAAAAATCCAGGAAATAAAAATTGCTGAGATGATGGAAATTGCCATAGAAGAAAATAATTCTCCTGTAAGTCCTTTCATAAAAAATACAGGAATGAATACAATTATTGTGGTGATGCAGGAGCCTGTATTTGACGGGCATATTTCATATACTGAATTTGCAACAGCCTGTTTTTTGTCTGTTGTAAAATCTGAATGAGCAGCACAACTTTGCAGATTGTCCAGAACAACTGCACTACAGTCGATGACCATACCTATCCCTGTGGCAATTCCTGCCAGTGAAATGACGTTAAGATTGTGTCCAGTTATTTTGAGGATTAGTATTGAAAAAAGCGCTGAAACTGGAATAATCAGTCCCATTATCATTGAAAATTTTTTAGAATTAAGGAAAAAAAATGACGCCATGATTGTAGCCGTTATACTGAAAAAGCCAGAAATAAATAATTGCCTGAATGATTTTAAAAGATGAACTGAATTATCCTGTGTTATTTGAAAAGAAAACCATTTGCCGTATATTTTTGACAAATTTTCCAGTTCTTTTTTGATTTCTTTTGAAATTCGAATGGGGCTTGCATCAATGCGCTTTTTTATGGCAATTTCAACACATTCTTTTCCATTAGACAGAAAAAAAGAATTGATAGGTCCGAAACTTTTTTTTATTTCAGCCAGATCTTTTAAATATAAAATTCCTTTGTCATCATATTTAAGGGGAGTTTCCTGAATGTCTGAAATTGATGTATATAAGCCACTTGTTTTTACTGAAAATTCATTTTTTTCAGTTTGTATAATTCCAGCTGGAAATTCAAAATTTGCCTGTGCAATTGTATCTGAAACTTCTTGTAAAGTAATATTTTTTCCTTCCAGAAAATTTTTATCTGCAAGAACATGAATTTCTTCTTTTCTACCGCCTGAAATTTTTATTGAACTTATGCCGTTAATTTTTTGCAGAAATGGTTTGATTTCATTTTCGCAGGCATCTCTGACATATTCCAGATTTGCATTTTCTGGAATAACTGCAATTGTCATTGTATTTTTTTCCTTAATATTTTCAGTAACCTCTGGTTTTTCACATCCTGATGGAAGTACTGCGTAACAGGTGTCGATAATTTCCCTGCTTTCTGCAAGAGCCATGTCTGCATCTGTTCCCCATTTCAGCTCAATCGAAATAATGGAATGACTGTCTCGTGAAACGGATTCCATTTTTTTCAGGCCTTTTAAAGCTGAAAATGCTTCTTCTATTGGAATGGTTACCATTTCTTCTATTTCAGAAGCTGAAATTCCCTGATATTTTGTGGAAACTGTAAGGTTTCTGCATTTTATAGCTGGCAAATAGTCCAGATTTATTGAAATGCAGCATAGTACGCTTGTGAGAATGATTGCAAGATAAAGCATGAAAACTGAAACCGGATGTTTTGCTGAAAAATAAATTATTTTCTTCATATAAATGCTATGATCCTATTTATTTAATGTAAATTGAATTTCGTTTTTCAGTTTATTGCCTGAATAATCTGAAATAGATTTTGCAAGTTCAAGAGTGACAAGACCCGAACTGTTTTTGTTTGTAACTTCCATTGTAAATTTTACAGCTGCAAGCTTTCCTTCTGAATTTTCCTGAATGTTCATGGATTCCAGTAAAGTGGATAGTGGACTTTGCTCGAAATCCTGAGCCTGAATTATTTGTGCATTTTTCAGAATTATTGAGCAGCAGTTGTTTGTAATCGAAAAATTAACTCCATCAAGTAATGAACAAAGGTTTAGTCCCTGACTTTCTTTTGAAATTTTAAATGCAAGAAAAAGGTTGCCATTTCTTTCTGTATTTTTTGCATAAAAAAGTGGATCTAAAGACAGCTGCGAAAAATTTGTTTTTTCTGAAAAAGTCGAATAAGATTCTTCAGAATTCTGAAAAAATCCAGATGCAAAACTTACTGGCCTATCAGTTTCTGAGTTGTATCTTAATGTATAGCAGCTTTCCCGTGGGATTTTGTTTTTTGAAAAATCTTCAATGCTGTCTTTTATGCGAATCGTGTAAGTTTTTCCCCATTCTGGAGTTGAAGGACAAATTACAGCTTTTTTCCAGTTTTCCTTATCAATTTGAATTGTATAGGATAGTGGCGGACTGATAGAAACTGCTCCTGCAACTGTCGAAAGATTTGTTTCTTTTGAAAAATTCAGAATTATTTGAGACTCAATAGGAATTCCTTCGTTGATACAATTTTCATTTAAGTCAAATGATAAAGGCTGTTCTTTTTGTGTTGCTTCACATTGTACTGAAATTTCAGGAGCAGTTTCATCGAATGCGTAGAAAAAAACAGAATTATATTCTTTTGCCATTGAAAGTTGACTTTTGTCCTCAAGGCTTGTAGAAACTGATAAAGTGTAAACTGTTGATTTTTGCAATGGCTCTGCAGGAATTATGTGAACCTTCGTGTCATTATCGGAAAATTCGTAAAAGTACGAAAAGGCTGGAGAAACACTGAAAGATTGAAGAAATGTCTCCTGGCTGACAGGCTTTGAGAATGTAAATGAAAATTCTTCCGGCTGGTAATTAAGTTCTGCATTTTTTTCAGGAGTTTGGCTTATTATGTATGGAAAATCGGACGTTTTTCTTGTAGAGAAAAAATATGGAAAATCGTGCAGTAGTGAGCGTCCGCTGTTATCTTCTATATCTGTTGAAAGTATAATCTGATAGTCGAAATTTTCCCTTATTCCGTTTGCAGGAAAAAAAGATGCAGTACTTCCAGCAAAGCGGAATGTTCCGAATAAAGCTGTTTTATCTTCGGTCATAGAAAATCCCTTTTGGAATGCTGATTCATCTGGTGTTGATGAAAATCTGATTGAAATTTTTTCACTGTCCCAGGATATATTTTCAACTTCCAGTGGAGAAATCAGATTATCTGCGCAGCCTGTAAACGCGAAGGCAAAGAAAAATGCTGCTATAATTGAAAAAAAAGCATCTGCACAAATTTTTGTTTTTTCAAAAAAAACTTTTATGTTTTTTTCTATAAATGTTAAATTACAGGTTTTAGCATTATACATAAGTCATCCTCCATGTATTCTCCGAAGCCGTTATTTATCCCGTTTTTTCCACCAATAATCTGAAGTTTGTAGAAAGATTCTACGTCGGCAGTTTCTATGGAAAAATTTTCCCATGTAAGTGAAACTCTATTTCCTGAATTGTTCCATTGGATTTGTGTTTGCACAGGACTTTCCGATGTTGCTGGAAAAAGCAGGGACATGTTGATTTTTTTTACGGCTAGATTTTGATTTTCTGGCTTTATCACTGTTGAAAAGCAGATATTTACAGTTAATTCATATTTTGATTCAAGATTTTTGATTGCCGGACATTTTTGTCCTTGCAAATCTGTCAAATTCATCACTTCTCCATTGACGTCAATTTTTTCAATTTGCAGAAAGTTGAGTGAAGAAGTGAAAAAGAATCTTTTTTCTTCGAATAATTGGATTGCATGGATGTCTTTTATGCTGTTTGACAGGCAGATTGAATATTTTTCATTTACTTTATAGGTTTCGGTCGGAAAAAAAGCAAATTCTTTTCCATCTTCGTCCAATTTTTTGACATATCCTGAGATTGCAGGTTCAAAACTTATTCCGTTTTTTATTGAGTCAAAATCCATTGGCTTGGAAAATGAAAATCCTATGCCGTCTTCTTCTGAGAGATTTTTATCAATTTGCATTTCCTTTAAATACTCTGCCTTACCTTGAAACTCTTTTATTGGAAAGATATTTGTAATTTCGGGAATGGTTGAATCTGAAAAAGGTGAAAAGTTTCCGCTTTCTGAGGTCTTACAGAAATAATTGTCATTTGACTGTATGTTTTCAAAACCCCAGCTGTACAAAGTGTTGTATTCCCATTGATCTTTTGGTGTAATAAGAACTTCTGTGTTATCTTGTGAAAAAGTAATTTCATTTTCTGCATTTGGAGAGATTGAAAAATTAGTTAGAAAGGAAGTTTTTTCTATTGGTTTGCTGAATTTTAAAATCAGAGGCTCATTTGAATTTTTTGGAAAAAGGTTTGACTCATTTCTTAAAAAGAGAAGCTGCTCTGCGCCTTTTCCATATAAGAAAGAACGCACGATATTAACAGAAATACTGCTTGTATTGATGGTAATTTGCCCGTTAAATGACAGTTTGTAGTTCCGCCCTTTTGACCAGCCGATTGCTGGAGTTATTGAAAGAACTGTTTTGTTCCATGAAAAAATCAATTCTTCGGCCTTATTGTCTGCCAACAGACTTATGCTCCTTTCTGCCTGATATTTGTCTGGTTGGGATGAAAAATAAAATTCTATTGAGCTTCCATAAAATTCGCACTGCTCAGAATTTATAGAACATTTAACTCCTTCATTTTCAAAACTGACGATTGAACATGAACTCTGGCATAGGACTACAAATATGCAGAAAAAAATGCTGCACAGTGGAAATTGAAGCACTCGTGAAAAGCTTTTTACATCATAATTTCCAAAGTTTTTTTGAAGTTGCAGGGCTTTGTACTTTTGTGCGTTTTGTCTGCAAAGTTTATTTTGTGACAACATATTCACCTTCCTTTAAAAATGGCGGAGGATTATCTATTATTTCCATTTCTTCAGAAATGCCACTTAGAATCCAAAGTTTATTGCTTTCGATTGAGTCAATTTCAATTTTTTGCAGGACTGCATGACCGTTTGATACTATAAATACTTTGTTTTCTTTTTCGTTTTCAGCTGATTTTATAAGCGCTGATTCTGGCAATACTAAAAATTTTTGAGAATTTTTTTCTAATATTGTGCTTTTTACAAACATTCCCGGCTTCATGGAATTGTCAGGATTGTTGATGATGGCCTTTACTGTAAAATTTCCGCTTTGAAAGTCTGCAATTGGCGAAACTTCTGAAATTTTTGAATCATACTTTTTATTTATTGAAGGAATTTCAATGGAAACTTGAGTTCCTGCGCAGTACTGCTCAATGTCTTTTTCCTGAATTGTAAAAACTGCAAAAACATCTGATGTATTTAAAATTGTAAAAATTGCTGTATTTTCACTGACGTATTCGCCTTCTTCAAAGTTTTTTACTCCGATAATACCGGAAACCTCAGCTTTTACAATCAGTTCATCTATAAGCCTGTTTATTGACTGCAGGCTTTTTTCTGCATTGTTCACATTTGCGTTTGCTGAATCAACTTGTGCCTGCACGGATTGAGTATTCAGTTTTATCAGAAGCTCTTTTTTACTTTCAGAATCCTGAGGAATCTGAAAGCCAGCTGCAATTATGTCGGAATCCCGTAAACCCAAGGAAGTAATTTCAATCTCTTTTTTTGCAATTTCTATCTGATTTTTTAGTGCCTGAAGCGAAATTTCTTCATTTTTAAATGCTACATCTGTAATTCCTCCTATTTCATGAAGCTGTGCATTTTTTTGATGAAGTTGAAAAGAATTTTCATATTCATTTTCCTGCTGTAATACAGAAATCGTTTGTTTTTCAAGATTTAAAAGTTTGCTTTCAACTGCCAGTTTTTCTTCACGTAAAGCTGATTGTGCAACTTTGAGAGAGGCCTTTGCCGATTCAAGTGCATTTTCATACTGTTCCTTTTGAATTTCAAGCTGAACATTTTTTAGAACGGCAAGCTTTTGACCTTTTTTCACAAAATCGCCTTCTTTTACAAAAATTCTGGCGATTGTTCCGTTTGGCATGGCAGAAACATCATGTTTTGTTTTATAGGTAATTGTTCCAAAACTGGAAATATTGTTTTCTTTCGTTTCCTTTTTTGCTGTTACGGTAGAAACTTTTCTTGCCTGCAGTTCATCCCTTGCTTTTTTTGCAGAAGAACAAGAGATAAACAACTGTTGAAAAACAAAAACTGAAAAAGACAAGAATATTATGCCTGAAACAGATTTTTTTCTCAGATTTTTTCGTTTTACATTAGTTTTGCGTTCAATAAATTGCATTTATGAGCTCCTTGAATGGTATTCCTGTTAAAATTGCGATAATCCGCTCTGCTGCAATTGTCTGTATTTTTGCCTGCAGCAGTGAATTTTTTGTATCTGACAGTTCAATCAACTGTTCCAGATATTTAATTGGCTTTATAAAGCCCTGTTCAGTCTGCATCTTTGAAAATTCCAGACGTTTTTCCTGAATTTTCTTTGTGTTTTCAAGCAGGGTGATTTTTTTCAAATAGTTGTCATGTGTTACAATCTGCTGATACAAGTTGGAATACATTTTTTTTTCATTGTCCTGACGCTGAATCTGCTGCTGAAGCAAGGTCAATTTTGCAGTTCTTTTGTCTGATAAGTAGGTGACCTGGCAGAAACTGTTTGTGCTTCCTGAATTTGAAACACCAGTGAGCTTTTTGTCTGAAAAACTGTAATTATTTGAAATTGAAACCGGGGCAAACGGAATATTTTCAAAACTAAAACTCATTTGAAAAGAATAATTTGGCTTTGCAAGCGGAAAATCTTCTCCTGAAAAACTTACAGATGGTTTTATTGAAAAATTTGGCAGATACCATGCGTCTGAATATTTTTGCTGTTTGCGAGAATATTCTATGGCCATATCCTGCTTTTGAAGTTCAATGCTTCTGTTTTTTACGATGTTCCAGATGCTTTTTGAATGTTCTTCAAGTTCTGAATTTTCTGCCTCTGGTGTAAGAGGATCTCTGAATTCAATTTCTGCAAATTCTTCAAGCCCTAGAGCAAGATTTAATATGCCTTTTTGAATTTTGTAATTTTTTTCGGCTTCGGTCCTTTGATTTTCAATTTGCAGTACAGAGGTCATGTATTCCAGAAAATCAGTTTCCAGCAACATTCCAAGCTGAAATTGTTTATGCAGAATTTTCTCTTCTTCCATTGTTTTTTCAAGCAATTCTGTTTTAAGAGCAAGGACTTGACGCGCTAAGAGGCAGTTGAAATAAGTTTCTGCAATTTCATTTTCAAAATTTTGCCAGTTAAGCTGATTTTCTTTGTAAGCATACAGAGCTTCTATTTTTGCCAGATTATACTTGAGTTTTCGGCCTGGATTTATAACTGTATGATTTAAGCTGAATTGCAGGTTTTTTGTTTTTGTGTCATTTGCACCTGGATTTACAGAATTCGATTCTGAAAATGAAATGCTCAGATGCGGTAAAAAATCCTGAACATTCAGTTTTGTCTTGTGCATGTTTTCAAGAATAAGCTCCTTTTCTATTATTTTTTCCCTGGCATGCAGTTTTGCAAATAAAACGGCATCTTCTGCCTTGGAAAAAGTAATTTCTGCATTCACTGCCAAAAACGTGCTTAGCCCATAAAAAAAGCACAGAATTTTTTTGCCCGCTGCATGTTTTGGGATTGTATTTGCCGAGCCTTTAGTGGTTTTCAGTTTTGTTGACTTTTGGATGTCCTTTGTTCTTCTGAATGATTCCATAATTTTCACTTTGCTTTTTCTGATGCAGCCTTAAAATATTGCTGAATTGCTTTTTTTAAAAACTTTTCCTGAATAAAAGTTGAAACTGCGCTTTCTTTTCCCTGATAATATTCGTTAATCAAGGCAATCTGCTGACCTGTCTGTGCATCTGTAAAGGACAGTGAAAAGAAAATGCCATTTAAAATGGAAGTTCCTTTTAGAAAGCTTCTTTGATTTACCATGATGTCCAGATAAACTTTACCTTCCTGCTTACCCTGCCTGATTTTCCCTGCAGAATCCTGAGCCTTATTTTGTGCAGCATGCAGTAAATTCTGAGAAAGCCGGATAATTTGTTCTTCTAAATTGCTTTCTGGAGTATGGTCGAGTGTAATCTTTACATTTTTTACAGTTATATTTTCATATTGAATGTCTTCGCTGCCGTTGAAAGAAATGTTTGTTCCGCTTGCGCAGGAAGTCCACAGAAAAATCTGCAAAAGTACGATGACTGACAGACAGTTGAATAAATTTTTTGTTTTCATTGTAAGTCCTCTCCATTTTTTATGTATTTTATGACTGAATCAAAATTTTCAGCTTCGGGAAACAGAATTCTGGCTTTCTCCAAATAATCAATGGCACGATTCCTTTGTTCTAATTGCAACCAAAAGGTTGCAATGTCCATGTAAACTTTGCTGCTTTCCTGCAGAAACTGCTCTGCCTTTTTTTCCATTGCCATGCGTAATTCAAAATTTTTCTGCTTTTCGCCTAAAAGTGCATACAGATGGTAAAAGCGCCAGTCAGAATAGTTGAAACTTATTTCTCTTTTTAATGCTGTTTGAGCCTTTTCATATTCTTCGCATTGAATGAAAAGCCTGATCAGCCATAATTTTGCTTCTGTAAATTCAGGATACTTTTTTAGGATTGCTTCTGCAGTCCTTAGCGCTTCTTTATTTTTATCCTGAAAGTAGAGAATTTTTATTTTTAAAAGCGAGGCTTCATGAAAATTTTTGTCAGATGCCAGACTTTGCTGAATAAAATCAAATGCCATATCAAAGTTTTTAGCCGAATATGCATTTACAGCCTGAATGTAGTGCTGTTGCGCCATGTTTTTATCTGAGCATGAGCATAATCCTAGAACTACAGCAAAAATCAGGCTTAAAGCAATCATTTTTTTTGTCATTATCATGCCTGCCCTGACAGAATGTAAGAAATTCTGTCTTTCAATCGGCCTGAACTTGAAGCAAGCTGTTCCCTTAATGCAGAATTTACATGAGGATTTGTAATTTTGTTTCTGAATGATACAATTGCAGAATACACGTATTTGCAGTCGGGGAGGGCAAGCAGTTCAAAAATTGGACTTATCGTTTTTTTGCTGCTGTCAGCCATGAATTCCAAAAGAAGAGCTTCTGTTTCAAGGGGGAGAAGAATTTTTTCACTGTCCTGCCTTGAAAATCCAAGTTTATTTCCCAAGGCAAGCCTTGCTTCATCTGCATATTTTGATTTTCTGCCTGTTTCTATAATGCGTTCAAGCAGGTTTACAATGATTTTTTCTTTTCCAGGCGTTGGAATGTCGTTTTCCAATGCCTTTAACATGTCATAATAGTATCCAGGATGTGAATGAAAGTATTTTTCATATTTAATATATTCACTTAGCTGTGAAGAATTTTCTTCTTCGGTAATTATTTGATTTTTTACACAAAAAAAGTTATATAGCCAGAAGTCTGATTTTATTTGCGGCAGCTTTTCCTTTTTCAGCATGGCCTTTATACATTCTCGGGCTTTTCCAGCTTCTTCGGATTCCAATGCCTCAAATTTTTCAATTTTTGAAAGGATTTGACTTTCCTGTAAATCTTCAAATCCTGACCGATATTCAAAATCAAGGTATGAAAGTAAAGCTGCTTCAAACGTCATTCCGTTTTTTTCGTAAATTTCTGAGGCAAACTTTCCCAAGCCGTAGAAATATCCTGCACTTTCAAAATAGTGGTTTACAAGTTCAAGACAGTGCTGATATTGCTCAAACTCTGCGGTAAGAAACATGAAAACCCGTAAATCTTCAGCATTGATAATTTTGTCTTTTGCCCATGCCTTTTCCATTGCCTGCAGGGCTTCTTCTTTTCTGTCCATGGCAAGCAGAATTCTGCCTTTCAGATAATTGCATCGGATGCCCCAGGTTTTTATTTTGCAGGCTTCTTCTATATAAAGCAGTGCATTTTCAAGATTACCTTCAAAAAAATTTATAAGCGCACTAAGTTCGTAAAAGCTTGCCCTGCTTTTGGAGGTTGTTTTTTTTCTGCCAGAACTTTGTAAAATATTTTCTGCACGTTCGAGGTAATCCTTTGCTTCGTCAAGTTGTTGTGTTTCTGCAAGCAAAATTGCAAGATCAACTTTTGAGGCAAAATGCAATGGATTGCGGATTTCAAAATCATGAAGCTTCTGAAATAAAGTTTGTGCAGAAAGCTGTCCATTTTTTATTTGTTCATATTCTTTTTCCTGCAAAAAGAAATTTCTGCTTGAAAAAACAAAAGCTGCAAGGCAAATGCATAATATTCCGGCGACTATGGCAGTACCTGCAGATTTTTTTGAAAAACTCATTGTCAAAATTTTCTCCTGTCATGCTAAGTTTTTTGAAAGCCAGAGAGATACTAAAGAACTTCCTGTCTTTACACCTTTAATAATTGAACAGAAGAATAAAAATATGAAATTTCAGGATGTTTTTTTTAATTTTTTATAATTTTAAAATAAAAAAAGCTTTCCAGAAAACATGACATCTCCTGAAAAGCTTTTGAAAAGTTACTGCAAATCCTAAAAACAGCGAAGTCAAGGACTTGAGCAAACCTTGTCTTGACCCGTCGTCTTTTGAATGAGTTTTTAGCCTTTTACAGCACCAGCAACTACACCTTTTATAATATATTTCTGTGAAGAAATATAGAAAGCGATTATTGGAATAATTGAAACTACAAGCATTGCCATAAATCCGCCGTAATCAGTTGAACCGTAGGCACCCTGCATTGCAAGCTGAATTGCAACAGGAACAGTTTTGTGATCAGAGCCAAGAATAAGATATGGCAAAAGGTAGTCATTCCAAACCCACATTGCCTGAAGAATTGAAACTGTAATTGCAGTTGATTTCAGCATAGGAAAAACAACTTTGAAATAAGTCTGTATAGGATTGCATCCGTCAATAGTTGCTGCTTCTTCAACTTCTAGAGGAATGCTTTTTATAAATCCTGTGAACATGAACACCGAAAGTCCTGCTCCAAATCCAAGATAAACAAGGACAATTCCAAAAACATTTGCAAAATTTATGGCTGTAACAACATAAGTCATTGTATACATTACCATCTGGAACGGAACAATCATGCTGAATACAAAAATATAGTAAAGAGATTTTGAAATTTTTGTCTTAACCCGGACGATATACCATGCTGTCATGGATGTGCAGACAATAATCAGGCAGACAGAAGCAATGCTTATGAATACCGATCTGATGAAAGCCAGTCCAAACCCAGATGAAGTAATGCCGTTAATATAATTTTCAAAACCTACATACATATTTCCTTTCGGCCATGCAAAAGGAACTGTAGAAACATAAAGTCTTGATTTGAAAGAGTTTAAAAATACAAGAACAATAGGAAATATGAATATAACTGTAAGTGCAACGAGCAGGCAGAAAGTAAGGCTGTTTTTTAAGGCAATTTTCTTTGTGTTCATTAGTGTTCAATCTCCTTCTTATTAGTGATTTTCAACTGAATGTAGGCAAGGACAGCAACGATTATGAAGAAAAGAACGGCCTTTGCCTGTGCAACGCCATGCCAGTTTGCATTTCTGTTATAGAAAGTCTGATAAATGTTCAGGGCAAGCATTTCTGTTGTTTTTTCAGGAGCACCAGCTGTAAGAGCAAGGTTCTGGTCGAACATCTTGAAAGAATTCGACAGTGTAAGGAACATACAAATTGTAATTGAAGGCATTACCATTGGAATCTTTACCTGAAAAAGAATTCTCAAAGGTGATGCACCGTCAATTTGTGCAGCTTCAAGCAAGTCGCCTGGAATATTCTGAAGACCTGCAATGTAGATTACCATCATATAGCCGATTAACTGCCAGTTTGTAAGTAGTACAAGTCCAAAGAAACCGTAATGTGTTTTAAATGAAATGTCCTTACCAACGTAATGTAAAAGTACACCGTTTATCAAAAGATTCCATATATAGCCCAAAACGATTCCGCCTATCAGATTCGGCATAAAAAATACTGATCTGAAAAAGTTAGTTCCCTTTATTTCTTTTGTAAGAAGCAGGGCTAGTGCAAAGGAAAATACATTTACGGTTATAATTGAAACTATTGTAAAAAGCGACGTAAAACCCAATGCATGAATAAACTCATTGTCTGCTGTAAAAACCCTTATATAGTTTTTAAAACCGACAAAACCTGTAATGTCTGTAACAGTCGTAAACTTAGTAAACGAAAGTCCAAGTCCCATTACAAAAGGAATCAAAAAAAACATGGAAAAACAAAGCAGAGTTGGCAAGACAAATACTGGAAAATATTTTTCTATTGGATTTTTTTCGTTTTTCATGGTTACTCCAATAAACTTAAGATAGGGAACTTCAAACAAGGATAAAATCCTTTGAAGTTTCATAAAATGCTGAAAACTGGCAGTACCTATTTTCAGGCTTTTACCAGATAAAAAACAACAAGCCTCGACTAATTGCCGAGGTATGTTGATGCATAAGGTTATGCTGTTGGCTTTCATACCATCTATACCATATTATAACGTAGTATATTCTGTATGAAAACCTAAAAACTCAGCTGCAGAACAAAGCCATGCAGCTGAGTCTACGTTTAGTTCATGCTATTCGGCAAGAGCTTTTTCTGATGCCCAATCTTTTACGACATCAGCTTTTACAGCTGCCCATTTCTTTGACCCCTGTGCATAGCGGAGCAGGGAAGCACCAAAGTTGTCTTTGAATGTCTGTGATGGGAATACTGTAAAATTCCATGAAACAGAAGTAATTCCTGGTTTTTCCATCCAGTTTGCAATTTCAATTGCAAGAGGATCTGTAGGACGTTCTTTTGCTGCAAATGTGTCAAATGGAGCAATGAATCCCAGCTTGTTTGTTACATAGTCTTTTCCTGTTACAGAAGAATACAGCCAGTAGATGAAGTCTGCAGTTGCTTTCTGGTCTGCTGGAGAAGCTTTTTTGTTGATACAGTAAAAGTTTTCTGTTCCAATACAAAGCCCCTGACCTTCTTCTCCTGAAACTCCTGTGTAGATTGGCAGGTATTTTACGTTTATAGATTTTACTTTGTTTCCTGAAACGCCTGAAATCTGTCCCCAAGCCCAGTTACCGTTCTGAACCATAGCACATTCTTCAAGGGCAAATTCGGCCATTGAATTGTCAACAGTCTTTACTCCAGTATTCTGAGGTGGAATTACAGAGTTATTCAAATAGAGGTCAAAAATATTTTTGAATTCTGCATCATACTCAAAATCCAGCTTTTTAGAAGCTTCTGGATCTGAAAGATCTGCATTTTTGCTTTTGAATTCATAATAAACAGGAAGGTTTGCAAGATGTGTCTGCCATCTCCAGTCTTCTCCTGCTTTTAATGATGTTGAAGCAAAAACACCTTTAATTCCGAGAGCAGCTGCATTTTTCTGCATATCTTCTACAACTTCTTTAAGAGCTGCAAAGTTCTTTACTTCGTCCATGCTGCTTAATTTTGAAGCTTTTGATGGCAGTGCAAAATATTTGTCTGTAATAGCCTTGTTATATATGATTCCGTAACCTTCTACAACATAAGGAATACCGTAAACTCTGCCGTTTGATGTAACTGCAAGAGATTTGTCTGACAGATGTTTGTAGATTTCTGTGTCTGTAAGATCAGCACAGTAATTTTTCCAGTTGCCGTAGCCTACAGGTCCGTTAATCTGGAAAAGTGTTGGAGCCTGTTTTGTTGCCATTTTTGAAGTTAATGTTGATTCATAGGAATTGTTTGCAGCTGTTTCAACAATAACCTTTACACCTTTTTCCTTTTCATAGGCAGCTGCCAGTTCCTGATAAATTGCAGCAACTTCTGGCTTGAAGTTTAAGAAACGTACGCTGCCTTTTTCATCCTTTTTTTTACCGCAGGATGTAAGACTTGAAACAATCAAGCTTCCTGCCAGAGCAGCGACTATAATTTTTGTAAGTTTTTTCATTTTTTCCCCCTGATAAAAACCGGAAAACAAAGATTTTTAGTTTTCCAAAACAAAAATATGGTAAAAATAATAGTTGCCCTAAAATAAAAAGAGCACCTTCATGATTTTTACGGATATATTATAACTTGTTTAACTGAAAAAAAGTTTATTGTTTTTGTATTTTTTTTGGTAAATATTTGTTTTATCTAGAAAAATTTGGTATATCCAGTAAAATTTAACCTGTGAAAGAAGCAGCAATGGGCAATAAATTCTTTGTGCCTGTAGAAATCACTGCTACAGTAGTCTTTTCTTCAAAAAGAGAGTTGTGATGTTATGGGGAAAATGCAGTTTTAAAAAATCAATTTTCAGTTTAAAATAAAAAAAGCCTTGCAGTTTCCTACTTTCCCGCTGAAGAGCAGTATCATCGGCGTAAGAGAGCTTGACTTCCGTGTTCGGGATGGGAACGGGTATTGCCTCTCCACTATGACCACCAGGCAAGATGAATATTAAATCATTCCCCAAAAAAAATCAATACAGAAATCTTGAAAGTTAAAAAATATTTAAACTTTATGATGTTTTTTCTGCTGGGGTAATATTATTACGAGGACACGATATGATGTTTTTTCTGCTTGCTTTTCTGTATTTTTATCGTATCATATTTTATTATGGATGTAAAAATTATAAATCCTTTTTTGACCGCATCTGCTTTTGTTTTCAAGACTATGTTTGGGATTGAAGCTACTTCTGGAGCTCCGTATCTGATGAAAAGAACAATCGGTGGTCATTCATGGGAAATTTCAGGTATTCTGGGGCTCACTGGGGAATTTGACGGTATTATTGCATTGAGGCTTCATAAGGTTCTGGCAAAAAAAATGCTGGAGCGTTCAGGACTTTATTACAAAGATGAAGAAACTCGCGAAGAACTTGAAAGCGGTATGATTGCTGAAGTTGCAAATGTAATTTCAGGAAATGCAATTTCTGCTGTAAAGGATTTTATGCTTGACATTGCTCCTCCTGTTGTAATTTACGGCAAGGATCATACGATTGCATGGCCAAAAGGCTATCCGATTATCGGCATCCCATACACAACATCGCTTGGTCCTTTTGAAGTAGATGTCTGCTTTAAGGAACATGGTTTTTAAAAATTTCCAGGGCATCCTGAAAATCCTGAGTCTTTATTATTCCTTCGTTTTCCTGTAAAAAGCCTGGAAAAATAATTTCTGCAGAAACCAAGACTCTTACGGCTCGGAATTGACGCAGACTGTTTCTTGGGTTGTCCGGCTGGGTTTCCATAAGTCTGTAATATGCGTTGTAGGTTTTCAGGTATGCATCTTTCCAGTATGCAGGAAATTCTTTTTTTTCATCTTCATCAGGCACTGGAATGAATATTTCTGAATGAGCCCTTACAAAGTCAGGGTTCGGTATGCCGCCAGTCAGGCTAGCCTCTGAATTTTCTGCAAAAATTACAGGCCACAGATGTCTGTTGCCCAGTTCCTGTTCTGCAATTTTGTAGTAGCAGAATCCCTGAGGAACTTCAAACTCCTGCATGTGCCGTGCATCTTGTAAATCTTTTTGTAAATCTTTTATTTCTTGAGAAGTCTCTGATTCAACTTGCACTGATTTTTCAGAAGATGACAGCAACATGTCATGTTTTTCAGTTTCTGCGAGATTTTCCTCTTCTTTGACCTTTTCCAATTTTTCCAAAGCAGGATTTTTGCCAGAAAATCCGTCTGTATTGCCGTTTGTTTTCTTTTTTGAGTTAAAAAAGTCAGGAAGTCCAACCAGTTTTATGGCAAGGAGCATAAGTGAGCACAGCAGAATTAAAAGTACAGCTGCCACTCCTGCCGCCAGCCTGCCGTGCTTTTTTTCAGGTTTGGTACTCTCGCAAAGATCCTGCATATTTTGTGTAAGCAGCTGTTCCGCCGTATGTTCATTTTCGCAAAACTGCCTGGCGGCAGTCTTTTTAAGTTTCAGGGCTTTTGCCTTTAAATGCGCATATTTTGCATTCAGTCTGGAAGCCAGAGATTTTGACGGCGTAAAGCGGATTTTGTAATGGGCAGGAATTTCAACCATTTGATTTGTCATGGGATTGCGCTTCAAGCTTGCTTCAACAAAAATTTTCCTGAATCTTCCGAATTTCTGAATGACAAAGACAGGCTCTTTTTTGAGCTGGGATTTTACCAAATCAAAAAAAGCAAATGAGAAGTTTTTTGCCGTTTCTTTGTCTATTCCAGTTTTCTGCTGAATGCGTTCTGCCAGAACAGACGGTGTTACCGTTCTATTCATTTATTTCCTTTTTTAACAGTTCAGAAACTTTGAATTTCATTTTTATCTTTTTGGGATATTTCATTTTCATTTTTTTTGAAGGATTGAAACCGACTCTCTCTTTTGCAAGAACAGTTTTAAATGAGCCAAATCCTGTCTGAGAATAAGTCTTTCCCTCTTCCAGTACACAGGAAATTTCTTCGAGAAAAGCATCCATTGTTTTTTTTGTGTCTTTTTGTGTCTGTCCCAGTTGTTGCGACAACTGAAAACATATTTCCTGCTTTGTCATGGTTTCTATTATAACACTTTTTAGCAGGATGTTAATCAAAAAAATCATACTTGCCCTGTTTTTTAGTGAAAAAAAAGCTGTTATCATGTATAATTTCTTACATATATAAGGTATAACAGGGACGTTTTTTGAATGTTAAAACAATTATCCAGCAAGGAGGCTGGAACTTTTCCAAAAGAGAAGACAGTTTTTCTGATGAAAAACTGTGCGACATACAAAAAACAGGGACGTTTTTTGTATGTCAAATCCCTTGTCCGGCAAGGAGGCTGGATACGCTAAAAATATGAATTTTTTTGCAGATAAATTAAAATTATTTTTTGTTCTGTTTTTCATAAGTTTTTTTTCTTCCGAAGTTTTTTCATTGATTGTCTATAGATGGACAGGCAGCGGTGATGGCACGTCATGGAATTCTTCGGCAAACTGGGCAGACGGAAATGTGGCTGACATTACAGGTTCTTCAGACGAGGTGAAAATCGTTCTTGAAAATAATGCCGTTTTTTCTGGGGATTTGACATTTAATTCAAGGGGCAGCAATCAAATAACAATTGACACAAACGGTTACAGTTTTAAATGCGGCAGGATAATCCTTGTTGACATGGTACGTAATAACGCTTCTGCATCTGTAGTTTTTTCCGGCAGCGGAACAGTTTCAACAGAAATTTTTGACTTTCCGAATACCGGCACTCATTCTCTTACAGTTGAAAGCGGCACAACATTTAAAATCACTTCAAAATTTTTCGGCAATGTATATAATTCGTCTGATAAATTTGAGTTTAAAGGCAACGGAACTTTATATATTCCAGCTTCTGGTGCAGATTTAACTTATGGACAGTGTGGTGTTTTTTATGATTCAACACTTACGGTTCTTCCTATAGGAACTCCAACCTATTTCAGTATTTCATCCGACGGAAAATCGATACATCCTGCAGATTCTGCTGAGGGGCTTGGCATAACCTGTTCCGTTACCCGTAATGGTGGGGATGCCAACGTAAGTTTTTCATATACTGCGGAAGCTCTGGGAGGAGCTTCGCTTTCAGACTTTCTTTTTAAAGGAGCAGCCTTGACAGGTTCTGGGGAAGTTATCGTTCAAGGTTCTTCCAATACTGAAACTGTTCACTTAAAATATAACGGTTCAGGGCTTTCTGCAGGTGATGGAGTAAAACTGAGTTTTAAAACCCCAGACAAATCTATGATTATTGCAGAAATTGTATGGGTTGAACAAAGTCCTGTCTGGACAGGAAATGTTTCTTCAGACTGGGGCGACTCTAGAAACTGGAGCAACGGTACAGTTCCTGGCAACAACAGCGAAGTTGTAATTTCTTCTGGATGTACAAATTATCCTGAAATAACGGCAGCTGCATTTGCAAAATCTGTTGCTATAAAAAGTAATGCTTCTATTGTCATTTCCGGCGGAAGCCTTAAAGTTGAAAGCATTATATGTACCGGCAACAGCAGCATGGACATCTCAGGCGGAATTTTAAAAATTTCATCTCTGATAGAAACCAAAGATTTCGGCTGCATTAATTCATCAGGAAGTGGCGGAACTGTTGAAATTTCAGGCAATTGTACTTTCAAGGCTATAAATCCACAGCGATGCGAATTTTTCAATATTGTAACAGATTCTGATTCAACTTTTTCCATCGAAAATGACATTTATGTGCTAGGCAACTGGACGAACCGCGGAAATTTTTATGCGCAGGGACATACGGTTTTTTTTACAGGAAATTCATCTGATTCGTCTGTAACGGCGGGTTTAAGCCATTTTTCAGGCTTTGTTGTAAAAAAAGATATTTCAGTAAACGATTCTGTCGTAATAGACGGTGCTGCTGTTTTTTACAAAGGTGTAAAATCTCTTTCTAGTGGTTCTAGTGGAAATTTTGTTTTTAACGGTAGTGTTGACTGTAAAACTGATGTAACTCTTGGTTGTGGATTTTCATTTGGCACAGGTTCATCTTTTTCTGCTCCAGCAGGAAACCTTTACTTAAAAGGTAATTCTGATTTTTCAGGTTGTGGAAGTTTTTCTCATAACGATGGCACAATCTATTTTCATGGATTTACTCCTGCAGATGTAAGAACTTTGACAACTAAAGATTCTCAGGAATTCTATAACTTTAATATTTCTGGCAGCGTAAACTTGGAATTAAAAGGAGCTGTAAAAGCCCGGAAGTTTCAGCTATCTGATGAGGCAAGAGGCTATACCAGCACATATACAACTGAGCTGACAGGCTCAGGCTCTCTTGCCGCTGAGGAAATTGTACTTACAAAATGCTCTTCGCTTTCAGATGCTTCGAATTCAGCATGTCTTGTTCTGAATGCAGATTTGACATCAAACAAAAAAATCAAAACTGAAAATGGAGTATCTATTGAAATAAAGTTAGGAAAAACGCTTAAGGCGGCTTCTTTGGTTCATGAAACTTCGCAATCAACTCCTTTTTCTGAAATTCGTGTATATGGAACTCTGGATGTGACAGATGCAGCTTCTGCTGGCGATGGAACAATTCAGCTTTCTGAAAAATCCGGCGGTTCTGGCGGAATAAAACTGTCTGTTTTTTCAAGAGGCAGCGTAAAATCTAAAAAAATCACTGTACAGGGAAATTTTTCGAACGGCTCAGATTCTGCTGTAATATCAAATGCAGGCAAAATTGAAGTTTCTGACGAAATTTCAATCAAATCTGATGGTTCAGGCTCAGAAAATGTTCTTGAACTTTTGGACGGATTTCAGCTTTCAGGCTCAGGAACTTTAAAAATTGATTCTTCAATTTTGAAATATTCTGGAACTTCAGCGGCTTCAAGTGATTTTTCCGTAGAACTTTTAGGCAACACCGGAAAACCAGTAAAGATTGTTTCTGATTCTGCAAAAATTACATTTGGAAATGTTTCGTACATAGATGAACCTGAACTTTCTGTGCGGGGAAAATCTGCTCTTACGGCAACTTCAGGCGGAACGGTTTCAAAACTTACTACGGAAACGGAAGATACTGTATTTTATCCTGGTGGCAATTTTACAGTTTCAGGCGAGACATGGCTTTATGGCAAGGTTGAAGCCTCTGGTGCTTCTGATGAACTGTGTTTTCGGGGAAATATTGTTTCAAAAAGTGGTACGGCAGCTGTAAAGGCTTTAACTGTATATGCAGGAAAAGCATCGGCAAGCCCTTTGGAGTTGGTTAAGGTATCAGGTTCGCCGTCAGGCTGTGCATTGAAAATTGACTGTAATTTTGAAAATTATGCAGACTTTGTAATTGAAGATTCTGTAAAATTTGAAGTTTCCGGGAATTTTTCAGGGAATGGAAGATTTAAGGCCAGCTCTTCAGAAATGAAATTTGGCGGAAATATTGATTTTTCTTCCACAGAATTTGATGCAAACGGCGGTACGCTGACTTTTGCCGCTTCGGACAGTAATCCAAAAATTTTCACAGCAAAGTCAGACGGTTCAACTCAGTTATGCAATCTTTCAATTTCTGCAGGAACAAATGTTGAATCCTCGTCATCGTTTTCACTTAGCGGAAACTGGAACAATGAAAATCTGGCAGGAGGTTTTAAAGCTTCCGCTGGTACGGTAAACTTCTCTGATTCAGCTGACAGTGTTTCTGTAAAGGGGAATAATGAGTTTTATGTGCTGAAATTTGAAAATTCAGGCACAACTGTCAAAACGGTCAGATTTGACAGTGGCAAAATTCAAAAAATAAATGGAAAAATCATTTCTCTAGGAAAGGAATCTGGCAGGATAAAACTTACATCTGATGCAGCTGCGCCTTCGTATTCTGACAGCTCAACCTGGTGGAAAATCGATTTACCTTCTGGAAATGTTCCTGCGCAGTATGAGTTTACATATACAGATGTAGAATATTCTGAGTCTGCAAATGACATTGCTCATGACTGGGGTAGTTCTGTTGCTGAAAGTGTTGAAGCTTCAACTAAAAACTGGTTTTACAGGCATTTTTACTGGTATGGCACAATCGATACAAAATGGGCAACTCCTGGAAACTGGAGTACGAATGCTGTTTCTTATGCAGCAAGTTCATTTTTTCCGCCGTATTTACGGGGTAGCAGTGAAATTACTATTGCAAAAAATGACACTAATGTCCTTACCCTTGAAGATTCTGAATATACTGTAAAAAATCTTACGGTTTCAGCTGGTACTTCTGTTGACTTTAATGGAAAAAAGATTTCAATTGCAGATTCTCTTACCAATGCAGGAACTATCAGGCTTTCAGGCTCAGAAACTATTGATTTGCCTGACTGGTCAAATGTTTCAAAGGTTGTACAGGACGATGGCTCGTTTATTGAATATTACGGTGCGTTGGGCGGAACTTTACCATGGCAAACTTCCTGCAAAAATTTAAAATTTGCTGATGGGGCTTTTAGTTCTGTAAGCGGTACAGGTGTTGTTTCTGCTGTTTCCGTAGAAGGCAGCACATTGATTGAAAATGGCAGTGGCAATGAGCTTATACTGTCCGGGGCAAATGATTTTTCAGGTGGGGTAAAGATTGCAGTAGCTGGTAGGCTTACAATAAATGCTGCATCAGAGCTAAAAATTGAGGCAAATGCGGATTGTACAAGTCTTACAGTTATTTCGCCGGCTGTCCTTAACGGGAATGTTACAACTTTGGAAAATCAGGTTTATGAAAAAGATGTAACAGGTACTTCAGGATTTGTTCTGGATGCTGGTACGGGTCTTATAAAATTCGGCAGAGAGTCAGTTTCTGCTCAAATAAAAATAACTTCTACTTCAGATCAGGTTTACAAAAGTCCGATAAAGGCTTATTCAGGCTTGATTTTTGATTCAGCTTCGTCTGCCGTAAAATTTGAAGGTTCGTGTTCTAACATAGAAAGTTCTGGAAGTCAGATATACAAATCAACTGTACAAATTTCACAAATTTCTTTGCCGGCAACTGATTCTTTTGCTTTTAAGGCCGCTCCTTCCTCTGCAATTCAATTCTGTAAGGGAGTGGAAACGTTGTCTTCTGAAAATATGGCTGTTTCGCTGGACGGAGATGTTTATTTTTCAGATTCAGGAACTATCGGCGGTTCGGTATCTTCTGTAACTTGTTCAGGAACTGTTTATTTTGCCTGCAGCACAGATGCACAGATATTGAATTTGAAATCGCCTGCAAAGGCCTTGAATGTCGTGCTTTTGGGTGGAACTTTGGAATTAGGCGGCAATGCAAATACTGTAGAAGCTGTAAACGATTTTGTTTTGCTTAGCGGCCTTTCATCTGTAATTTATAAGGATGGAGATGGTACTTCAGGCACTTCCGGCAAAAATGATTTATTCCGTTACATTCGAGCATCTTCTGATTCTGATAGTCCCGATACAGCTGATTCTTCACTGAATGCACTACCTTCTGCCTGGCCTGAAAATTTGCCAGGTTTTCCAGACGGTGAAAGCACTCCTTTCTGCGCAAAAATTCAGGGACTTGAAGGGCGGACATTGAAGGCCGGAAAGAATTTTTATGCAAATTCTGTTGACCTTTTGGCTTCTGCTTCCTGGAATCTTGAAATTCCGTCTGCTGAAAATGCGACTGACTGTTTTGCAGAACTGTACAATCTTGAGGTTTCCAACTGCAATGCATCCAATGATGTTTCAGCCTGTGAAAAATGCACGGATTCTGGAGAAAATTCAAAAATCGATTTTATCCGCCCTAAGTTAAATGTGGCCTGCACTGTTTTTGACGATGTAATAAAACTGGAATTTTCAGAATCTATTGAAAATTCCAATAATGAAATTTCAAAGGCGGTAAGAAAAGCTTTCTCCTATTATAATGGTAGTACGGATGAAGCTTTTAAAGGTTCTTTTGTTGATGCAGACTGTTCTGTTTCAACTGACGGGCAGGGGGATTTGCAGACATTTTATGTAAAAGCCGAAAATAAGTGGAATACAGATGCAACCGGAACTTCTGCAGGAGATTCGCAGAGTTCAGACCGCTCTGGAGTTCATCGTTCAGCCATTCCTTATGTAAAAATGCTGAAGGCATCGCCGACTTTTTTTGCCAGTCTGAGAGATGAACATAAAAACAGGCTTGCATCCAAAGATTTTACGGACGTTGCCGATGGAGCAGCTCCTGTCCTTATTGCAGTTTCAACAGGGCAGGAACTTCATTCGCCATATTCCCAGCCGGTAGGCGAGGAAAGCCAGCCGCCATACGATGCACATAATTTTATAGAATTGCAGTATTCTGAAGAAGTTTTTGTTCCTGGAGTTGCAAAAGACAGTGTAAATATTCAATCAAGTGCATCTTTAGGCAACGTTTCTGGAATTTCAGGTCTGACAGTAGCAGGCATTGCAAGATTTTCTTCTGGCTCAATTTCGTGCGGAACAAATGACGGTTCTGATGTTGAATCAATTCATGCTTTGTACAGGAATTTTGCAACAACACGCAGCGATGCAATGAATTATGATTCTTCTTATTCAAATCCGCAGACGCACAGGCTTCGCATTTCTGTGGCAGGATTTTCAGGGGGAACGGTAGTTCCGCAGGACTCAAACACTTACCGCAGCTGGTTCGGGTATATAGATTCAATTTCCTCTCCAGAGTCTGCAACCGTTGCATGCATTGCAAATCCTCTGATAACAGATAATGCTGCACAGCCTAATGCTATTGATGCTGTGGGAACAGCTTTGCATCCTTTGCCAGTTTTGTATGTAAATCAGCGGGCTTTTGAACATGATTCTGTGCTTTACGGGGCTTGGGACACAAATCCACCATCATTTGCATGTTTCCGCGGAAAAACAGAATGGACGGCAATGGCTTCTTCCAATGAATGTGAGGTTCTTGGCATTGGCGATGAAGGTGGAACTTTTATCAACAGGATGGAATTTCATCTGTTTGACAATAAGCCGTCTTTTTCAGCTTCTGATTTAGCTGCATGGCGCTCACGGGTCGGCTGGGTTTCAAGTTTTGGCGAAGAAGGCTCTGTTTTGACGGCTGCACGTTCGTATGCTGCCGACATTTTTGGAGGAGCAAAACCTTTTGCATTTGCCTCAGATTCTGACAGAGCTACAGGCGGCATCCGCTACAGTTCGCTTTATAATCAGGCTTCAGGCTTTAAATATTCTGCTGACGATTCTGATTCTTTTCAGTCATTTGCATCTTCGGAAATAAGTCCAAAAGTAACAATCAACATATTCAATGACCTTAACACTAATCGAAGAGTGTCAACATTGGGCGCAGACGGTCTTTATTTTTCTATTTCCATGCCACCAGCTTCAAGATACAGTCTTCGCCAGACGTTTACCATCTGCTATGATGATTCTGCAGCTTTTGTAACAGACCTTGCTGGCAACAGGCTGCGTTCTGCAACTATTAAAACAATTGATATAACTCCACCTTCATTTAACTTTACGCTTGCACCGTTAGGGCAGAATAAACTTTATATTCTTTTCAGCAAGAAAATTGCTTTTACGGATTCGATTCTTGAAAATATTTCGAAAAATCTGGAACTTGTGGAAGGAAACTCTCTTTCTGCAGGACTTAAAATCGATGAAAATGTTCCTGCAAAACTCTGCTTTTCAGGAAATACAGCAACTGGATTTTTGCTGGAATTAAATCGCAATGTAACTCTTGATGACGTAAAAAAACTTTGCATTTCAGTAAAAAATACAGGAACTGGCATAGACCCGGTAACAGGCCTTTCTGCAAATGTTTCCTGCATTCAGGATGAACTTGGAAACTATGCTTCGGTTCATTCTGCCCATGCTTTGAGCGATTTTGCCGTTAATGCAGTTCAGGTAAATTATGCTTACGATAACCGCCTTATCGATGAAGATGGACAGCCTTTGCCGTATTCTGTTTCCGATGGCAACTGGGCTGCAAGAGATTTCAGTGCAGGACAGAAAAATTCTGGAACTTTGCTGTCTGGTCATGACATTTCAATAAACGCAAATATTTACGATGGTACGCAGGATAATTCCGGCGGTTTTGCTGACAGCGGAGTTCCTGTTCTTTTTGCAGATAATAGCCCTGATGCAGAAGCGCTTTCTACAGAAATAAATTTAAATGCCCAGAAAAATCTGCGCATCTGGCTTCCTGGTTTAACTTCTGATGTTTTTAAAAGCTTTGCTAGTGCAAACAATTCTGAATTTACTGAATTTGTTTCTGGTGTACTCAATGGAAATTCTGCAACATTTACATTGCCTGTTACAAGGGAAGCTCAATACAATTCATGGGGCGGCGGCAATCAGATTTCATTTATTTTTGCACTCACAGATTCTTCAAATGAAATCGTAAAGATCAGGCATGTGCCTTTCTACGAAAATGAAAATTCCTATTCCGAGCCGGGAGGTGTAGAATATCCTTTGTTTGCTGTCCGGCAGGTTTCTTCGGATATTTCAGATATTGATTTATGGTCGTTCAGGCTGAAAGATGAAAAATTACAGCGTGGCGGTGTTTCCATTTTGAACAATGTTATAAATGCGAATCAAGGTGAAAAAACAACTGTGCAGGTGGACATGGCACAAGATGGAAACTTAAACGTTGTGGTTGTTACATTGGATGGAAATATCGTTACATACTTGCAGCATGGCAGAGTCAGTTCAGGCACGCATTATTACCGCTGGGACGGAAAAAACAATTCAGGAAACAAGGTTGCCAGGGGACTTTATTTTATACGCGTAACAGGTTCTGGAATTGACGAAACGCGAAAGGTTATGGTTGTAAAAGAATAACAGGTCGAATTTTTAAGCTTTTTATTTTCTGGGTAGCTTTTGTGCTGGACATAATAGTGAAGTTTCTGCGGAATGACGCAATGGACTTTACTTTTGTGCCAGCTCCATACTTGCGGGCAAGTTCTGGCACAAGACTGGCACAAAAAACTGAAATTACAGAAAATTTTTCAAAAAAAACTGTCAGAAACTGCATGATTTTCATTAACTGCTGCAATTATAAATCTGGAGGCAAACTTACACTTGTCCCAGGGAGCAAAAATTGCAGAAAAATGAAAATCCATTCAAAAAAATCCTCAGCAGCATGATGCTGGTCATCTATGTTTCAGGCCTTAGCACAGGCTTTGCCCAGGAATTTCAGGCAGAAAAGTCAGGCAGCAGAATCCGG
This sequence comes from Treponema sp., assembly GCA_016296655.1. Classification (GTDB taxonomy): domain Bacteria; phylum Spirochaetota; class Spirochaetia; order Treponematales; family Treponemataceae; genus Treponema_D. Next base: position 29,372 of record JAEDIW010000011.1, on the reverse strand, counting down.
CTTGAAATGTACCTTGAAAAAGGAAATTCACAGACGGATATCCGCCAATGGAAAGAAAATGCAGAACTGGGACTAGCCGCAGCTATGCAGGCATGGGAAATGGAAAATGCGGCTCTCAAAGAAAAAGATATATTTCGATGGACAGAAGCAAGAAATGATGCACAGAAATCTTTTGAAATGGAAGCAGGGCGTGCTTATGCCCTGTGGATTTGCAAGGATTTATGGAACGATTTTGAGGCAGAATCTTTAAGTGAACTCAAGCAGCGGATACAGAAAGCCGCAGAAAACAGGGTTTCAGAGAGTGCAGACCTGAAATCAGCTGCACAAGAGGAAGAAAATTGGCAGAAAGTATGCACCCAGATAATAAATTCATACATTCAGGAATGGGAAGCAGAAAAGGGAAGCAGATTTTTATCCAGAGTCGCTGCAGACACTCCATATTTTATTGCAATGGAAGAACTTTCCAGCATTGCAGGTGAACAGAAAAATCAGTTTGTGCAGGCAATAGAAACAGAAGGCAATGCCATAGCCTTAAAAGAAGGGCGAAGCCTTATGATGCATCTGGTATACGACCAGAATTCTGTAAAAAATGAAGCAGCATTCCGTTCCGCAGAAAATACGGTACAGGAACTGGCATCACAGGTACAGGCTCAGACAAAAGAGCAGATGGAAAAACTGTTTGCCAGTCTTGAAACAGAATCTTTAGGCTTCAGCGAAAACTCTGATGAATCAGTAATAAAAAGTTCATGGATAGAAAAGTTTAAGGCAGAATTTGAGAGGGGGATTGCGCTATGGGAAAATGCAGAAGTTGAATTACTTGAACAGCGAACGGTCTGGGAAAATCAGGCACGGCAGAGTTTTGCAGAAAGTGAAGAATCCTGGAAAAAAGCATACCAGGAACTGAAAGACAAGCGGCAGGAATGGGAAAAAACAATAGGAGAAAAACTTTTATGTGCTGAAAAAAATCTTGAACAGCAGAGATGCGTGTATCTTGAAGAAATAAAAAACAATCTGGCAGCATATAAAAAAAGCCTTGATGAAACTTTGGAAAAAAATGAACGGGTATGCCAGATGCAGAGCGAAGTCTATGAGAAAACTAGGGCGCTTACCGTAACATCCAGACAGGGCATAGAAAGCTGGGGCGGACTGTGGAGCAGCCGATACAGGGGGATTTATGAATTCTGGAACGAAAAAACTCCAGAGGAACTTGATTCAATACTTGCCGCAGACAAAAATACAGGCTTGAAAAGCTTTGACGTAAAAAGCCTTGATGAATCAAAAATTCAAAAAATTTCAGTAGAACTTGCAGGGTTTCAGAACAGGCTCATTCAAAAAGCTGTGAAAATTTATAAACAGGGTGTTCTGAATGCAAAAAACGCTGCAGAAAAGCAAGTCAACACAATAAATTCGTTCATTCCAAGCTACATTTTTGAAAGTGAATATGACTTTTATGGCGAAGAAACAAGGGTTCCTTCAAAATATCGAATCAGCTTTGAAACTTCAGAAGCAGATGTGCGTAAAATAGTAGAAAAAATAGAAGATAAGATATACAGAAACTGTGAATATGAAACAAGCGATGGAAATTACACTTTTGACTATGAGTGCTACAATAGCGAAGTTCAGGAACTGGAAGATGCAGTTTCGAATCTGCTGTCAAACAGGCAGAGATATCATTATTTGGAAGAATTTCACAATAGTGCAGAAATTCTTGAAAAACACCTGGCAAATGGGGAATATGCAGAAATAGAGACATACCTGAAAGATTTAAGTGAAAAAAAAGTCATAACAACAGATGCCTGCATTACAGTTGAAGACTTAAACAGCTGCAGGGAACTTGAAACATGGCTTTCAACGTGTCTTAAAAGTAAAAAACTAGGCGAGCAGGCGCAGGAATCCCTTTACAGTCTGGCAGAAACAGCTAGGATAGGCAGGGACGATTTCTATGATGAGCTTGAAATTGAAATAGCAAAGGCAGAATGCATCGTAAAGGCACGGCAGGAAGAAAAGGAAATAGCCGAAGCAGTAAATGAATATGCAGAAAATAGTCTGTGGAGCCGGGAAAGTGCAGAAACGACAGAAGCAAAGTTGAAAGAAACACAGGAAAAATATGAAAAAGCCAGGCAGGACTATGAGGCTCAGACAGAAAAGCTTACAGAATACGCCCTGAAGATAAAAAAAAGTGAAAATGAGATGAATTCTTCGCTTGAGAACCTGAAAAATGCTGAACAGCAGGTAAAGGAAGCAAAGGAAAAGTATGATGCAGCCCTTGCAGTTTCTGCAGGGTTAAGCCAGGAAAATACAGTCCTACAGCTGATGGCGCTTGTAAAAAGCTATGCAGAAAAACTGTCTGAAAAAGAGCAGGCAGAAAAATCCATTTTTCAGGCACAGGCAAAAGAGATTTTTGAAACATCTCGGAAGAATTTTGCTGCAGACAGGGCAGAATACATTAACAGTCTTGATTCTGAAATTCAGCTTCTAGAAGAAATAGAAAAAGCTGATGTGAGCAGCGGAAAAGCCAGTGAAAAATTTAGAGAGAATGGATGCGATGCAGTGCTGGTGGAGCTTGGAGAAAAACAGGATGCTCTTTATGCATCAGGAGGCGAAAATAGTGGTGAATGGCAGCAGAATCTTGAATGCATCGGGGTGTACATAAAATACCTGAAATCAGTTGCCAAAATAAAAAAAGAAATTACCGAAAAAGGAAAACAGGAATTTTATGCAGAGCAGCTTCCAGCAGATTTTGCAGAATATAAAAAACAGCAGCAAGTGAGTGAAAGTGATAAGATTTGTGCAGGAGAAAGAGAAATCAAAGGCGAAGAATATGCATGCGTGGGAGAAGCTGAAAAAACAGAAAAAACAGAATTTCAGGAATTTTATGAAGAACTTGTCGGACGCTTTGAAAGAGAAAAAGCAGGCTATGAGGAGGAAGCTCTTGCATATAATTATGAATATATTACAGAAAAAGATCTCAATCTTCTTACCAAGATAAAAAACTTTACGGAGGCAAATGAAAATGCATTAAAGTCAGGAAAGAATTTGGCTGAGTTGTGCAGCAGTACAGTTGAATATGCGCTTTGCATAAAAAAGCTTTCAATTAAAATGTCTTCCAGTTTTATGGAAATGAGTGACAGATATATAGAATCATTTTTTGAGTCATCAAGCCTGTATAGTATATTTTCATCCCGGTCAGATAAGGAAAAATTCATGCAGGATGTAAATGAACGCTATGCAGAATCGTGCATGCAGTATGAAAAGCTTTGCGAAAGCATGGACAGCCTGAACAAAGATGAAAATTCTTCAGGTATCCTGAAAGAAAAGCATGAGATTCCAGAAGCAGACATGGTAAAAATGCTTAGGCTGAGCCTTGAGCTGACGCTGCTTTCAAAAATAAAAAGCCTGTCCAGTTATTATGGAGAGCAATGGTATTCCCAGCTGATACAGTCAGGTTTCTGCAGGGATGAAAATCTTGGAGAAAGTGACAGAGATTATATGGAGAAAACACTTTCTGCGATGCAGGATAAAATCATAAAGTTTGCCGATGAAAAGACAAGAGTTCAGAAAGAATTGCTTTTTGCTAGTTTCAGCAGAGAAGCAGAAGATTGCGCAATGCAGGAATCTGTAGAATCTATGGAAGAGCAAGAGTCATGCAGCAGCGAGGACTATAAGCAGCTTTTGAACAATATCGATGAACTTTATTCCCGACTGACATCGCTTTCCATACAGTATATACAGTTTTCCAATGCCGGAAATCTGGCATACATTTCAAGACTACAGGAGGAATTGAACCTTGCACATGAAAAAGCTGCTGCATTTCAGGGAGAGTATTTGAAAGCTGCACAAAAAGTTCAGGATGAATGTCGGGAATACAACGCAAGAATTGAACAGACAGGCAGAATTTACAATGCATTGGAAGAAAAACGCCTTGCCAGACGCAAGGCACAGGAAATTTATGATTGGGCATCGAGCGTATACCTTGAAAATCTTGGAAAAGCCGGGGAGTATGCCTATGAAACACCAAAAGAGAGACTTACCCGTGCATCTTATGCATTTGACAGAGCTAGTGCATCTCTGAATGCCCTTAAAAAGATTCTTGCAGAAAGGCAGGCGGCGGTATCAGATAAAGTGGCAAATTCACAAAATATTGAAAAAAAACTTCAATCTTATATCGATGCAGACACCATGTATTATAAAAGCCAGGTTCTATCATTTGAAGCTACAGTTACTTTGAACCAGCTGAAAGAGCAGGTAAGTCAGGCAGAAAGCGAAGCCCAGTCAAAGCGTCTGGCCGTTGTCAAAGGCACATTTTTTGAAAAAGAAAACTCACTGGTTTTCGTTGAAAAGAATCAGGAGGAAAACTTTGTTATCAGGCTCAGGAAAAGCAGCGATGTACAGGACAACAGCACATTACAGAAAGAATACCTTACGGAAAAGAGAGTAACAGTAAAAAATTCAGTAAACATGGATGAAGAATACAGTTGTGCAGAAGATGAGCTTTACAGATGGTATAGCAGCATAGTTTCAAACAGCAGCAGATTTGAAAATATAGCGCTTGCAGCCATGTGTGTCCTTGCAAAAAACGGAATGCTTAAGCCAAATCCTCTGGAAGAGAGTGGAGAATATCTTACAGGAATTGGAAATCCACATGGAATAAATGCTGAAGGCCGCTATAGAAATTATAGAGAGGAAATACTTGAACAAAATTATAATTCAGCCATGGCAGCAGGCCTGGAAAGTGATATAGCAAAGTGCATTTTATATGCTTATGCCTCAGACAGTGATTTCAGTGAAAAGATAGAAAAATATCAGAAAACCATCCTAAAGGAACGTGCGCTTGACAAGCTTGAAGACAAAATGGATGACATAAAAGATTCAAACACCTTTATCCGCCGTTCCAGATTCTGGAGATGGACTGTAAGAACTTCAAAAGGCTGGGCTGCAGCATCAGCAGAGGATAAGGCCTATGACCTGAAAATCGGACAGCGCGCGTTGAAAAAGCAATATTACAACTCAATGTCAGAGAAGCTGAAAAGAGCAAAAGCTGCAGAAAATTCAAAAAAATCAATGACAGAAAAACTGAATCTGGCTTTATTTTCATCAAAAACAAAACCTCAAACCGCAGTTGATGCAAAAATTCTGGCAGGGAAAATAAAGGATGCAGTAGCTTTTTCAGATACAGGCATTCAAAACTATGTAGCAGAGCTTACCGGCAGGGTCAGTCAGAATTCATTTACGGACATAGTTGAAATGCTAAAAGCAGTGAATCAGGTCTGCCTTTCGCAGAAGGAAACTGCATTTTATGATGCCTGCAAGACATATACTCAGGCAAAAGAAATGCAGAAAAAACAGGGGGAAGCTTATCAGACATCCGTAAGCGAAATGACAGAAATTGACAGTGAAAATGCAGACAGACTGAAGTCTCTAGCCCTAAAAGCATCTGATAAAAAGCTCAGTATTGAAGAGCGCAGAAAAGCCTCTCAAATGTATGATGAAATTTTTTTAGGACTTACAGATGACAGACAGATAATCGAAAAACAGCTTTATGATGAGGCCAGAAAAATTTGGGGTGCTGGAAGTGTAAATACAGAATTGTTCTATAAAGAATTGCTGAGCCATTATAGGGATTATGCAGATCCTGAAAATTTGCAGAACCATTTTGTAGATGCAAACCGACAGACAGAAGAATATTACTCATCTGCAATACAGTCGTACATTCAAATGATAAACTCTGCGGAACAGGCAAAAAATGCAGCCCTTGCTGAAGTTTATGAAAATGAACTGAATTCGAGTTTTTCAAGACTTATGGCAGAAAAAAACAGAATCGTTAATCTGATAAAGGAAACAGCCATGACGGCAGAGTCGGAATGGGATAAGGCTGAAAAACGAATGAGGGCTTCATGGAATACATGGAAAAGAAGTTTTTTTAAAGAATACAATGAAGTGACTGAACAATGGACAGAAAATTATGAATCTTTCCTTTGTTCCAAACAGGATTGGATAAATGAAAGCTATATGAATGTTTCTTCAGATGCAGGTATTCAGAGTATGAGTCTTGTAGGAATGAAAGGCGATGAAAGCATAGAAAAAGCAAGGCAAAAAATGCAGAGTCTTGCGCAGTCAGAACTTGAGACCGTAAATGTCCGGGAAATCCTTGAAAAAATGCTTTCAAGTGCTGAGTTTACCTCAATGGCTGGCAGAATTTCAGCGCTAGAAGAGAGAAGCACGGAAAAATCTGTTCCTTTGTACAGCTATACCCTATATTCAGGAGATAGCTCTCTCATTCATGCAGAAGCAGAACTTACGATGCTTTCAATCCGGCAGCAGCAGGAAGAAAGTTCAGCAAGGCTAGCTCTTTATCAGGCGCATCAGGTTCTGGAAGAAGCCGTAAAAGGCTATAAGGAACGCATAGAGCTTGCAAATGAAGGTATGAAAGAATGGGAAAAGGAGCTGGTACTGAATGCAGGATATAAATGGAGCCAGAAAGGAATAAGCCGTAGCGTCGTAAAAGATGCAAGCCTTTTTAATGTATCGACAAGGACACAGCGTATAAGGATGTATGAGGATTTCAGGACAACAGAGCCGGAAATCGAACTGAATGTATCAGAAACATCTCATCTTGGAGCAACCCAGATAATGCAGGCAGTAGAAAATGCATGGAACAGGATTCTTGAATGGGGCGAAAGGATATTTGGAAAGCAGGACAGTCAGCAGACAACAGAGGGAACTCTAGAAAATGATAAAATTTTAAGAAAAATTAAAGAAAATACGTATTCAGTCTTTACGGATTCAGAACGCTTAGTTTATAATGAAAGCATAAAAAGTCTTGGAGGCAGAGGCAGCGGAGAACTTGGGGAACACATTGGGGAAGCAGCAGACGGAACCAACGGAGGAAAAATAAGCCGTGCAGCTGTTCGAACAAAATATGGCAGCGGCCAGATAGGTCTTATTTTGCTTGACTACAACGAAAATCAGGCAGAAGAAGCAGAAGGCTGGGCAGCTCTCGCCCTGCCGGCATGGGACAAAAAACTATGGTCCGGTAGCGGCGCTCCAAGTATGCGCAGTGTTGCACAGATAGCAACAGATGTTGCATGTTCGGTCGTAAGTGCTGCAGTTCCTGTAGTCGGTAGTGCAGCAGCACTGTTGATTGAAGCCCAGACGGAATTAATATTTGCAGGACTTGACTATGCAGGCGGGTACAAGACAGCCTGGGAAGCAGGAAATGCACTTGGAAAGAAAATGGCAGTTTCAACAATGGAAACTCTCGTTACGGCAGGAATGTCTAAGATAAAGACATCAGGAAGTCTTTCCAGTACGATTGTTTCAGCAGGCGGTACAGCCGTGACAACCGCAGGTGGAAAAGCCATAGAGAATTACAGTTATGGCAGTGGGTTTGACACGAATGCTTTCTTAAGAAGCATGGGAAGTGCATCAACATGGAGTGGAGTAGCTGCATCAGCTGCCGGCAGTGCCCTGAATTTTCTTTCAGGTTCAAGGCTTGATGCTGAAGCGCGAAAGTTTTATGGAGGTGCCGTAAATTTAGGATGCAGTCTGGGTTCTAAGAGTGCAGAATTCGGAATGTACGCTTTGGATTCATTTGCAAATGGTGGAGGATTTTATTCTGCATACGACAAGATGGGAGGACTTAGCTTTAATGTTGCAAATCTTGGAGCCATGGCTGACTTAGCCGGTGTATTGATAGCCAGAAACAACAGTACAGGGCAGAGCAGTTTAGGCGGACTTTCGCAGTCATTGAATGGAGTAGGAATCTTTGAAGTGAACATAGGAACAGGAGGAGTAAGCGGAAAATTGGGTACTGGAGGAATTGATATAGGTGGCAACGTCTACAGTCTTGCAAAGCGCATGACAGACAGAACGGCTCTAGCCAGGTATACAGAAAAATATGGTAAAGATAAAGGCGATGCCGTTACCATGAATTATATCTACGGAGACTGGACACAGGAAAATGCATCAGCTCGGCTTGGAAAAGGAAAGGATATGCTTGAATTTGTCAGTGGTGAAGGCAGTGAAAAAGGTTTTACTGCGCAGACGACAAGTATCGGTAAAGGCCGCCTTATTGAAATGAAAGACACAGGCAATAAATACATAAATGCCATCCAGCTTGGTCACGAATCATACAGGGACGGAATCGTGAGCGGTACATACAGTCAGAAACTTGAAACACAGAGGGCTGTTATAGCTCATGCAGGAATAGCTGGAAGAATGCTGAATGATAACGTAAAACTTTCAGACCAGGTAGCTCTGGAAGGTCTTTTATACAATAACGGAATGACATCTCTTTTAGGCAATGTAACTGAAACCATGTATGACTCAAGTAAGGATTACTGGAGGATGATGAACGATGGAACTCTTGTTCAGGATAACTCTGGCTGGTTAAGAGATGAAAATGGAAATTTTATAAGAGATAAAGATGGAAGAAAAATTGGTGCTGAAGGTCAGGAAACAGGCTTATTGAATATTTTATTTGCAAAACAGGCAGACGGAAGCTATAAAAATCCTGGAAAGAAGTATGATGATTTCAGTATATTAGAGAAAATTATTTCAAATCATATAATGAGTGAATCTGGCATAAGCTATTATTATAAAGACCCAGATAAAATGGGAATTCAAAATACCAGCTGGAATCTTGATGGAAAAGCATTGGATATGAATCTTGTAATGGGGTATGCAGGTGATTCGATTGCGACAGCAGTATTTATGAATTATTTTGATAAAACAACAAACAGTATGATTGGAGGAAATACTTCTATAGCATCAGTGGTCGCAAAATATAAGGACAGTGGTTATTTGAATAGACTAACAGAATTTTATTCTGCCAAGAATGAATTTTATGTAGACAATGATTTCTTTTCTCCTAAAGATAAAGAAAATGTTACAAAGACTGCAGATTATCAACTGGACGAATATTACACTGGCGGGCAGCATCGCGGTGTTGATATCACTGGAAGAAAAGGAATCGATATGTTTGCCAACTTTAGCGGCAGGGTTAGCAATGTATATACAAGTGACTCTGCAGGAAATTCTATAATCATTGAATACGGATTCAATTTTGAGGACTCATTCTATTCTACAGGAGTGAGTGGTCAATATATGCATATGGATAAATTTCAAGAAGAATTAAATACTGGAGATGTTATTTCTGCAGGTTCAAAAGTTGGAACCATGGGAAATACAGGAAAAGTATATTCAACTTCAGGAGGTGATGGAACTCATTTGCATTACCAGATGATGGGAAATATGAATGCCCCAGAAAGTTCGTCAAAATGGAATCTATATGATTCCAGAAGAAACTATTTTTTGAATTATATTGGAGCACCCTCCACAAAGTCCTATGTTGTTGATCAGGGGACAGAAACGAAAAATAACTACACAACAGGTAGTTCATATAGCAATTATTTTTACAATATAAACAATTATATCAAGAGGTTAGGTTATTAAAAATGAGAAAAGTATTTTATTGTTTTTTAGGTTTTCTTTTGAGTGCATTTTTGTATGCAAATCCTAAGGATGCTTCTGTTCTGCTAAAAGAATTGGAAACTTATTCTAATAATTATGAAGGTAAGTACTGGGGGAAATTTTGTATTAGTGGAAACTCAAGCTTGCTGGAACATATAGATGAACTTTCAACTGAGTTAAAAGAAAAAATCAACTTGATTGTAATTGATAATGCAACTCATATTCCTGACTTATCTAGTTTTACTAATGTTCATAGATTACAGATTTCATCAAATTCAAAGGGTTATCTTGTTGATGTAACAGGACTAGCTAATTTGAAAGTAAACAGACTGGAACTTACTAATAATAAAATTACCGACCTTTCACCTATTGGCAAAAATCAATTTGTAAAGGAGCTTGTTCTGCAGTGGTCATTTGAATTAGAGTCGCTGCCGAATATGGAGAAAATGACTAACCTTAGAAAGCTTGACCTTAGGAACTGTAATAAATTGACTACGTTAAAAAATATAGACACAATTCCAGGTCCTGTGGATGTTTATATTTTCGAAAGCAACAATATAAAGGATTTTTCTGCGCTCTTAAATTGTAAAATCAGAAACCTTTATATTGATGGTGGTGATAAAAATTCCATAGGTGGTCTAAAAAAATATCAGTGTGCTTATGACCTGAATAAAGAATGGTTTGATAAAAACCTTCCCATAATAAAGAAAAACAATCCAGACTTTACACTTAGGTTTCAATACGATAATTCAGAATTGTAAAGCATATTTGATAAATTATACTGAATGTACGAAGGGAGTATAATAAAACCGTAAAAACTCTGGGCGGAGATGGCAGCGGAGAACTTGGGGAACACATTGGGGAAGCAGCAGACGGAACCAACGGAGGAAAAATAAGCCGTGCAGCTGTTCGAACAAAATATGGCAGCGGCCAGATAGGTCTTATTTTGCTTGACTACAACGAAAATCAGGCAGAAGAAGCAGAAGGCTGGGCAGCTCTCGCCCTGCCGGCATGGGACAAAAAACTATGGTCCGGTAGCGGCGCTCCAAGTATGCGCAGTGTTGCACAGATAGCAACAGATGTTGCATGTTCGGTCGTAAGTGCTGCAGTTCCTGTAGTCGGTAGTGCAGCAGCACTGTTGATTGAAGCCCAGACGGAATTAATATTTGCAGGACTTGACTATGCAGGCGGGTACAAGACAGCCTGGGAAGCAGGAAATGCACTTGGAAAGAAAATGGCAGTTTCAACAATGGAAACTCTCGTTACGGCAGGAATGTCTAAGATAAAGGCATCAGGAAGTCTTTCCAGTTGAAATTCCAGTAAATTATCAGATTGGAAATATTGGTGTTGACGGACCTATAGGGTTATCAACTAGGCCTCATTTACATCTTGAATATACACGGAGAAGATAAAATATGTGGAAACGCTTGCTGATTTTATACATTTTGGTTTTTGTTAATTTCATAGGAATTACTCAGAAAATTTATGCAGAAGATTGGTTGAAAGAAGTGAATTGTGCATTTAATGTAGTGAATAAATCTAATGATTATTACGGTACGATATGCATAGAAAATGGTTTAATAGAAGTTTATTATGCCAGTGAATATATATACAATGAGTTTTATGAAGCAAAAGAGGAAAACAATACTCTGGAAATATTCTTTCTTAGATCATTTTTTTTCCCAGAAGATGACGATGAGGAAGATGTGAAGATACCAGAAGGAGAGGAAATATTTTTGAATAGAAAATGGATATTTCCTAGATGTTATAAAGTTTCTATAGAAAAAGAAAAAATTTTAGAAGCAACTCGAACCCGGAAATCTATTAATATTCAGTATGATGATTCTCGTCTGTATCCTGCAAGATGTCAGGCGATTATTATTGATAATCTTAATATTCGTGATAAACCTTCATTAAGCGGTAAAAAAATTGGTATGCTTAAAAAGCGTTCAGAAGTTACTTTATATGAAGAAAGTGAAAATTGGGATGAAATAGACTCTGGAAAAAATCCATGGTATAAAGTAAAGATTGATGCTGAAAACTATGGATGGGTATATGGTGGCTATGTAAGAATATTTTTTATAAAAGCCCCAGGTGGAAATTATGACAAGGTGGGAATATTAAGAAGCATAAAATAAATGCAGTCTGGAGACTTTCAATACCAGCTCCCTATTTAAAACTTAGAATTACAGGTGACAAAAATAATGATTGAAACACATGATAAAACTTATAGAGGTGCTGACTGGCATTGGTGGCCAAACTTAACCCCTAGTCAGCGAGGTTTAACATCTGTAGATGGAGCTAGCGTTAGAGGTATTCGTCTTGTACGAAGTGATATTGGTAGCAAGAATTTAATTTCTGAAAAAAGAGCAAAATGTAATGACAGTAGAGTAAGATTAAGATTAGAACCTAATCTTAGTTGTCAGACATTAGGATATTTAAATACAAATGATTGTGTAGTAATAAAGGATCGCTCCGAAGAAAAATTTGAAATAAATGGAGAGTATTGGTACTGGTACAAAGTAGATTATCCAAGTTTGCCAGACGGCTAGGTCTACGGAAAGTATCTGGATATAGAAAAGTAAATTATTCTGGAGAATGGAAAATTCTGTATTACTGACCAAGGAGTTACAAAAAATGAAAAAAATTGCAATATTATTTTGTATAGGTGCATTTTTTATATGTACTGCTTATTCTGAAGAAAAGAAAAATTTTATTAAAGTTGATAAAAATGTAGAAATTGATGAAAAGGTGTATGAATTTTTTTACGATTTTTTTTCTAAGCATTCAAAAAATACACTTGATAATGGTTCAAGAATGATTTTGGATGCTAAAAAAACTCGTTTATTAGATTTTAATTATTATGACAGACAAGGTTATTTTAATAGTTATTTTTTAGATGATAAAAAAAATTTTTATGTGATTGATAAAATTTTGATTAAAGGTAAAAAAACAATTCCTGAAACATCTAAATTCTATCTTGAGCTTGGTATTCTTTATGAAGATTATTATGATGTTACTTTTAATGTTAAGTCAATATATGATAAGGAAGGAAATTTATATACAGGTATAAGAGAGTTTACAGACAAGATTGGAGTTTTTATATATTCAGATAAATGCTTATTATCTCAATTAGGCAAAACTACGGCTTTTACTTGGATTTTAGAAGCAGATGAAGAAGCTATGCTTGAAAAACTTAAAAAAGGTGAATTGGAGATAGAATATAAAGAGGATGTAAATCATTATACGGTAGAAAAGCCAAACTAATATATTATTGGTAATAGTGGTGGTTATATGATTGTTTCAGTCTGGGAAGTGCATCAACATGGAGTGGAGTAGCTGCATCAGCCGCCGGCAGTGCCCTGAATTTTCTTTCAGGTTCAAGGCTTGATGCTGAAGCAAGAAAATTTTATTGGAATAGTCAATATTAGTTCAGTACCTAAACACCCCAAATTTATTAAGCAGCATTTGAAATTTATAGACTGTCTATTAATGTGCGTGAGAATCGAATTGTCTGATACGAATTAAGCGCTACCGTATTTAATACAAATCATTTTCTATGCATAAATAAAGTCGAAAGCTCGATGCATGTCCATGAAGAAGTTAAGTCATCTACTATTTTTATAAAAAGTTCCGCATTTTGGGCATCGTAGACAATCTGGTAAACTGTTTCTGTTTCAAACATCGCTCCTCCGTCTGCAATTGGAGTTTCCATAATCTTGCACATTTTTTTTGCATCGATTTTGCCTTTTGAATTTTCAGCAAGAGACAGCAGATTGTTCCGGCGTGTAATTCCAAACCAGGATTTTTCATCGGAGGGAATCTCAAACGACCATTGTGGATTTAGATAATAATTTGAGAAGGCCATTATGCCGTCTTCTTCTGTATTATCAGAAATTTTCACTGTATTTTTGTCCCATTCATAGCAGACAGCTTTTTTGCCGTCGGTTACACCTATCAAAAAAGAGCTGTTGTGAGAGACCGTGTTGAAATATCGGGTTGTAAAATCGATGCTGTCAGCTTTGAACATCAAGTCGAACAAACTTTCCGTTCCGTGAATAAAATTTTTCGAACTATTTCCCCCTGATGGTGTTCCGTTGTTCAGTTCCAGAAAAATTCCCTGTTCATTAATTCCGTTTACGCAGTAAATTTCTCCGGCATAACCAATTGTTGCAGTTGCCATTGAACCGTCACCAGGATGGAATACCGCAAGTACAATATCATTTTTCAGTTTGCGGAAAATCACATTGTAATCATAATTTCTTCCATACATAAGGCCATCGCCTGAATAGCGAGAATCAACTGCAAGTGCACTGCACGCTGTAACACCTGCATTGTGCTCCACTGCATTGACAAGTTTCAGCTGTTCAAGCGAAAGACCACTTGTCTGTTCTGCTCCCAGAAAAAACTGTCTGATATTATAACTCTTGCCATCGTAAAGTTCACATGCCGTCTGCAAAAATTGACCTGCAAGTTCCTTGTTGGTTTGCATTACAGGCTTGTAAACAATATCGTAAATTTCCTGCAGTTCATTTTTCAGCAGAGCTCCATATTGCCGGCCCATTTCTTCCCATGTTCCGTAAAGGTGTACTACATTCAAAAGCTGGATTTTCTGTTTTGAAGCAAGATTTTCTTCATTTTGAGATGAAGTTATTTTTGCTGAAACACATCCTGTCGCAAAACTGCAAAAAAACAGGATACATATAACATAAATTCCTCTAAGAAACAGATTTCCAAAACCTTTGTTTTTCATATAAGACCTTCTTTAGAATTTTTATTTTCTGCCAGTTCAATACTTTCATACTAATGCTTTTTATTTTTTTTTCAACTTTTTTTTCAAGTACGAACTTTGTTTTTGTAGAATTTTCGTATAAACATGTCTTTGTTGTGTCAGATTTTCAGAAATGTATTCCTAAAAAGGCAAAAAAAATGTAAAGTTACAGTATATTATGAGTTTTTACAGAATTGTTTTTTCAGCTGTAGTCTTTTTATGCTTTTCAGTTTTGTGTGCTTGTGCTTCTAGAAAAAGTGATGGAAATAAGGCAAGTGAAAAGAATCAAGATAAACCTGAAATTGAGTATATTGACGGAGTGCTTGAAAATGATTTGCAGGAACCTGCCGTATTCAAGCCGACAGAGCCAGAAGAATTAAAATACTTTCGTCTTGCATATCCAGATGTAAAATTTTTGGCATATTTTGATGAAGAAAAAAAGGATTGGGCAATATTAGTTGTTGCAAATGGGAAGACAACATTGCTTTATTGGTGTGACTGCCGCTTTTTGCCAGAAAACGAAGTTCAAAATAAAAATTCCTATAGAAAAATGCTTTATAAATATTCAAGTGCCGTAAAAAATCCTGAAAATTTTACTGAACAGGAAATTTCAGAAATAAAAACCTTTACATCAAAGGAAAACCGTACCAGTTCTGCCATTGATCCTCCCTTTTTGTATGATGCAATTTATGAAAGTTTTTCACGCCAGACAATTGAACGTCATATTGTAAAAATTGGCTTTTTAACAAAATCCATGAATGTTCATGACCGTGTAAGTGAAAAACTTGCTGCAATTTCAACAAAAATAATGAATCTGCCCAAAACTCCAGAACTTGAAAAGTTTTTTGCAACTCTTGACAGAACTGATGCCTATGTTTGGCGGTCTGTCAGAGATACGCAGAACCGGTCTTTTCACAGTCTTGGACTTGCAGTTGATATTTTGCCGAAAGGTTATTATCAGAAAATAATTTACTGGGGCTGGGAACGCCAGCGAAAGCCTGACAAATGGTTTATGATCCCTTTGGAAAAGCGCTGGATGCCTCCTGCTGAAGTAAGGCAGATTTTTGCAGAAGCTGGTTTTATATGGGGCGGTACATGGATTGTATGGGATAATATGCATTTTGAGTATCGTCCGGAAATTCTGCTGTTCAGTGCTGAAAACTAAAATCTCTTCAGTAAAATGATTTCTGTAAAAGGATTTTCAATATTTTTAATTTCTGCTAAACTTTATTTATTATGGTTAAAATTTCAAATTTTTCTTCTGTTTTTAAAACTTCATCAAAATACAAGATGCTTTTTCTGTCCATTTTTATGATGGCTATTGGTTTTGGATTGCATAAAGGTATTTTGGATAATTATCTGGCTGAAGTCGTAAAAATGAATGGCATGGACAGGGGCGTTACAGAATTTTTCAGGGAACTGCCAGGATTTCTGCTGATTTTGATTCTTGCTGTCCTGTACAGGTTTTCTGCAGAAAATATCTACAAAATAGGCGGTTTTATAATGGTTTGCGGCATGGCAATGCTTGCTTTTGTTTCTCCGCTGAAATTTCTTGTAACGCTTTCCATTTTGGTTTATTCATCAGGCGAGCACATTCAGCTGGCAATGAAAAACACGCTTTCGCTTGAATATTCAAAGGAAGGTGCCGGCGGACAGGCTTTGGGATATCAGAATGCTGTTTACCAGATAGGAAATCTTATAGGCTACGCTGCAATTATTCTGATATTTACATTTTTTGCAGCAGGCAGACTTTACAAGCCCGTTTACATTGTTTCTACAGGTTTTATGATTTGTGCCTTTGTTTTTGCAATGCAGCTTACAGGCAGTAGCGAAACTGACAAATCTAAAAACCGTTTTTATTTCCGCAGAAAATTTTCAAAGTATTATATGCTTGAAGTTTTTTATGGTGCGCGCAAGCAGGTTTTCTTTACCTTCGGTCCTTATGTTCTGATTTTGTTCTATGGTGCAAATGCGTCGATTATCAGCCTTCTTTTTGCAGTTTCGGCGGTTTCATGTTTCTTTTTGTCGCCTTTAGTTGGAAAAATTGTTGACAGAATAGGCTATAAGCCTGTAATGGTTGGTGACACATTAATTCTGGTGATTGTCTGCTTCTTTTATGGATTTGCTCACCACATTTTCCCAAAAAACATTGCATTTGTGGTCTGCTGCGTAAATTACATTCTTGATTCGATTATTTCGCTGGCCTCCATGGCTTCAAATGTTTATGTCCAGGATTTGTCAGAAAGCAAAGAAGAAATGCGAGCTACAATTTCTACAGGAATCAGCGTAAACCATGCAATTACTCTTTTGATTGCGCTTTTTGGTGGCTGGATATGGAAAACTGTTGGAATTGAAACTTTATTTGTAATTTCTGCAGTGCTTGGACTTTGTAACAGTGCTTATGCTGCTTCCATAAAGTTGAATGTGAAAAAGAGCTGAAAAGCAGGAGCTTGTAATGATTTTCAGGAAAAAAAAATTTGCTGCAATAATTTTTTTTGTGTTTGTTTTGGCTGGAGCTTTTTTTGCATGGGATTTTTTTACAGATAATGCAGAATTTGTTCCTTACAGCGAATTTTATGCACTTGCAGAAAATGGAAAAATTGCCTCTGTCAGATTCAGCGGTGAAAAGCTTTTCTTTACACAAAAAAATCAGGCTCCGGGCAGTGAAGATTTTTCTGCTGAAAAGGAATTTTATACTGACAATCCAGAATCGCCGTTGCTAAAAGAATTTTTGATGCGTCATGGTTCTTCAGTAAAAGTTGAAAAAGACGGTTTGGAAATCATTTCTTTTGCTTTTGACATGGTGTTTTACCTGATTTTTTTTGTCATTATTTTTACGGTTTTCAAAAAATTCATCAGTCCGAACACTTTTAAAGTTGTCCGCAAAACCGGCGTAAAATTCAAAGATGTGGTTGGCATGGAAAATCTGAAAAAAGACATGCTCACCGTAATAGAAATCATGAAAAACAGCGAATCCTATGCCAGAAAGGGAATCCGTATGCCTAAAGGAATTCTGCTTGAAGGAGCTCCTGGCAATGGAAAGACTCTTTTTGCAAAAGCTCTTGCCGGTGAAGCTCGTGTAAATTTCATTGCAGCAAAGGCAACAGATTTTGAAAGCATGTTCATGGCAATTGGTCCTATGAAAGTAAAAATGCTGTTTCGTAAAGCCCGCAGAATTGCTCCCTGCATTGTTTTCATTGATGAATTTGACGGAATCGGTACAAGACGCAATTATTCTGGTTCGGCAATAGAAACTGAAAATACCAGAATTGTAACTGCGCTGCTGAATGAGCTTGACGGGTTTGAATCAACTCAAGGGGTGCTCGTCATAGCTGCCACAAACAGCATTCAGGCTTTAGATGAAGCTTTGATTAGACCTGGCAGATTTGATGCGCGCTTTAAAGTTCCTTATCCTCATGAAAAAGACCGGCTTGAGCTTTGCCAGATGTATCTGCGCGGAAAAAATCCAGATTCAACTTGCAGCGTTCAATCTCTTGCAAGATTTTTTGACGGTTTCAGCTGCGCAAAAATTGAAAGTACGCTGAACAGAGCAGCTATTCTTGCCATTCAGGAAAGAAAAATGCAGTTTTCCATGGATGATGTAAAGACAGCTGCCAAAGAAAATTAAATTTTTATAGAAAAATAATTAAAATACTTTTAATTATTTTAAGTTTATGCTATGTTAGCCGAACTTGACTTAAAGAGCTGAAATGTTTTTAAGTCAGGTAAGTCTCTAGATTTTTTTTAGAGATTATTTTTTTCAACCTTTTATGGGAGAAGTATATGAAAAAGTTTTTTGGAATTATTGCTTTGGCAATTACTCTGGCATTGACAGGATGTTCAACAGTTATTCCTGTATCAGCAGGTGCCGCAACTATCACTGAAAAAGAAGGAAAATCTTCAGGTGGAACATTACTTGGTCTTATTTTTTGGGGAGATGCAAGTATGGCAAAAGCTGCTAAAAACGGCAATATTACAAAAGTTGCAACTTGCGATGAAAAAATTACAAGTATTCTTGGACTTTTGGTTTTCAGAACAACAGTTGTAACAGGCGAATAATTTAGTATTTGACTGAAAAAAATAAAAGAGCATGAAAGCAGATTGATTTTTTTTCGATCTGCTTTTTTGTTTTTAAATGCCTGACTAGCCCGGCGTGTAAGGGCGCTTGCGTTGACGGCAAAGCCGGCAATGAGCGGATAGCGAACCCTGAAAGGCCGGTCTTCCAACTGATTGCTCCAGATAAAAAAATAAAATAAAATGCAAGAAAATTCAAAAATTTGGAGAAAAAATGTTTAATTATTTATGGCCTCTGGCAATGATTGTAGCTTCAAATACTTTTTATCAAATTTGTGCAAAAGCTTGTCCTGAAAGCATGAATCCTTTTGCCTCGCTTACGGTTACCTACCTGATTGCATTTGTTTGGGCGCTTTTTCTTTATTTTGTTTTGTCAAAAAATGCAAATTTGCTTGCTGAACTGCGTAAAGTGAACTGGGCTCCTTTTGGGCTTGGTTTTGTGATTGTGGGACTTGAAGTCGGTTTTATCTATGCTTTTAAAAACGGCTGGAGTATAAGCGCAATTCCTGTTGTTTCTGGTTCGTTGCTTGCTATTGTTGTGATTTTTTTAGGGGCTTTTGTCTACAGGGAAAATATTACCTGGAATAAAATTCTTGGTGCTGCATTTTGCATGACTGGCATTTTCTTTATAAATATAAATACAAAATAAATGGCCGGTATATGCGGAATCTTTTTGCATTGCAGTGAATTGAAACGCATTGAATTGCCTGGCCGGCCTTGAAAAATATAAAAATCAGTCTGTAAACTTTTTTGTGGGGTGGGCAGGATTTTATGGAAGTTTTTCTTCCTGTTTTGTGAACTTTTCGCTGAGCTGAGAAATTATGATTGCCGTAAACATTATTGTACAGCCAAAAATTTCTCTGCCAGAGAGGGTTTCATGAATCAGAATTGCTCCTGACAGTGCGGCAAAAACTGATTCCATGCACATAAGCAGCGAAGCTATTGTTGATTCGCAGTATTTTTGACCTACGACTTGCATTGTGTAGGCAAAGCCGCAGCTCATTATGCCTGAGTAGAGAATCGGAAGAAGTGCGGTTTTTACTGCCTGCGGCTGTGGATTTTCAAAGATGAACATGAGTATGCAGGAAATTATTCCGCATGCATAGAACTGGATGCATGAAAGTTTGACGCCGTCGCAGCCAGGTGCCCATTTTTCAATGAAAAGAATCTGTAGCGTAAAAAAAATGGCACATAGAAATGAAAGTATGTCTCCTCTGCCGACTGTGCTGACCGAAGCTTTTTCAAAGCACAGAAAGTAAAGGCCTGAAAATCCTATTGCAATACATCCCCAGATAATCAATGGTATTTTTTTTCTGAAAAAAAGAAGGCCGAGAAGCGGAACAAAAAACATGTACATTGCTGTAATAAAGGCAATTTTTCCGGCGGTCATGTTAGGTTCGTAAAAGGCAAATTGCTGTAGATTTGTTGCTGCACACAGAAAAAGTCCGATTATTATTCCGTATTTTAATGTTTTTTTGTCAGCTGATTTTTTTTCTGCAAGCTGTTTTTCATTCATTTTTGCAGTGGAAATTCTGTCCTTTACGATTATGTATGGTGTCAGAAAAAGTGCACCTAGAATCGTTCTTATTCCCATAAATGTAAAGCCGTCGACGCTGTTGCTGCCAAGGCTCTGGGAAACAAATGATGTACCCCAAATAAGTGCAGTTGTCAGAAGCAGCAGAACACCTTTTACCTGAGTTTTGACAGGCTGTGGATTTTGAATTGTTTTTTGATTTGAAATTTCACTCATGTGCAAATATTAGCTTCAATGAATTGTTTGGACAATATGTTTTTTCAGGTTTTTTGAAAGGAATTTGTTTTGGTTTAAGAGTGCGTTATCTTTTTAAAGTTGTTTTTTAACCTGATATTTTTCTGCATTGGTTTCAGGCTGCAAAAATTTTTGTAAAAGAGTGTGAACTGGTGGCATGAAAAATCAAAATTCTATGTCAAAATTCTATTGACCAAGTGAACTGCCTTGTGTATAACTAAATTATAATGTTTCTATTTGGAGATACAACGATGAAAAGATTTTTGACATCAATTTTCGCTGCATTTATGGCAGCCTGTATTTTTGCCGGTGGTGCAAAAGATTCAAATAATGGAAAAGTTAAGATTGGCATTGCAAAGATTGTTCAGCATGTTGCCCTCGACGAAGTTGAAAAAGGCATTATCGATGCAATAAAAGATGCTGGCATTGAAGCTGATTTTGACCTGCAGAATGCCAACGGCGATGTAAATACTGCCGCTCAGATTGCAAATAAATACAAGGCTGAAAAGGTCGATGTAGCTGTAGGAATTGCTACTCCTGTTGCAATGGCTCTTGCAAATGCCATAAAAGACAGGCCTGTTGTATTTGGAACCGTAACAGATCCGCTTGCTGCAGGTCTTGTAACAACTTTGGAACATGGAGACGGTAATGTAACTGGCATGTCTGATCAGATTCCAACTGCTGAACATATCAGGCTGTTTAAGGAAATTGCGGGCATCAAAACATTGGGTTATATTTACACAAGCAATGAAGCAAATTCTGTTTCTTCTCTTAAACTGGTTGAAGATGCCTGCAAGGCAAACGAAATTTCTCTTGTTACTCAGTCAATTTCAACTTCAGCAGAGGTAAAACAGGCAGCTGATGCAATTGTCAACAGAGTTGATGGTATTTATCTTACTACTGACAATACAATTTTTTCAGCTTTGCCAGCATTGACAGGTGTTTTCCAGAATGCTAAAAAGCCTGTTTTTTCAGGAGACGTAACAGGTGCACTTTCAGGCGGATGTTTTATGGCTTCTGGATTTAACTATTACAAGGCTGGACGTGCAACTGGCGAAATGGTTGTTTCAATCTTGAAAGGTGCAAAACCTGCCGAAATTCCAGTCCGCTTTATGACTGAACCTTCAGATTCAGATCTTTTGTTTGATTTGGATGCTGCAAAAAATTGCGGAATTACGATTCCTGGAGAATATTTGAAATCTGCAAATTATATTTTTGAAAATGGGAAACTTATTGAAAAATAATGACAGAAGGTATTTTTATTGAAGGGTTGATTTACGGCTTCATGGTTTTGGGGCTGTTTATCACTTTCCGCGTATTAAATTTCTGTGACATGACTGTTGACGGCTCTTTTCCAATGGGCGGAGCCGTCATGGCATCTCTTCTGCTAAAAGGTGTTCCGCCAGTAGCTGCTCTGTGTGCTTCCTTTGTATGCGGAACATTAGCAGGTCTTGTAACGGCCGTCATTCACAATAAATTCAAATTGCCGGACTTGCTTTCTGGTATCTTGACTATGACAATGCTGTATTCTGTAAATTTGCGCATCATGTCAGGCCGGGCAAATCTTCAGCTGCTTAGAGTGAATACTTTGTTTACCGGCATTACAAATCAGTTTTCAAATGTCTTAGGCTATGACGGCTCAATTTTGCTGTTCATGGTTATTCTTACGGTTGTTTTAAAACTTCTGCTGGACATTTTTTTTCATACTGATTTTGGACTTTCGATGGGAGTTTTGGGCAGCAATGTTCAGCTGATTGTTTCTCAGGGAATGAATCCTGCTGTAATAAAAACTATCGGAATTTGTCTGGGAAATGGACTTACGGCTGCTGCCGGTGCGCTTGCTGCAATGTATCAGGGGTTTGCTGATGTTGGTTCTGGAACTGGCATTATTGTTTCAGGACTTGCTTCGCTCATGCTTGGAGAATTTATCGTCCGTTCAAACAAAATTGTCCTGCAAACTTTCAGGGTTTTGCTGGGCTCTGTTGTTTACCGTGCCCTCATGTATCTTGCAAGAAGTTATGGCTATATAATTGGAATGACAGCGAATGACCTGAAATTCATTACAGGAATTATGATAATTGTCTGTCTTTTGCTTTCAAAGACCGATGTTGTAGAAAAAATCCGCATAGGGCAGAGCCGCAGAAAAAGGCAGGGAGCTGTTTGATGATAGAATTGAAGAACATTGGTATAATTTTTGCCGAAGGTACGCCCGATGAAAATATTGCCCTGAAAAATATCAGCCTTACTATAAATAAAGGCGATTTTATTACAGTTATCGGCTCAAACGGTGCAGGTAAGTCAACTTTGTACAATATTATTGCAGGATCTTTGCAGCCTACTTCCGGTTCTATTACTTTAGATGGCAATGATATAACTCGTGAACCTGAATATAAAAGGGCTCATTATATTGGCCGTATTTTTCAAAATCCGCTTCTTGGAACAGCCGGAAAGATGTCTCTTGAAGATAATATGATTATTTGCGAAAAAAAAGGCTATAAGGGGCTGAAAATCAGTTTGAACCGCAAAAAACGTGAACAGTTCAGGCAGCAGCTTGCTGTACTTGGCATGGGGCTTGAAGACCGGCTAACTGATAATGTTGAACAGTTTTCAGGAGGTCAGAGGCAGGCTCTTACGCTTTTAATGGCTGTAATGTCGCATCCATCTCTGCTTTTACTGGATGAGCATACTGCAGCCCTTGATCCTGCCAATGCAGAAGTTGTTATGAATTTGACACGCAGGTTTGCTGAAGAATACAACCTTACCGTGATGATGATAACTCACAACATGAATCATGCACTTGCATACGGTAACAGGCTTTTGATGATGGATGCCGGTGAAATAATTATGGATTTGTCCGGCGAAGAAAAGTCAAAACTTACTGCAGATGCCGTTGTTGAACGCTTCCGCCAAATAAAGCAGGGGGCTTTAAGCGACGCTCTTCTTCTTCACTGAATAAACTGTTTTACTGAAAGCTCTGCAGATGCTTTTTCGAGTACATTCTGTGCGTATGACAGAGCTTTCCCTAAATCTGCCTGAATGATGCGCTCAGATTTACAATGTCAATCTTGCCGGCACATACCTGAATTTCTTGGTTTAAATCAGTCTGTTTTGCAGGAATAAGCAGAGTTTCCATACCGAGTTCGGGAATTAAAAATACCGACTGCTTGCCCTTATGTTCAACACAGACAGCTTTGCCGTTCCAGTCAGGATTCTGAAGAAGATAAACCAATGTCCAGTGCAGGTTGCTGTTTCTTTCTGCCCGTTTGCAAGCAGATGCCGCTGCATCGCCTGCACTTATTCTTTCAAGCATAGTATCTTTATCCAGAAGAGGTTTGCCTTCAATGAAAGCTCTGAGCTGCTGATGTGCAACTAAATCTCCATATCGGCGCAACGGGCTTGTAACCTGACTGTACATGCTCAATCCTAGTGCTGCATGTGGAGCTGGTGTAACACCGACGTTTCTTTTTCGCATGCATCTGCGTAACCTGTACTGTCCAGCAAGGCTTTCCGGTAAATCGGATGGAATTTCAGGTTTTTCCTGACTGACAAACGGAAATGCAATGTTGTTCTTAAAGGCAAACTTTGCAGCACCTTCTCCTGCCAGAAGCATTGCTTCCCTTACAACCTCGTCAGCTTCCAGATGAACTTCCTGTGTAATCGAAACTTTTTTTGTCTGTTTGTCTACGCTGATATGAACTTCTGGCAAAGTTATGGAAACAGAGTTTGCATTGTTTCTTCGTTCAATATTTTTTCTTGCTATTTCAAACAGCGGTTTTAATTCTGGGGAATCTTTCAGTTCTTCTGCTTTTGAATAAGTCAGCCGACTGACATTTATAATCGTCTTTAAAACTTCACAGTTTTCTATAGCACCGTTTGAATCAAGCTTGATTTTAAAAGAAAGTGCACGGCTTTTTTCTGTAAGTCCCAGAGCATAGTCTGAAAGACATGATTCGCAGAGCATACGGCTTGCTCCTTCTGGAATGTAAAGGGTTGCTCCTCTGTTTCTTGCTGCAATATCAATTGAACTTCCAGGAAAAACTGTGGACGCTGGGTCTGCAATATGTACCCACAAAAAATTACCATCCCAGGCAATTGCATCGTCAGGGTCTGTAGAATGTTCGCTGTCAATTGCGTATGAAATTCCTGAAACTTCAAAACGCTGCTCTTCTGGAGGCGATGCAAGGGTTTCACTTGCAGACTGCATGGAAAGTCCCCAGCGTACAGGATAAGGATTTCTTGTAATATCCCATATTCCGCAGTCCAAAAGAATCTTATGGGCATTTTCAGGGGACTGTGCAATTTTTGCATCCTGCAGAGTTTTTGACTTGTCTGTTTTTCCTAATGCAAGTGCTTCTACGTCAACCATGAATTTGGCATCGTCGGGCAGGTTCAGCTTTTTAAGCTTTAACCGTTTTAAAAATTCTTCACGAAGAGCGGCTGCATTTTCTTTTTCAAAAGCTTTTTTCTTAAATTCTTCGATTTTTTCAAAACTTTGTGGAATAAATTCAATTCTTCCCAGTTTAAATGCGTCTTCAGAAAGTTCAAATTCTGCACTTTTTTCAATCAGGCTGAATAAAAACCATGAACCATCGCTGTCAAAATCTGAGCTCACCAGATCTTTCAAATCTGCAAAACTTACAGGTTTTTCTGCACTTTCTTCATCGGACTGCAGAAGTTCATGTGCTTCTTTTATCAGATTTTCTACGTCGGCTTTTCCATTTTTGTCAAAATTTAGAACATTATTTATAGAAGAAACTTTTTCTTCGAGTAAGATAAAATCTTTTGCTCGTACTTTTTGAGTCGAAAAAACGGCTTTTTTTCCTGTTTCCTGACCAGGATTTGTGCAATATTCAATTAAAAATTTATCACCGTCAATTTCCTGAACTACAGCAGGCTGCCTTTTATATAAAACAAGAGAATTCTTTCCAATCATGAACTTATAATAACTGAAAAGTTTTGTTGTTTTCAATCGGGTGAAGATTTATTTGAATGATGAAAACAGGTTCAACTCATGTAGCAGAATTGCTGATTTTCTTTTCCGTCATTCGTATTTTTTGCTTTATTTTTTAGTGCAGGGTAATTGAAACGTACCAGTCATTCCTTTATAATGGAAGTAATCGGTTTTTTAAAATTCTTCTACAAAGAATAAAAATCAGTTTTAAAATATTTTAGGGGGTCATATGACAATAATGGAAATGCTGGGACAGAGTGCAATACTTACTGTTCTCGGTATCGGTGTTGTATTTTCTTTCCTTATCATCATGATTATCTGTATGGATGCATTACACGCAGTTTTGCATGCTCTGAAACTTGATGTAGAAAAGAAAGAAACAACTCAGGCACAGCCTGTGGCTGCCGCTTCAAACAATGCGGTAATAGCAGCAATTGCTGCTGCACTTCATGACAAGCAATAATTTACAGGAGAGAATTAATGGCTAACAAAGTTCAGATTTCAGAACTGGTTTTGCGCGATGCACACCAGTCACTTCATGCAACACGTATGACAACAGCAGACATGCTTCCAATCGCTTCTAAAATTGACAAAATTGGATATTTTGCAGCAGAAGCATGGGGCGGAGCAACTTATGACAGCTGTATCCGCTTCTTGAACGAAGATCCATGGGAACGTCTGCGTAAGCTTCATGCAGCTATGCCAAATACAAAGATTATGATGCTGTTGCGCGGTCAGAACCTTCTTGGTTACCGCCACTATGCAGATGATGTTGTAGACAAGTTTGTTGAATGTGCCGCAAAGAACGGTATCGACATTTTCCGTATTTTTGATGCATGTAATGATCCCCGCAATCTTGAACGTGCTACAAAAGCTGCTAAAAAAACCGGTAAACATGTTCAGATGGCTATTTCTTATGCTTCAACTCCATTCCATACAAAAGAAATTTATGCAGACCTTGCAAAAACTTATGCAGACTTTGGTGCAGATTCAATTTGTATCAAAGATATGTCTGGTTTGCTTAAACCTTATGAAGCTTATGACCTTGTAAAAGCCATTAAAGGCAAATGTGACCTTCCTATTGAAATTCATTCACATGCTACAACAGGTCTTTCTGTTGCAACATTGCTCAAATCTGCTGAAGCAGGTGCTGAAATCCTTGATACTGCAATTTCTTCAATGGCTATGGGAACTTCTCATTCTCCGACAGAAACTGTTGTTGAAATGCTCAAAGGCACAGAATATGATACAGGACTTGATATCAGTGCTCTTCTTGAAATTGCAGCTTATTTCCGTGAAATCCGCACTCACTATGCATCTCTTGAATCAAAATTCCTTGGAGCCGATACTCGTATCCTAAAATCTCAGGTTCCTGGCGGAATGCTTTCCAACCTTGAAAGCCAGCTCAAACAGCAGGGTGCTGCAGATAAGATGGACGATGTTCTCAAAGAACTTGAAAGCGTTCATAAAGATGTCGGCTATGTTCCTCTGGTTACACCAACTTCTCAGATTGTTGGTACTCAGGCTGTATTTAACGTTCTTTTCGGTCGTTATAACAACATGACAGGCGAATTCTGCGATCTTCTTACAGGAAAATACGGAACTCTTCCAGCTGCTCCAAATGCTGACCTTGTTAAAAAGGCTCTTGAAAAGAACAAGATGGATGCTGTTGTTACATGTCGTCCTGCTGACCTTATTGCTCCAGAATGGGACAAAATGGTTGCTGAATCAAAAGCTAACGGCGGAAACGGTTCTGACGAAGATGTTCTTACTTATGCTATGTTCCCGAAAGTTGCACAGAAATTCTTTGAAACACGTGCAAACGGTCCTGTTGATGCAGCTGAAAAATTTGGTATCAAAGAAGCTCCAAAAGCTGCTTCAAATGGTTCTTACACAGTTACAGTTAACGGGCAGTCATATCAGGTTACAGCAAACGGTTCTAATATTACAGTTGATGGAACTGCATACAATGTAACATTCGGTGCTCCTGGAGCTGCTCCAGTTGCTGCTGCTCCTGCTGTAACTGGCGGACAGGAAATTAAAGCTCCTGTAGCTGGAACATTGCTCAAGCATGTAGTGCCTGCAGGTTCTAAGGTTACAAAAGGTCAGACAATCATTATGGTTGAATCAATGAAGATGGAACTTGAAGTAAAAGCTCCATGCGATGGTACTGTAAGCTATTCCGTTCAGCCAGGTACACAGATTACAGCTGGCATGACTCTTGGTAATATTGGCGGTGTTGCTGCCCCAGCTCCAGCTCCTGCTCCTGCAGCAGCCCAGGCTGCTACACCAGCTCCAGCAGCTGCTACTGGTGGTAAACCTGTAAATGCTCCTGTAGCCGGAACACTTCTTAAATATGTAGTTGCAGAAGGTGCTTCAGTAAGTGCTGACACAACAATCATTATGATCGAATCAATGAAGATGGAACTTGAAATCAAAGCTGGTGCAGCTGGTTCAGTTCACTTTATTACACCGGCAGGAACTCAGGTAACTGCTGGTCAGACAATTGCAGAAGTAAAATAGGAAAGACTGATGAATAGTTTAACAAACAAAAAAGGTAAACAGGTAATGAAGGCCTGTCTGGTTCTTTTTGGAATTTCACTTGTTTTGTCTTTTGCAGGTTCAGTATTTGCTTTGGATTCAAAAGCACCTGCTTCGGCTGGTTCTAAAATTGTAAAAGGCTCTGAAAACATTCCTGAAATTTCTGTAGGAAAATTCTTGAAAGGTATTGGAAAAAGCACTGGAATCTACAGGCTTATCCATACAGAAACTCCTGAAGAAATTGCAGAAGCAAAGGCAGCTGAAGAAGCTAAACTTGCTGCAGAAGCTTATGACCCTTTTGCCGGAAAAATTGTTCCAGGCTGGCAGAAACTTCTGATGATGGCAATCGGTTTCCTTATCGTGTACTTGGGAGCTGCAAGAGGCTTTGAACCTCTTCTTCTTATTCCGATTGGATTTGGTACAATTCTTGTAAACGTTCCTGGAGCTGGAATGGGAGATGCTCCTCATGGTATGCTGCACATTATTTACAGTGCTGGTGTAGGAAATGAATTCTTCCCGATGCTTATCTTTATGGGTATTGGTGCCATGACAGACTTTGGTCCGCTTATTGCCAACCCAAAAACAGCATTGCTCGGCGGTGCGGCACAGTTCGGTGTATTCTTTACATTGTTCGGTGTTGCCCTCATGAACTTTATTCCAGGCGTAGACTACAATTTGATGCAGGCTTGTGCTATTGCCATTATTGGTGGTGCTGACGGTCCTACATCAATCTATGTTTCTGGTAAGCTTGCACCAGAATTGATGGCTGTAATCGCTGTTGCCGCATACTCTTACATGGCATTAGTTCCAATGATTCAGCCTCCAATCATGAAGGCTCTTACAACAAAGAAAGAACGCAGCATTGTAATGAAACAGGCACGCAATGTTTCTCAGATTGAAAAAACATTGTTCCCTCTGCTTTTGCTTTGTATCACAGCTTTGCTTCTGCCTCCGGCAGCACCACTCATCGGTATGCTTGCTTTCGGTAACTTTGTAAAGCAGTGTGGAGTTGTACAGCGTCTTTCAAAAACAATGGAAAATGAATTGATGAACATTGTTTCGATTCTGTTGTCTTTGGGCGTAGGTTCTCAGATGACTCCTGAAAAAATCATCAATATGAACTCAATCGGTATCATCATTCTCGGTCTTGTAGCATTTGCAGTTGCAACCGCTTCTGGTCTGCTGATGGCTAAGTTTATGAACCTTTTCCTCAAAGAAAAAATCAATCCGCTCATTGGTTCGGCTGGTGTTTCTGCCGTTCCAATGGCAGCCCGTGTTGCAAACAAGGTTGGTATGGAATACGATCCTTCAAACTTCCTCTTGATGCACGCAATGGGACCAAACGTTTCTGGTGTAATCGGTACAGCAATCGCTGCCGGTGTATTCATCGCAACATTTGGCTGATAAAAAACTGAAGAAATTTTGAAAAGTTTAGAATTCTGAGATTTCTTTAGATAATAAGCCGGTTTCTGTTTTTGCAGGGCCGGCTTTTTTTTATGGGCCATTTTTGCGTTCTGAAGAACGCAAAAACCGGGCTATACAGGATTCCGGCTTCCGCCTGCATTGCTCCACTACGCTCCGCAACAGCCTGCGGCTGCCCTTCCTATCCCTTGTCCTTTTATTTGCAGCAAAGTTTTTACATTTTGAAGCAGTATTTTTATGTTTCCTTAAAAATATTTATAAATAATGTAGAAAAAATATGAAAATTATGGTATATTCATTTGGATGCATAAATATGCAGAAAGGAGTGTAAGATAAAACCGCTAAAATAGCGCGGCTCTATCTTACCTAAAGTT
>JAEDIW010000105.1 GCA_016296655.1 Treponema sp. | reverse complement strand
TCTGCTATCTTACAGTCAGCAATATTTGCATAACTGAAAATGATGTTTTCAAAATGAAAAACATGCTGGTTAAGTTGTAAATTTGTTCATACATAAGCGTAACTCTTTTTGATTTTTTTTGTGGTGATTAAAATTTTAAAGATTTACGCTTTTTTTGTAAATTTGTTCATACATAAGCGTAACTCTTTTTGATTTTTTCACACGCAACAGCTTTCATAATCTAAACATTTTGTATCCAGATATCTCACCGCTTTATTATAAGGGACAAAATCGCTTACGAATCAGTTAACTAATCATAAAAAAAAATAAAAGTTTGACTTATGCAGAAACCGATGTTACCCTAGTATTATCAATTTGTTGAAGCAAAAGGGAGGCTTAAAACTTATGAGATTTACTCTACCAAGAGATGTTTACCATGGAAAAGGTTCTATTGATGTTTTAAAAACTTTTACTGGTAAAAGGGCAATGGTTTGTGTCGGTGGCGGAAGCATGAAACGGTTCGGCTTCCTTGACAAAATTGTGTCAAACCTGAAAGAAGCTGGCATGGAAGTTGAAGTTTTTGAAGGTATTGAACCAGATCCTTCCGTTGAAACTGTAATGAAAGGTGCTGAAGCCATGCAGAAATTTAATCCAGACTGGATTGTTGCTGTTGGTGGTGGTTCTCCTATAGATGCTGCAAAAGCCATGTGGATAAAATATGAATATCCTGAAACAACTTTTGAAGATATGTGCAAAGTTTTTGGACTGCCAAAACTTCGTACAAAGGCTCATTTCTGTGCAATTTCATCAACATCTGGTACAGCAACAGAAGTAACAGCTTTTTCTATTATCACAGATTATCAGAAAGGTATAAAATTTCCAATTGCAGACTTTGAAATTACACCGGATGTTGCTATTGTTGACCCTGCTCTTGCAGAAACCATGCCTCAAAAGCTTGTTGCTCATACAGGTATGGACGCAATTACTCATGCAATTGAAGCTTATGTTTCTACAGCACACTGCGACTACACAGATCCGCTTGCAATCTGGTCAATTATGATGATTCAAAAAGATCTCGTAGGCTCTTACAATGGCGATATGGAAAAACGTGACAGCATGCACAATGCACAGTGTCTTGCAGGTATGGCATTCTCAAATGCTTTGCTGGGAATCGTACACTCAATGGCTCATAAAACAGGAGCTGCATTTGCTGACTATGGAGCACATATTATTCATGGAGCTGCAAATGCAATGTACTTGCCGAAAGTAATTGCATTTAATGCAAAAAATCCTGAAGCAAAGAAGCGCTATGGAGAAATTGCAGATTACATGAAGCTTGGCGGTAAAGATGATGATGAAAAGGTAAAACTTTTGATTCAGGCATTGCGAAAAATGAACGATGATTTGAAAATTCCTCATGGCATCAAAAATTACGGTAAGGACAGCTATCCAACAGAAGAAGGCTTTGTTCCAGAAAGTGTATTCCTTGAAAGACTGCCTGAAATTGCAAAAAATGCAATTGGTGATGCCTGTACAGGTTCAAATCCACGCCAGCCTACACAAAAAGAGATGGAAGATTTGCTGAAGTGCTGCTATTACGACACTGATGTAGATTTTTAACCGTCAGTAAGAAAAAAAATCTGGCATAACAGAAATTTTAGAAACACCACTTGATTTCTTTCAGGTGGTGTTTTTTTTATTCAGGGGTTAATACAACCCCTGAAAACGAGCGAGTCAAGGCCTTGAGCGAAGCGTGCCTTGACCGGTCGTATTTAAGTTTTATTTCAAACCTTAAAATGGGGATGTCAAAGCTTTAAGCGTCAGCGTCATAACTCGACGTATTTATAAAGTTTTATGTATAAAAAGTTTATAAAACAAATCCTTTTATAAGAACAAAAACAACAGCAAGAAGAATGGCAGGCAAATAATTTGCCGTCTTTATGTTTTTTAAGCCTAAAAGATTTATCCCAATCATTATAATCAAGGTTCCTCCAACGGAATTCATTTCAGCAAGCATTGTTTCGTCCATATATGAATGAATTACGCTTGAAAACAATGTTAAAGCACCCTGATAGATAAAAATTGAAAGGCATGAAAATGCAGTTCCAGGACCCATTGCAGCTGCAAAAGTTATTGCCATAAAACCATCAAGAATCGATTTTGTAAAAATGACCGTGTAATCTTTTTCAAGGCCAGCCTTAAAAGAACCAAGTATTGCCATAGCGCCGACGCAAAACAAAACAGAAGAATTTAAAAAGGCATAGGCAAAGTTCCATTCTTTTTTTTCAGATTTCAGATTATTTTCTGATTTTTCAACGCTTTCAGCAGCAATTCCCTCTGTCAAATCTTTTGTTTTGCCGGCAGAGCAAAGAAAATTTTGTTTTTTTCTATTTAAAAATTTTTCGATTATTTTTCCTAATGAAAGGATTTTTCCATTCCAATCCCACCAGGAACCCAAAATTCCGCCAATAATAAGGGATAGCGTTAAAATTACAATGCTTTTGTACTGAAAGGCTGATTGTATTCCAATTACGCATGTAACGATTCCAGCTGCATTTTGAATGATTTCAGACAAAGATTTTGAAATTTTTTTTGCAAAAAATATTCCTATAAGGCTTCCTAAAATTACGGTAGCACAATTTACATAAACTGCAAGCATTTTTTTACTCCCATAAGAAAGTTTTATCGTAAACTTTCAAACTGATTTTCAGGTAAATAACAACAAAGTTGTCAGTCTGATGATTTTTTCAGCATAAAATGAAAAAGCAGAATTCCTAAAGGCGGCAATGATGCCGCAGCTATAAAAAGCACAGGAAAACCATATTTTGCAATAACAAGCCCTCCGACAGCACTGCCAATAATGTTGCCAATTCCATTTGCCCCGACAGTATACATCGCAAGGGCTGTAACCTGTTTTTTCCCTTTTACATGTTCACAAATAAAAGAAATTGCCGCCGGATGCAAAAGTCCAAATGTCAGGGAATTAAGCAGCTGCCCTGCTAAAGCTCCCCAAAAAGACGGAAAAATAATATATACTAAAAGCCTGATAGAAATTGCAAAAGTACAGCAACTTAAAACTTTTTTACTGCCATAACGCCTGATAATTCTACTTGCAAAAATCATAAATGGAATTTCAACAACTGCATGAACCGCCCAAAAGCCCGGACCGGCATTTACATGAAGAAAGTCTCTTACATAAAGCGAAAAAAACTTATTTACAGGCGAAAGAGCCAAAAAACCTATGAAAAGCAGGATTATTACAGCCCTGAAAGAAAGGGAAAAAGTTTGAGAATCTTCGTTTAAAGATACAGCAGATTGTTCATTAGAAAGAGGAGGAATGCTTCCTGTTTTTCCAGAAATCAAGCCTGGCACAAAGAAAATTGAAATGGCAGCAAGCATGGCCGGAACCGCAACCCATAAAAACAGTCCTGTAGAAGAAAAGTTTCTGTCAATGCAGAAAAACTGCAGGATTAAAGACATCAAAACAAAACTTGCAGAACCTACAACCCGAATTTTTCCATATTCACTGTCATTACCGTCTAATATGTTGGTAATTATTGCATCGCTGACCGGTATAAGAGATTTATAGCCAATTGCGTATAGTGAAAGACAGATTGCAGAAAGAGCAAAAACAGGAAAGTTTATAAGAGGAAACGGCATTATGATGCATGGCAAAAGTAAAAGAAACAAAGCTAAACCATAATTCTTAGATTTGCTAACCAGAGAAACACATGGCATGGCTATGAATGTTCCTGCAATATCAAAAATTGCCAGCAGCAGACCGATATTTTCGATGTTGTATCCAACAATTGACAGTAAAACAGGAAGATAAGTATTAACGACAGAATAAATTGTAAAAATAAAAAAAACAGGAAAAACTATCTGCATTTTTGTCCGCATGTCCTAAATAAAAAAAACCTTGTAACATATTTCTATATTACAAGGCCTTTCAACGCGATGCGGAGAACCTGACTTGAACAGGCACAGCTCTCGCCACCAGCACCTCAAGCTGGCGTGTCTACCAATTCCACCATCCCCGCGTGATGTTTGTATAATAGCGAATATAAAAAATTATGTCAATACGTTGACTAAAAAAAATCA
>JAEDIW010000104.1 GCA_016296655.1 Treponema sp. | reverse complement strand
CTAGGGCTTCGCCCTAAGACCCGTTGCAAAACCAAGCACAAATACAGAATAATTACAGCGCAGTTTTTTCAAAAGAAACAGACTTGTTTTTCATGGAGATTTTTTCAACTTTCCAGCCAAACTCCAAAAGTTCTTTTTTGTAATTCAAAAATGAATGGTCAAGATGAACACCTGCAATTTTTTCTATTTCATCATAACTCAGCGTAAAAGCCTGCACATTTTGATTTTTTATGTATTCCCAAAGTTTTTCGTATTTACTCAAAGTTGTGTTTCCCATTTTTTACATGAAAAAAAAATAACTGCATTTTACAGGACACCTTCAAAAAATCATAAATTGCCGATTTTTTGAAGAGCCCTGAATGCACATTTATTTTAAATCCAGAAGAAGATTTTCTACAGGTTTTCCAGGCGGAATCATCGGAAATACCATTTCATCCATGGCGATGTGCGCATCAATTACACAAGCCTTGCCGGAAGCAAATGCTTTTTCAAAGGCACGCTTAAACTCGTCTTCAGATTCAGCCCTGTAACCGTCAATTCCGTAGGCCTCCGCAAGCTTTACAAAATCCGGACCAAAATCCAAAGTTGTCTGACTGTAACGCTTTTCATAAAAGAGCGTCTGCCACATGCGGACATTTCCAAGTGCGCCATTATTGATTATTACAAAAATAATCGGCAGCTTGTAGTGGTCAACTGTTGCAAGCTCATTACAGTTCATACGGAAAGAGCCGTCTCCTGCAAAATGAACAACGCGTTTTTCAGGATTTGCAAACTGAGCACCAATTGCTGCACCAGTTCCAAAGCCCATAGTTCCAAGTCCGCCAGATGTAAGGAAAGTCCTTGGCTTCGTAAAATCAAAAAACTGTGCAGCCCACATCTGATGCTGTCCAACTTCCGTTGTTATGACAGTATCTTCAGGAACTTTTGAATTTACAAATTCATAGATAAATTTTGGAGTAAGTCCTGACTTAATGTTCCAGCTAGGAGGAATTTCTTTTTTCCATGCGCCAATCTGTTCAAGCCATTGAGAAGATTCTTTTTCTTTTACAAGTGGCAGAAGTCTGGAAAGCACGTTCTTTATATTGCCGACTACAGCATTGTAAACCCTGATGTTTTTATTTACTTCAGCCGGGTCAATATCTATCTGCAAAACCTTTGAATGTCTTGCAAATTTTTCAGGGTCGCCTATTACGCGGTCACTGAACCGTGTTCCAATTGCTATGAGCAGGTCACTTTTGTTTGCAGCCATATTAGCGGCCTTTGTTCCATGCATTCCAATCATGCCCAGTGCAAGCGGATGCTTGTTTGGAAATGCCGACTTACCCATAAGGCTCATGGTAACAGGAATATCAGCTTTTTCTGCAAGGGCCTTTAATTCCTGCGACGCTTCTGAAATGATTATTCCACCGCCTGCATAAATTACAGGACGTTCGGCAGCATTTATGAGCTGTGCAGCCTGTTCTATTTCACTGTCATCAGGTTCTTCAACTTTCATTATGCGGTTCAAATTAGCCTTGTCTGCATTTTCAATAAGCCGGCTGCTTTCATCTGCGGACATCGGAGCATACTCAATCATTGCCGAAGTAATATCTTTTGGAATATCAATGAGTACAGGCCCCGGACGACCATTTTTTGCAATTACAAAAGCCTCCCGAATAGTGTCTGCAAGTTTTGCAGGATCACGAACAATGTAATTATGCTTTGTAATCGGCATGGTCACGCCAGTAATGTCAATTTCCTGAAAGCTGTCCTTTCCAAGCTGAGGAATAATTACGTTACAGGTAATTGCCACCATCGGTACAGAATCCATGTAGGCAGTTGCAATGCCTGTAACAAGGTTCGTAGCACCAGGTCCGCTTGTAGCCATTACAACACCAACTTTTCCTGTCGAACGGGCATAGCCGTCTGCCGCATGGCTTGCCCCCTGTTCATGAGCCGTCAAAATATGGCGGATTCTGTTACTATTTTTATAAAGTTCGTCATAAATATTCAGGATTGCACCGCCTGGATATCCAAAAACGGTATCAACCCCCTGTTCTATCAAACATTCAATTACAACACGTGAACCAGATATTTTCATTACTGTAAGATTGCTCCTTTATCTGCAGATGAAACAAGTTTTGCGTAGCGTGCAAGATATCCATCTGTAACCTTTGGTGCAGGACATTTCCATGCAGCACGGCGCTTTGCAAGCTCTTCATCGCTTACTTCAAGATTGATTTTATATGCGTTGATGTCAATTGTAATCATATCGCCTTCCTCAACAAGCGCAATAGGTCCGCCATCTGCCGCTTCAGGAGAACAATGTCCCATTGAAGCTCCACGAGTTGCACCGCTGAATCTTCCGTCAGTAATCAAAGCCACCTGCCTGTCAAGTCCTTGACCTGCAAGGGCAGCTGTAACGGCAAGCATTTCGCGCATTCCAGGGCCACCTTTCGGACCTTCGTAACGAATTACAACAACATCACCTGGATTTATTTTTTTATTCTGAACAGCTTCCATGGCTTCGCTTTCATCATTGAAAACCCTTGCAGGACCTGTATGCTTCATCAGTTCTTTTGCACAGGCAGAACGTTTTACTACAGTTCCGTCTGGAGCAAGATTTCCAAACAAAATTGCAATTCCACCGTTATCAGAATACGGATTTTCAATCGGCCTTAGAACTTCAGGATTTCTATTGCGTACAGATGCAATATTTTCTGCAATAGTTTTGCCTGTTGCCGTAATAAGGCTTGTATTAATGAGATTTTTCTTTGCAAGTTCAGCAAGAACAGCCTGAACACCGCCGGCATCATTCAATTCGCACATAAAAGTATGTCCTGCAGGAGCCAGATGACAGAGATTTGGAGTTCTTTCAGAAATTTCATTTACTTCATGCAAGTCAATAGAAATGCCGGCTTCATGGGCAATTGCAGGCAGATGCAGCATTGTATTGGAAGAACAGCCCAGAGCCATGTCAGCAGCAAGACCATTCCTGAAATTTTCAGCAGTCATCATCTGACGGGCAGTAATTCCCTTCTTATACAGATTCATTACAGCCATGCCGGCATGCTTTGCAAGAGCAATACGTTCACCAGTAACTGCAGGAATTGTTCCATTGCCAGGCAAACCGAGTCCCAGAACCTCTGTCAGACAGTTCATGGAATTTGCAGTGAACATTCCCGAACAGGCACCACAGCCAGGACAGGCAGCATGCTCCATATCTTTCAGCTGACTTTCAGTAATTTTGCCAACTGCAAGGGCACCAACAGCCTCAAACATATCTGTCAAAGAAAGTTCCTTTCCATAATAGGGATTAGAAGAATCCATAACATGCCCAGGCATCATAGGTCCGCCAGAACAGAAAACAGTCGGCAAATCCAGGCGGGCAGCAGCCATAAGCATGCCAGGAACAATCTTGTCGCAGTTAGGAATCATTACAAGGGCATCAAACTGATGAGCTTTTGCAACACATTCAATGGAATCAGCAATAAGTTCACGCGTTACCAGAGAATATTTCATTCCTTCATGCCCCATGGCAATGCCGTCGCAAACACCAATTGCAGGAAATTCTATAGGAGTACCGCCGCACATTCGCACGCCAGCTTTTACAGCTTCGGAAATTCTGTCAAGTTCAATATGTCCTGGAATAAGTTCATTTTTAGCACAAATAATGCCCACTAAAGGCTGTGCCAATTCTTCATCTGTATAACCTGAAGCATAAAACAAAGAACGATGGGGCGCACGGGCAGCTCCCTTTTTTGCATTATCACTTTTCATATTAAAACCTCCAAATCTGTAAAAAAATTCTTAAATTTTACTAAAGTTCAATCAGTATTTATTAAACTCTAATATATTACTCTGCACTACTATGGTCAAGGCATTCACTTCAGTGTACAATAAAATTACCGTTTAACGGTCTTTATTTCAAGTTTGAAATGTTTGAATCAAGCTTGCAAGCCTTCCTTTTCACAGTTCTTAGCGCAAGATTGATTGTTCCAGTGCTTTTCCAGCATTTTTTTGACAAATTCTTTGCAAAATTTAAAGAGCAGACTTATAATTTCACCTGTAACGAGGGGTAAAAAACACAAAAATACACCTCTTTTTTAAATTTTTACAGGAGGTGTAATAAAAACTTTGCCTGAAATAGCGTCAAAGTTTTTAT
>JAEDIW010000010.1 GCA_016296655.1 Treponema sp. | reverse complement strand
TATCCTTAAGAATAAAATAAATATTTTGCAATGTCAAATACAGAATTTTGTAATAAATAACTGATTTCAGCTACATTTCAAAATCAAGGCAGGTTCTGGCAGCAGTAAAAGGCCGAACCTTTGAATCAGCAACAGCAACATGTTCAGGATGTTTTGAATAAGATTTCAGAGCCTGTGCATTTTCAAAAGTAGAATCAAGCATCAAATCAGCATTAGAAGAGTCAAGCCGACCATAAGCATTAACCTTTATTTCCAAAAGACCAGGGATTTTTCCTTTAAGGCCTTCAAGTCCTTCTTTTATACCTTTTTTAATATTTTCTTTTTCTTCTGCAGAAAATTCATCTTTCAAAGTCCATAAAATTACATGTTTTACCATTTACATCTCCCATAAAAAGTCAAGAAGATTGTTTCAACAATCGATTGACTTTTTACGCTGTTCCGTAATGTAATGAGGAACAGCAGTTCAATAATAAGTTTGCAACGCAAACTTTAGGTAAGATAAAGCCGCGCTATTTTAGCGGTTTTATCTTACATCTCCCATAAAAATACGCTGAGCCAAGACGATGAGCTTAAAGCCTTGACCTCACCGATTTTATCTCACTTTTTTTGCCCGTTCATTATGCACAAAGATTTTAAAACTGGCAAGACAGTTTTTTATGCCGTTTTTTTTAAGGAAAAATACCAGATATTTTCATTCAGCATCAGGCTAATGGATTATGAGAAAGGCAAAAAAAATGCAGCACTTACTTGAGATTTCCATAAATCGCATATAAAATCAAACTATGGCTCAAAAAAACAGAATGCCGGTCTTTGCGGCACTTTTATTCATATTTTGCAGAATCAGCTTTGCACAGAGCGAACGCTCAACCGTATTCAACATCTGCGCAACAGCCCAGTCTAAAGACTCTATCCTTCTTACATGGGAGTTTGACCAAAATCTTGAAAAAAATGCAGAATATTTTGAACTGTACAGGGCAAACAAACCCTTTGCCATGACATACGAACTTTCATCAACTGCAAGAATTGCATCACTTCCTCCTGACAGACGCACTTTTTTGGACAAAGTTTACGACTACAGGGAATATTATTATGCAGTCATTGTAAAAACATCAGACGGAGAAGACAGGATAATTCTGCCTTCAATAAATGCAACTGTAAACGGAATCCACAGAAAAACACCTGAAATAAAAAAACAGACCATAGATACTCCGTCTGCCAAAGAGAAAATTTATCCGGAAGGCACATTGCGCGAAATTCCATTGCCGACACTTGATATGCTGCAAGCCGAAAAAAAAGTGCTTCCAATGAAAGAACAGACATTGAAGGCCGGTGAAAAACTGGCATTTACAAAAACAGATGCCTCTGCAGAAAAAATAATCCTTGAGCCATACGCTTTTGAAGAGGATTTGATTTCGCCAGAAGGCGGAGAAGATTACCTGCTTTTTGAAACCCTTCATTCAACATTTGCAAAGAAAAAATACACGGAAGGAACCGAAAAACTGAAAGAATTTCTTTCAATAAACCACAGCAAAAATATAACGGACAGAGCCCTTTTTTACCTTGGCGAATGTCAGTACTTCAGCGGAAATTTTAAAGATGCAATCATGTCATTTTTGAAAGTACAGGATGTTTTTCCAGAACTTTCACAAAAATGGATTGATTCGTCTTTGGATTTAATCAACATTCCTGATATTCCTGATTAATTCAATCAGATCAGGTGTTTTTGACAGGCCAAGTTCTTCCATAGATAAAGGATTTTCCTCTTCATTATTTTTAACAGCCGACTTTCCATCTGCATTTGCTGATGGTGCATTTTCCGAAGATATTTCAGAGTTTTCCTTTTCTGACAGGGAATTGTCAGGAACTTTTGAAAGCACAATCTCATCACCAATATTCAGCCTGTCAAAAAATCCTTTCTGAACAAACCGAACTTCGCTAACATCACCGTCAGCCCTGGTAACAACAGCCTTTCCAATTACAGAATTTTCACGGTAAGTTACGCCAGGGCCTATATCAGCAGTTTTTATGCCGCCTTTTTTTACAACATCAAATTCAAAATTCTCCGTAACCCCTTCACTTCGGCCTAAATCCACAAGCAGAACATCACCGTTTCGTGCAAGAATCTTTCCGCGCACAGGAAGAATTTCAAGAATTTTCTGCCTCAGGAGCCTAAGGGAAATCGAATATCTGTCATTGCCTGTCCTGAAAATTGAAAAAGAAGCAACCTCGTTTCCTGTAGATGCAGAGCAAACTCTTGCATTCAGCACAAGTTCCCGACTTGTTTCTTCGAGAGACAAAACTATAAAATAATCAATTCCTGAAAAGCGCGCATTGGCAAAGGCCTGTGCAAAATCTGCTGCCTTAAAAGAGCCGGCATCAACAGAAGCTGCCGATAATCCAGAAAAAAGACTGCAAAACATATCCGAAACAACCTGCTGTGAATCAGGATATCTCCGGCCAGCATTTCCGTCCATGTAATAAATTCCAAGTTTCCAGCGTTTTTTTTCAAGCATGAACGCATTTATATTCCATTTTGAAGCTAAAGTATTTTTCAAAAGTGAATCATAAGCTTCAATTGTATCAGTCAATTCAACATTAGGTTTTTCGCCAGAATTTTCCAGACTGTTTTTTATAAATTTCAACTGATCCAGATAAAGTTCATGCAGTCCATCCCGCAAAAGCTGCTGAGAATATGACTTTCTTGCTTCAATATTGAAAGGACTCAATTTCAATGCACGCTGATATTCAAAGCGCATCGCACTTCCCTGAAAGTTTTTTTCATAGGCACGCGCTTTTTCAATATGAAAGGCCGCCCAGTCAGACCTGCGCTCATCTTCCAGAGGAACAATTTTTTCAGCCAGAAGTTCAAGAGCCGAGCGCATCAGCTCATCATAGGGATTTTCAGAAAGACCATTTTCCCAAACGTCAATGGCTTCCTTTTCCCGGCCAAGTCTTTGAAGGCACAAACCTTTCAAATACCATATATGGCTTTCAGAAGGTCTTGAATCAATAAAAAAATCGCAGACATCTAATGCTTCTGTATATTTTTTTTCAAGATAAAGAATGTTTGCAAGCAGCTCGTAAGCATCATAATATTCATTATCAAGTTGAAGCGCTGCACGAACTTTATATTCAGCTTCTTCAAACTTTTTTTCCTGACACAGCAGACAGGCTGCAAGATAATGAACTTCTGCATTATCTGAATGCCATGCAAGCGCCTGTTCAATGTAACTGCGGGCAAGATCAGACTTACCCTGTTCTTCGGCAAGCAGAGCCAGACTCAGTAAGGCTTTTCTGTTTGTTCCATGCCGTTTCAAAGCATCTTTATACAGAATTTCCGCATCACCAAGTCGCCCTGCAAACAGATTAAGTTCAGCGAGTCCAAAGCGGGATTCAACATTGTTTGGATATTTTTTCAGTACAGCTTCAAAAATCGCACGGGCATTTTCCAGATTTCCCAAAGCTATGTAAATCATGCCTTTTAAATTCTGAATTTCGGCATCTTCAAGGGCATATTTTTCTGCATTTTCTGCATAGTGCAGAGCCATTTCATATTTATCAAGATAATAGGAACACTGGGCAAGATGCAGCCACGCATCCCCATAAATAGGGTTAATCAGAACAGATTGCTGAAAAGATTCTAATGCAGGGAAATACTGACCTGAAAGCTGAAATTCAACTCCCTGACTGTAATATTCCGATGCAGTCTTTGGAGAAGAAAAAGCAAATGTACAAACCGTCAGCAAAAAGGCTAATCCAAATAAACGGCTATTCTTTTTTACCATCAGGGTCTTCATCTCCTGGTCTTCGAATCAGTTTTACAACATTAATTCTGTGGCCTTCCATGTCCTGAATAATAAAATCAAAATTAT
This sequence comes from Treponema sp., assembly GCA_016296655.1. Lineage (GTDB taxonomy): Bacteria > Spirochaetota > Spirochaetia > Treponematales > Treponemataceae > Treponema_D. The sequence continues at coordinate 59,958 of JAEDIW010000010.1, read as the reverse complement.
TCCAGACAGTTTTTTCAAATTTAACAGGAATTTTCCCAAAAAGGTCAAAAACGAAGCCTCCCAACGTATCAAATTCTTCTGTCGGAAACTGCGAGGACAATTTTTCATTCAAATCGTCAAGACTTACACGGGCATCGCAAAGCCAGATATCTGTTCCCAAAGGAATAATATCCTCATGTTCATTGTCAAATTCGTCCTGAATATCTCCGACAATTTCTTCGATAATGTCTTCCATCGTAACAATACCAGAAATTCCGCCATATTCATCAATTGCAATGGCAATATGCAGGTGGCGCCGTTTAAATTCACGTAAAAGCCCGTCTATATGCTTTGACTCAGGAACAAAATACGCTTTACGGACAATTTTCTTTATATCAACAGGCTCCTTGCGTGCAAAAGCATAAATCAAATCTTTTACATAAAGAACTCCAATTACATTGTCAATTGAACCGTCATATACGGGAAAACGCGAATGTCCGCTTGCAAGAATTTTTTCAAAAAGTTCTTCTTCTGGAATATCAACAGGAAAAAAGTCAACATCAATACGGGGAACCATAACTTCCTTAACAGTAGTTTCTGACATTTCTTCAATGCCCTGAATCATGTCCCGTTTTTCTTCATTTAAAATCTGCTGCTGTTTTTCAGAAACAGTTTCACATTCATGCTTTTTGTTGTTTTTTTTGCCAAATATAAATAGTCCCATTTATTCATTACCTATAATAATTTCATCTTTCAATTCAGAAAGCAAATTTTCCTGCGTTACCAGCATTTCGCATACAGGAAGTTGATTTTTTTCAATATGCTCATCACCATGATCCATGCCGTTTAAATGCAAAAGACCATGAACCAAAAGTCTCTTCAACTCTTCATTTTCTGAACAGTTAAAATATGCAGCATTTACCGGCAGCATATCAAGACTGATTGCAATGTCTCCTGCATTAAGCCATTTATTACCATCTTCATCATTATACTCTTCTCCGTTTTCAAAAGAAAGTACATCTGTAGAAGAATCGATATTCCGATAAGATTTGTTTAATTCCTGCATCAAAGTATCATCTGTGAACATTATGGAAAGCTCTTCTCCATCATAACCAAGTTTTTCCATGGCAAGAAGGACAAACTTTTCAACATGGGCAAACCATGATGGTTCTGGCAGACCCTCCTGAACAGAAACTAATACTGAATTAGCCATTATTTTTTACCTCTTCAAGGGTTTTGTCGCCTAAAGATGCATCCGAAGTGCTGTCAACATCATCAGGATCTTTCTGATCCGGGTATTCAACCCTGCTGTGATAGTATGCTGTCAAAAGCTGGACAAAAGATTCCCGAATTTTTGCAAGATCGCTGAATGTAAGCGGGCTGTTATCCAGCTGATGATGTTCAATCTTGGATGCAATTAACTGCGCTACAAATTTGTCAATTCTGGAAGCAGAAGGGTTATCCAGGGTTCTGCATGCAGCTTCTACAGTGTCGGCAAGCATTACTATTGCAGATTCTTTTGTTGTAGGAGGAACCCCAGAATAAGAATAATCTTCAGGTGAAACATTGGGATCAAGTTTTTTTGCCTCATTGTAAAAATATGCAATAACACTGTTTCCATGGTGTTCAGCAATAATATCAATAAGGGACTTTGGCAAATGCAACTGTCTGGCTTTTTCAATACCTTTTTTAACATGACTTCGTATTACAGAAACTGAAAGCGAAGGATTTATATCATTGTGCTTGTTGCCGCCACTTCCCTGATTTTCTGTAAAATACTCACTCTGATCAAGTTTTCCGATGTCATGGTAACAGGCACCAACTCTTGCAAGCAGGGCATTTGCACCAATTTCTCTTGCAGCATTTTCTGCAAGGGAAGATACCATCATTGAATGACTGTATGTTCCGCCGGCAACAAGAAGCATACGCCTCATGATCGGCTGATTGTTTACATCGCTTAAATCCATCAGGCGAAAAACACTTGCCGTATTCAGAATTATTTCCAATGGAGTCAAAAATCCGAGTGTCAAAATCCCTGAAATAAAACCATTAAGGGCAACGCCTGCAAAAACCGGCAAACAGTCTGAAAAAGTGTCATTAAAAATCACTTTTAACATTATTACAAATACTACATTAAAAAATGAAATCATTATTGCTGCCAGAACAATGTCAACACGGCGGACAATCTTGCGGACAATTATAGCAGCTGACATGGACGAACAAATCGTAAAAAGCGCAGGAATAAGGCTGAAACTAGTTGCAAGGAGAACGCCCAGCGCCAAAATACAGACAAAAAAATAGGCAGATAACTGTCCAAAAAGAATCGTTACAAGAAAGATAACAAACGGCAGTGGCATTATTATCAGTATTCTATAATCATCTGCAAAAAGAGGAGACCGCTTTCCAAAAACTATCACGGAAAAAACAATCAGAAAGAAAATTACTTCCGTTAAAGATTCTTTAAATTGAGTACGCCGGCCACTTATTTCGCAGGAATACAGGAAACACCACAAAACAGCAATCAAAACTACATAAAGAATGGAATTTGCAAAAGCCCTGTAATCAATATATACAGGAGATTCCGCCATCTTCTTTAACTTTGCATAAGCTTCTGCAGAAATAGGAAAACCTTTTTTTATGACTTTTTCACCAGCCTCTACAGAAACCGTATTTTCCAAATCAGGTGCCAGATTTTTATCGGCAATTATGGTTCGGTCAGAAATTTGTCCTATTTCAAAATCATTCAGCTTAAAATTTGCAACAGTTTCTGCAGTTGCCGTACGGAAATAAACAATTACGCCTACAGCAAGAAACGAGCAGATAAAAAGTGCAATATTCGACAGATTTCTTCTGATAAAAGTAAAAATTTCTTCCTTTATCGAAGAAGATTTTTCCGGAGAATTCTGCTTATCATTCATTTTTTTCATCGTTTTCATAAGCCTGTACAATTTTTTTGACCAGCGGATTGCGGACAACGTCTTCACAAGTCATCTGTATTCTGGCAATGTCAGGAATTCCTGAAAGAATCTGCATTGCATGAACAAGTCCTGACCTTGTACGCTTAGGCAGGTCAATCTGGGTTGCATCCCCAGTAATAAAAACCTTTGAGTTTTCGCCCATACGGGTCAAAAACATCTTCATCTGTTCACAAGTTGTATTCTGTGCTTCGTCTAAAATTATAACGCTGTCATTGAGTGTCCGTCCACGCATATACGCCAAAGGTGCAGTTTCAATTACACCTGATTCTGTAAGGCGCTTCATTACTTCACGTGGCAAAATAAAAGAAATTGAATCATACAGAGGTCTGAGGTATGGATTTATCTTCTGTTCCAAATCTCCTGGCAGATAACCAAGACTTTCGCCAGCCTCTACAACAGGTCTGGTAAGTATTAAAGTTGATTTTTTATGCGACATTACAAGCCTTAAAGCCTCTGCAACTGCAAGAAAAGTTTTTCCACTGCCGGCAGGGCCTGAGCAGAAAACCATGTCATATTTTCGCAATGCCCGAACATAGTCTGCCTGTCTGTGTGACTTTGGATAAACTTTGCGAATTCCTCCAGGAACAGTTATGGAACTTTCTTCAAAAGATGTATGAGTTTCAGTCTGCAAAATTGAAGCAACCATATCAGCACTAGCATCGCAACCGTCAGAAAGTTCATCGGCAATTCTGTCAATTATAAACTTAAACTGCTGCCTAAGAACTGTATCATCTTTTTCAATAGAAAGTTCGTTTCCACGGATAAAGACAGGTATACCGAGATGTTCTTCAATAAGTTTTAAATTACTGTCATTAGCACCACATATACGGGAAACCAACTCCCCGTCAGGCACAACAATCGTATACGTAGAATCCACTTGTTTTATAGTAATATGTACCTTTAGTTTTGGTCAAGGCAAAAAAAATGCTATCCTTTTTACAAAGGAAAAACCACCTAAGGGTTCAATTCCCAGTCTCCATATTTGTCCTGAATTTTAGTTTTCATGCCTGGCATAGGCCTCCAGACTACAGAAACCGTAAAAAACGGGCTGTAATCATAATATTTTTTGCCGGACGATTCTGTTACCAGGCGCGGCTCTATTTTAAATTGCGAAGATAAATCCCAATCATGCAATCCATGAGTAACTTTTACATTAAAACTTTCCAGTTTGAATCCCGATGCAATTCTTTTGTTTTCATCGTCAAATCGGAAAGAATCTATCAAATCCTGAAGCCAGTTAGTTTCGCCTGCAATTTTTGCTTCAGGCCCCAAATAATTTTGAGCATAACGATAAATTACATCATTGCGGGAACTTGCAGAGAACTCTATGTCAAGAAATTCATTTATTTCAAAGGTAAGGGCGGGAATAAATTTGAAATAACTGTTGGTTGGCCTTAAAAAATCGTACACAAGTGTTGAAGACAGCGACGGAGCCCATGAAATTCTGTTCTTCCAGTAACGGAAATTCTTTTTTGACCTTGAATAAGATAAACTCAAAGAATAGGGCAAGAATTCCTTGTTGCTGCGGGCAACCCATCCAGAATCAGAATCAAAATCGTATCCTGTTGTATATTTTGCTGTATAAGCCAGCTGAAAATCGTAAACTGTACATGAATATTTGAATGAATCCGAATACTCTTCTTCCCGATTATATGTATAAGATTGAGTAAAAGAAACTTTTCCGTCAAGAATTTTAAAAGTAAGCGACTGCTTGAAAGGTTCTTTCACCCAAGTTTCATCTGTAGAACTTGTTTTTTTTATGCCGCTTTCCATTACAAGGCTTGTATATGGGAATTTTAGCGTCAAAGTTCCATAATATTTGTCAACCTGCGGCGGCAATGTGGAAGAAAGCACAAATTTCTGGCCAAAATCACCGCCGTGCTGGGTTGCAGCCAAAACAGCATTCAAAGTATGAACGGTAACGTAATCTTCGTCAGTAAAGTCAGTGGTCAGATATTCCCATTCAGGATTGTCGGCATCACCGATAAATTCAGTCTTTATAAGTTTTACAGTTGTATTCCATGAAATTCCAGTTTCATTAAAATTTTCAGTATAATAAAACGGTTTTATAGAAACGGTATTTAAATTTGTCAGGTCAAGTTTGCGAGCTGCATAATCTGTTTTCCTAATTGAAGCTGCTGCACTGTCTGTATATCCGCCGTAATCTATATTTTTTGAAAGATAAGGATGATTCTGGTAGATTGGAACAAAGTCAAAAGTGTCTGTAACAGACAAAAAACTGTCCTTGTAGCCGATTTTGCTTGTAAGAGTTACAGGGCTTTTAAAATAAACCATTGTCGACTTGAGACGTTTCCAGTCAAAATCTTCTGGAGCTGAAATTCCTGTAGAAGAATAGGCAAATTCGCTGTTATATACTGGCAGAATCAAATATGTCAAAGTATATACAAGACCGCCGACATTTCGGTTGGAAGGTGGATTAAAAGCAAGTTCAGGCAGGGCTTTTTCGTCAAGAATCACGGTGTCTGCAACATTTTCTGCATCAGAATTCTTCTGTACAATCTGATTTCCATCAGGCTGATTTTCAAATTCCTGCTGCTCAGATTGTTTTTCATCCAGATTTTCAATATTTTTTTGCTGCAAATCAGCATCAGTTTTTTCAGAAATTTCTTCTGGCGCAGATAAAAATTGAATTTCTTTTGGAGTTGATGTTTTTTTTGTGCTGCTGCCAAAAGAAAGTATAGTTCCTGAAATTTTTCCAGAAATTTTCAACGGATCAACCTGAGACGGATAGAAAAATTTTCTTTCAGGCGTAAAAGTAGCCCAGCCATCGTCATTTTCTTCAGAAGCAATTTTTGTATTCTGCAAACTTGAAAAAAGCACAGCCGACGAAAAGCTCGAAATTGAAAGAGTTTCAAGATATGGCTTTGAAAACTCTGGCAGAGGAATGTCATAAGAGCCTGAAAGTTTCCAGGAAAAAGAAGTTACTGCAGATTTCTCGCGGTCATTATCTTTATCGGTTTCAGTTTCTGTATTTGGGTTGGAAATAAGATAGTCAATCCAGTCCATAGTTTCCGTACGCTTTCCAAAATCAGTCTTAAAATATGGATCTGAATATAGTGGAAGATTCAATGTCAATTTTAAAGGTTTTTTCAGTTCAAACGTTAAATTCAGCTGATAGCGGTAAGGAAGTTCCATGCCTAGAAAACTTGAAGAATCTTTGTAAATGTCGCCGCTTTCAAGTCCATATATTGAATAAGCAGATCCATCTTCAAAAATCGTATTGCTCACACCAAGAGCAGCATTGAATTGAAACTTTGAAAAATATTTGCTGTCAGACGGATTTATCGAAATGTCAAAACCGACCATATATCCAAGCGATGCATACCAGTCGGCCATTATTTTTGCATAATTTGAAGTATCCCCTGTATAATCTTCACTAAGATTGTGAAGCATGAGACCCTGCCTTTCCTGAACCTTCAGTTTAGAAGGCTTTACAAAACTGTAATAGCTTTCATCTGCTGACGACTCTGAATCGGAATTTGACAAGTACTGATCTCCTACATCATAGGCTGACAGAGGTTTTCGTCCAAAAAGATAGGTTGTTGTTTGAAAAAAATACCCTTCCCTTTGCCTGAATCCAAAAACGGGATTAAAAATCAGCTCATCTTTTGGATACCAGAATGCAGGAAGATAAAAAACAGGAACTTTTCCTACATATAAAAAGGCATTGAAAAAAGCAAATTCATCACCTGGCAAAAGCCATATCCTTGAGGCTTTTATCTTCCAGTGGGGAGGATTTTCATCGCAGAAAGTCAGGGAACCGTTTTTAAATGTAACAGTTCCAGTTTCATCCCTGCCAAAAATTTCAGAGGCAACAATCAAAGTTGAACCTGACGGCAAATTCATGGAATCAGAGGCCGTCTGTACAACTCTTCCGCCATCAAAGATTCCTTCAAGCGTTGCCGTATTAAAAAGCAGTGTCTGAGCAGAAACTTTTTCATTTTCTTTGTTTCCTTTTTCCTGAGAAAAGTTTACAGAGCCTTCGGCATAAAGCATGTCTTTTTCGCGGTTATAATTGACAGTATCAGCACTGATTTTTGTTTTTACATTGCCTTTCTGAACAGAAATTTCCACATTTCCGGAAAGGACAATCATGTCAGTCCCATCAAGTTCGTTCTTTTTGTTGCCTGTCTTTTCTGCATTTAAAATCGTTACGACTGTAACAGTTTTTTCAGCGGACCGACCATCTTTGTCTGTTTCTGCAAAAAACAAACCTCTCCCACAAAAAAATCCATAAAGCGCAAAGAGAAACAAAATTTTTTTTCTGCAGAAAAGATTTTCCATATTTTTCAGAAGTCCGTTCAAGAATGTCTCTGATTTTTTTTCTGCTCAAGCATTTCCTTTATGTAATGCGCCGTAAAAGACTGGCTGACGTTGCAGACTTCTTCAGGAGTTCCTTGGGCAATAATCTGGCCGCCCCGGAAACCGCCTTCTGGGCCTAAATCCACAATGTAGTCAGCCTGGCAGATTACATCAAGGTTATGTTCAATCATCACAATCGTATTTCCCTGTGCTGCAAGTTTTTTGATTACCAGCATAAGTTGCTTGACATCAGCAAAATGCAGGCCTGTTGTAGGCTCATCCATAATATACAAGGTTTTGCCGGTTGAAACTCTTGCAAGTTCATTGGCAAGTTTTACGCGCTGTGCTTCGCCTCCTGAAAGCGTCAATGCTGACTGCCCCAACTGAATATAGCCAAGCCCAACATCTTTTAGCGTTTCAAGTTTCCGCGAAATCGCAGGATGCGAGGCAAAAAAATCACAGGCTTCTTCAATGGTCATGTCAAGCACATCAGCAATGCTTTTTCCCTTGTAGGTAACCTCCAGAGTTTCACGGTTAAAGCGTTTTCCACCGCAGACATCGCAGTTTATGTAAACATCAGGCAAAAAGTTCATTTCAATAGTTAAAGTACCGTTTCCCTGGCAATGTTCGCAGCGTCCGCCTTTTACGTTAAAACTGAATCTGCCGGCAGCATATCCACGGGCTTTTGCTTCTGGCAGAGAAGCAAACAAATCTCGAATACCGTTAAAAACGCCTACATAAGTTGCAGGATTTGAACGCGGAGTGCGGCCAATCGGGCTTTGGTCAATATTTATGACCTTATCAATGTTTTCAACTCCGCATAACTGTTCAAAGCTGCCAGTTTTATATTTTGTCCGCATTATTTTGTTGCTTACGGCAGGATACAAAACATCAGAAAGCAGAGTTGACTTGCCGGAGCCTGAAACTCCTGTAATGCAGGTAAAAGTTCCAAGAGGAATTTTTAAGTCAACATTTTTCAGGTTATGCTCATTTACGCCTTTCAATTCAAGAAAACTGCCGTTACCTTTGCGCCTTTCAGATGGAATGTCAATTGAAAGAGTGCCTGCAAGATATTGGCCAGTAAGGCTTTGTTCAACCTGTGCCACCTGCTCTGGAGTTCCAGAAGCAACAACCGTTCCCCCGTGAACTCCAGCTCCAGGGCCAATGTCAACAACCCAGTCGGCAGTCCGCAAGGTCTGTTCATCATGCTCAACCACAATGACAGAATTTCCTAAATCTCGCAGATAAGTCAGTGTATCTATCAACCGCTGATTGTCACGCTGATGCAAACCTATCGAAGGTTCGTCAAGAATGTACATTACACCAGTAAGGGCCGAACCTATCTGAGTTGCAAGCCTGATTCGCTGCGCTTCCCCACCTGAAAGAGTTCCTGCAGGGCGCTCCAGGGTAAGGTAATCCAGTCCCACATTTTTCAGAAAATTCAGGCGGGAAGTTATTTCCTTTAAAATCTGGCTTGCTATCTGCCTTTCAGTTTCCGAAAATTCAATTTTTTCAAAAAATTCAATTGATTCCAGGACAGAAAGTTTTGTCAGCTCCATGATTGTTTTTCCGCCGACAGTTACTGCAAGAGCTTCAGGACGCAGGCGCTTGCCGGAACAGCTTGTACAGACCCTGTGAGCCATGTATTTTTCAAGGCTTTCCTTTATGGAATCACCCCAGGCTTCAACATAGCGCCTTTTCAAATCGGCCATAATTCCATTCCAGCACTGATTGTATTCAGACTGACCAGAACCGCTCTGCTTATAATAAACCCAATGCAAAATTCTGTCAGAGCCGTTTACTATTACATTCTGCTGTTCTTCTGAAAGCTGATTAAACGGAGTATCAAGAGAAAATCCGTAAGAGTCCGCAATTGCCTGAAAACGGCAGTTATTCCATGCAGAAGTAGGATTATACGGCAAAAGGCCATGTTCATTATAACTTTTAGACTGGTCAGGAATTATGAGCTGCAGGTCAAATTCCATTTTTTCGCCAAGACCGCTGCATTCCGGGCAAGCTCCAAAAGGATTGTTAAAAGAAAAAAGTCTTGGCTGCAGCTCAGGAATACTTATGCCGCAGTCAGGACAGGCATTTTTCTGACTGAAAAAAACTTCCTGTTCAATAAAATCCTTGCTCAAGTCCACAGCACTGCCAGAAGCGGCAATATTTTTCATTACCTCTGCAAAAGCTGAATCAGTTTTATTTACACGGCGGATAACTGTAATTATTCCGCCTGCACTCTGCAATGCTGTTTCAATGGAATCGGCAAGACGCTTTCGAACATCGGCATTTAAAATAATTCTGTCAACAACAAGTTCAATCGTATGCTTTTTCTGTTTGTCAAGTTTCACACTTTCGCTCAAATCTGCAAGAACACCGTCAATCCTGGCACGAACAAAACCCGAAGTTCGTGCATCATCGAGGATTTTCTGATGTTCACCTTTTTTACCCCTGACAACAGGAGCCAGAATCTGAATTTTTGTTCCAGTTTCCCAGCTCATTACAGAGTTTATAATCTGATCGACAGACTGTTCCTGAATTACCCTGCCACATTTTGGACAATGCGCAAGACCAATACGTGCAAAAAGCAGACGGTAATAATCATAAATTTCTGTAACAGTTCCAACAGTTGAACGGGGATTGTTATTCGTACTTTTCTGTTCTATTGAAATTGCAGGCGACAGACCTTCTATCAAATCAACGTCAGGTTTGTCCATGCGGCCCAAAAATTGCCGTGCATAAGAAGACAGACTTTCCATGTAACGTCGCTGTCCTTCTGCAAACAAAGTGTCAAATGCAAGCGAACTTTTTCCAGAACCTGACAGGCCGGAAAATACTACCAGTTTGTTTCTTGGTATCTCCAAATCAATATTTTTTAGATTATGTTCACGGGCACCCTTTATGATAATTTTTTTGCCCTCTAACGGAAAAACATTCATTCCATAAATATATTAAAATAAGGAAACAATCTCAAGATTGCATAAAAAAAACGGTTCTGCAAAAAATCTGCAAAACCGTTTTCACATTCACAATCAACTGCACAACCAACTGTCATGTTCCAATTTTCATGAATTTCATGGAATGGAACAGACAGCTTTCCTGCTCAAATGCAACTCCGCGCTACTCCAATGCAGTTTTCAAAGCTGCAAGATTTTTTTCCATAATATCAATATAAGAAATGCCAGATTCAAGCTGTTTTTTTGAAACAGACTGAAGGGAATTAAGTTCAAGAATTTTCTGACTCTTTTGCTTTGAATTGCGGATCAAAGTTCGTGCAAGCCTGCAATCAGAATTTTCAAGAACAAGAACATAACCAAATTTCTTTTCATTCAATTTTGAAACCAGAAAACCCACAGTTTTAAAACTTGCCTCAGTTTCTGCAGAACAGCCAGGAAATGCAGCATAATAGCCAAGCCCATAATCTTCAACCAGATACCTGAACGGGAATCTGTCTGCAACAAGAATTTCCTTTCTGGAAGATTTTTTTACAGCATCAGAAAAAGCATTATCCAACCCTTCAAGTTTCTGCTGGTAAACCCTGTTTCTATCACGGAAATCCTGTGCATTTTTCATGTCAGCCTTACACAAAACATCTGTAAGATAATTACAGATTATTCTTGCATTTTTTACAGAAAGCCACACATGCTCGTCAAATTCAGCATCCTCATGTTCGCCTTCTCCATGCTCATAGTCAGCTTCTTCATGCTCATGCTCAGCTTCCATGCCCTCAACAATCTCTTCTTCAAGAACACAATCTTTCAAAACTTCCATTAAACTAACATTAATGCGATTTTTATTCTTTACAGTAGCAAGCGCACCTTTAACCCACTTGTCAGACTCTCCGCCGATATAGACAAAAACATCAGCCGTAGAAACCTTGACCATATCCATACTTGACGGCTGCCAGCTATGCATATCAGTTCCCTTATCTGCAAGCAGAACAAGCTCAACCCTATCGCCTGCAATATTACGAATCCAGTCATATTCAGGAAAAACAGTCGCAACAACCTTTATCTTACCACCTGCAAAAGCAGGTAACAGACCAGACAACCAGAAACCAGCACACAACAATCTAAAAAAATATTTTTTCAATTTTATCTCCGTTTTCAGGCAGCAAACACATACGTTTCCCCAAAAATCAGGGAAGTGCTGATTAACAGTAGATGCTATTACTCAGCACTTTCACGCAACTGCCTGCAAAACACCTGCACTCACGCCTGACAGGCACATTTTGCAAACAATTTGCATTTTTAATCTGCAACCTGACTGCATTTTTATACTTCAAAGCAACAGAAAAAGTCAATACATTTTGCAAATAATTTGCATTTTCAAAACAATAAAAAAAATAACGAAAAAATCTATTTCCGGCTACATTCGCTGCACAAGCCGTACAAAACAGTTTTCCGGCAATCAAGCACAATTCCGTGATTTTTGCATAGATGTTCCATAAATTCCCTGGAATCTTCGCAGTCAAGGTGAATTATCTTTGAACAGCAGGTACACTGAACATGCAGGTGGCTCAAACATTCCCGTGCATCTGCAATATACTGAAAAAGGGTCTTTTTTCCATCATCGGCAGAATGGCGGATAACTTTTTTTTCTGCAGCAAGCTTTTCAAGCCGTCGGTAAACCGTCGTAATATTCGTTTCTTCGCCGGCTGCTTTCAGATAATCAGCAATATCCTGCACAGAAACAGCCGTATCTTTGTTTGCCTCTAAAAATTCCAGAATAACTTTTTTGCCCTTAGTCTGATAGCCATCCGATCTCATAAATCTAGTATACAAATCTACAGATTTTTCACAAGTATTTTTTTATTATGGACGGCACGTTACGGGGCTATCCAGCTTTCCGTGGCTCCAGCGTCAGGCGCTTACGGTGCTTCGCACTGCCTCCGGCACCACTTCAATCTGGCGTAAGTGCTTAGGCAAAGAAGCCACATTTTTACCGCAAAAATCACAAATCCCCAAAACCATAAAATTTGACAAACCATTTTCCATTTGCAATACTATAAACAGGCACTGTGCAAACACTTCAAGTGCAAGCCAGGCTTTTCTGACAGCTGCTGGCTAACCGCTAAAACGCAGGAACAGCACTAATCGAAATTCTTTTTTAAATATTGAGGTGCATAAAATGAAAAAAATCGGCTTTATTGGTGTTGGAATAATGGGAAAATCAATGGTCAGAAACCTTATGAAATCAGGTTTTGAACTTCATATTTTTGCAAGAAACAAGGAAAAAGTTCAGGACGTCATTGACGAAGGAGCAGTTTTTCATGGCTCCATTGCAGAATGTGTAAAAGATGCAGAAGCTGTAATTACAATAGTCGGATTTCCCAAAGATGTTGAAGAAGTTTATTTTGACTCTGGCAATATCCTCGACAGCGCAAAAAAAGGTGCATACCTCATTGACATGACAACCACAAGTCCTGCCCTTGCCGAAAAAATCTACTCAGAAGGCACAAAGCGCGGTTTCAAAGTTCTTGATGCACCTGTAACCGGTGGTGACACAGGAGCTAAAAACGGAACACTTTCCATTCTTGCAGGCGGCGACAAAGCTGTTTACGAAGACTGCATTCCACTGTTCAAGGCAATGGGCACAAACATAAATTACCAGGGAACTGCCGGCTGCGGACAGCATGCAAAGATGGCAAACCAGATTGCAATTGCAGGAACTCTTTCTGGAGTTTGCGAAGCCCTTGCCTATGCAAAGGCAAAAGGTCTGGACCTGGACGTTCTGCTCAAATCAATTTCAACAGGAGCTGCAGGCAGCAAACAGATGGACAGCTTTGCCCCAAAAATCATCAAAGGCGACTACAATCCTGGATTTTTTCTCAAACATTTTATCAAAGACATGGGCATTGCCGTTGAAGAGGCCAACAAAAGCAATCTGAAACTGGACATTTTGGAAAAAGTACTTGAAAACTACAAAATGCTGGAAGCAGACGGCAATGGCAGTTTGGGAACTCAGGCCTTAATCAAACATTATCAATAAAAGAATTCAGCAAATACCATCGGAGGTTAAAATAAATCATGAAAAACATCATCCTTACGCTTCCCTCTGGAAAAACAATAACAACACCCCTGGGAACTACAGTTTCTGAGTTTCTGGATTATTTTGAAAAAAAAGACAATGAAATTCTGGCTGTTTCTGTCAATAATGCAATCTTTTCACTAAACTACCCGCTTTTATATAATGCGAAAATTGCACCTGTATACGACAACACAAAGTCAGGTGCAGAAGTTTACAGGCGTTCCCTGTGCTTTTTGCTTGCAGCAGCGGCTCATAAAGTCTACCCCAAAGCACACCTTCGGGTAGGTCACAGCCTTGGCTACGGTTACTACTATACTCTGGACACAGGCATAAAAATAACAGACCAGGAAATTAATTCCATAGCCTGCGAAATGAAGAACATGGTTCAACAGGATTTGCCCATAAAAACCGACCTGATTTCCTATCATGACGCAAAAGAACTCTTTTCAAAGCTTGAACTTACAGAAACCTTAAAACAGCTGGAATGCATCTGCACTCCTGTTCTGGCAGTCAACACATTAGACGATTTTTCTGACATGTTTTTTGGTGCACTTGTAAAATCAACTGCAACCCTGAAGTATTTTGACCTCATGCCTTATGGAGAAGGCTTTCTCCTGCGCTTTCCCACAACTTCAGAACCTCATAAAATTTCAGAATTTAAGGACATTCCTGAACTTTTTGCAATCTACAGCCGCTACAAAAAATGGGGCAAACAGATTGGAGTTACATCAGTTGCCAGCCTTAATGAACTCATCAACAAACGCAAAATCAATGATTTCATTAACATCAGTGAAACATTCCAGACAAAATGCATTTCCAACATTGCAGATAAAATCAGCCAGAACAAAAACGTAAAGGTTATACTTATTGCAGGACCGTCAAGCTCTGGAAAAACAACATCATCAAAAAAACTTGCACTTCAGCTGCAGGCAATAGGCTACAAACCGCAACTTATTAGCCTGGATGATTTCTATGTCGGCAGGGAACGCAATCCTAAAGACGAAAACGGCAACTACGATTACGAATGCCTTGAAGCACTGGACATTCCATATCTGAATCAGCTGTTAATCGACCTGTTCAATGGAAAAGAAGTTGAAATGCCGTCCTATGATTTTACAGCCGGAAAAAGATTTTTCAGCGGTAAAAAAATGGCACTTGGCAAAAACGACATTTTGATTATGGAAGGAATTCATGGGCTGAATGACAGGCTTACCCCTCTTATCGCCCCTGAACTGAAATTCAAAATTTATCTTTCAGCACTTACGCAGCTGAACCTTAACGACCATACACGAATTTCAACAAGCGACAACCGCCTTATCCGCAGAATCGTACGAGATGCGCAGTTCCGTGGAAAATCCGCAGCAGCTACAATTTCAATGTGGTCAAACGTACAGAAAGGTGAAAAACTGCACATTTTCCCATTCCAGCGCAATGCTGACGTAATGCTAAACACTGCTTTGGACTATGAACTTGCAGTTTTAAAAGTTTATGCAGTTCCATTACTCAGGGTCATAACCCCTGACTGCCCGGAATTTACAGAAGCATCAAGGCTGCTGCGCTTTCTGGATAATTTTTCACCAATTCCAGAACGTGATGTACCAGACCGCTCAATAATCCGGGAATTTATTGGCGGAAGTGCATTCAAATATTAAGGATGTTCTGCAGAACCTGCACAATTCAAAATAATGCAGTGATTTGAACTATCTTTTATAACGGGAAGAAGCAACATCATCAACTGCAAGTTCTTCTTCATCCAGGACCTGCTTTTGAAATTTAACAAGTTCTTTTTCCCGTAATTTTGAAAGTGATGCAGATTTTTTCATTTTTTCCTGAAGAATTTTTCTTTTCTGCTCAGTTACAAGCTTTGCCCTTGTAAGTTCTTCAAGAAGAAAATTTTTCTGCACTTCAAGCATGGCAAAATACTGCTGTGCAGATGCAATTGCTGAAAAATCTAAAGTACCATCAATCTGTCTGACACAGGCAGCATGCTGTACTGCAACAGCTTCAAGTTTTTCCTGAATTTTCCGTTCTTCTTCAAGAGCCTTGCCCAATTCAATTTCTGCCTGTTCCTGCTGAAATTCCCGTATGGACAAAACATCTTCAAGTTTAAAAACAAATTTTTTCATAATTTCTACAGATTATCTTTTTTTGCAGCAGCATCTGCAATCTGGGCTGTCGTAAGAATTTTTGTTCCAGAATCTTCTGCATATTCTTCCTGCGGAATTTCAATTTCAGAAACTTCTGACAGTTTCTTCAGAGATTCTTCCATAGAGCATTTTTCGTATTCTTCCTGCTTTAAAAATTCTTCAATCAGTTCATGTTTTTCAATAGCTTTGTCAATTGATGCAGAACGACCTGCCTCATAGTTGCCGGTATTTATCAAAGTTTCATTTTCCTGATACGTTGACATTAACTGCCGGATTATTCCGCACGCTTTTCTAGTCTGAATGCCTGTAACTCTGCGTCCAAGACGGCTTACACTCTGCAAAACATCAATTGCCGGAAAATGATAGCTCTGCGCCAAAGCCCTGTTCAAAACAATATGCCCGTCAAGCGTACCGCGAACTTTGTCGGCAATAGGTTCATTCATGTCATCACCGTCAACAAGAACTGTATAGAAAGCTGTTATCGAACCTTTGTCATTTGTTCCAGTTCTTTCAAGAAGTTTTGGAATCAAATCAAAAACACTTGGCGGATATCCACGCTGAGCAGGCGGTTCTCCGTTTGCAAGACCAATTTCACGCTGTGCCTGAGCAAATCGAGTAACAGAGTCAAACATAAACATTACATCCTGCCCTTGATTCCTAAAGTATTCGGCCACAGCAGTTGCAACATAGGCTGCCCTCAACCTGCAAATCGAAGGCTGATCACTAGTTGCAACAATAACAACAGAGCGTTTCAAACCTTCTTCACCCAAATCACGCCGGATAAAATCCATTACCTCGCGACCACGTTCACCAATCAGGGCAATAACATTTACATCTGCATTCGTATTACGTGCAATCATACTGATTAAAGTCGATTTTCCTACGCCGGAACCTGCAAAAATTCCCATGCGCTGCCCTTTGCCGACGGTCAGCAACGTATCAATGGCACGCACACCTGTTGTTATACGGCGATCAATAGGACGTCTTTTCATTGGCTCAGGAGGATTTGCAACCGCGGGGTAAAATTCTTCACATGCTATGTCTCCAAGTTCGTCATAAGGACGGCCAACAGCATCAATTACACGACCTAAAAGATTTTTGCCGACTCCAACCTGAAGAACGTTTCCAGAAGCGATAACTTCACAGCCAATTTCAATCCCCTTCGTGTCGCCAAAAGCTGTAAGCTTTACAGTTGTTCCCTCAAGTCCAACAACTTCAGCCATCAATTCCGTTTTTGTGCTTGGAATACGGATTGTACACATCTCTCCAATAACAGAACGAGGCCCAAAACTTTCTATTTCTAGCCCGTTAACCGCAGAAACATGACCAATATAATGAATAGTGTCTGCGCGTTTCACTTCTGAAAGATATTTCGAAAAATCAAACTCTGCAGTATATGCCGATTTCATACCCACCCCCAGAACCGACTGTCAGATTTCATTTCTAAGCATCAGGATTTATGGCCTCTGCCTTGCTTATGGTTTTTATCGGAGCAACTTCAAGAATTTTGTCTTCAAGTTCTTTCAACTGACTAGAAATACGTGCATCAATTGCTCCAAAATCTGTTTCAACAATGCATCCGCCCTGTTCTACAGAAGAATCTTCGACAACAGTGATATTTTTTATGCTTTCAACCCGTTCAATAAAATCGCGTATATGGCTTGTGGTGAGCTTTAAATCTTCAAGGTTTACCCTTATGATAACATCCCCACGGCCTTTTACTTTTTTTAAGGCAAGCAAAACATTATTCATAATAATGCTCTTCTGATTTTCAGAAAGGACTTTTACAACTTTCCGTGCCATTAAAATTACAAGTTCAACAATCTGCTGTTCAGTTTCCCGCAGAATTTCTTCACGCCGATGCATGACAGAATCAAGAATCGAATGAATTCTGCCTGTAAGCCGATCTGCTTCCTGCTTTCCGAATTCATAGCCCTCTTCATGACCTTTTTCATAGCCTTCTGCAGAAGATTTTTCCAGAATTTCTGTCCGTTCGGAATTAGCCTGATTTATTATTTTTTGAGCCTGTTCCTGTGCATCCTTTATAATTTCAGCTGCAGTATTCTGGGCATCCTGCTTTATAACCTGAGCCTGATTAGACTGATTCTTTACTTCATCAAAGGCATCGCTTTTTGCCTTCTCTACAATTGCAGCAGCTTCGGCCTGTGCCTGTTCTATCATCTGCTTTTTTTCAATTTCCCATTTGGCACGAAACTCGTCAGCTTCTTTTTTCAGTTCTTCAACAGTAGGACCTGTATAAACAGGCTCTTCTTCAATAACTTCTTCAACTTCCGGCTCATAATTATGAACCAGCTTTAACATGACAGTATCAGGAGTTTTCTTAACTTCTGTCGGTCTGAATACAGTTTTAGCCATCTACATCTCCTGAATAATCAGCTTACCAGTTCATCCTCGCCAGAACGAGCAATTACAATTTCACCTGAATCTTCAAGGCGGCGGATAGTAGAAACAATCTTCTGCTGAGACTCTTCTACGTCCTTCAAGCGAACAGGTCCCATATATTCCATATCTTCCCTGAGCATGCTGGCAGCACGCTTAGACATATTTTTGAAGATTTTATCCTGAACTTCAGTATCAACAGATTTAAGCGCTCTTGACAGTTCCTGTGTATCGACTTCGCGCAGAACTTTCTGAATTGCACGGTCGTCGAGCATGACAATATCTTCGAATACGAACATACGCTTTTTGATTTCTTCAGCCAAATCAGGTTCCTCTTCTTCAAGAGATTCAATAATAGATTTTTCAGAAGAACGGTCAACATTGTTAAGAATTTCAACAATGCTTTCAACACCACCGGCTGCAGTATAGTCTTCGCTGGAAAGAGTTGAAAGTTTCTTTTCAAGAACCCGTTCAACTTCGCGCAATACATCCGGCGAAGTTCTGTCCATTGTTGCAAGACGTTTTGAAACATCTGGCTGCATAGCTTCTGGAAGGTTCTGCAGAATAGCGGCAGCCTTGACAGGCTCAAGGTACGCAAGAATCAGCGCAATCGTCTGTGGATGCTCCTGCTGAATAAAGTTAAGCAAATGTGCAGGGTCAGTACGGCGTATAAAATCAAAAGGTCGAACCTGAAGAGAACTTGTAAGCCTGTTAATGATATCTACAGCTTTCTGGCTGCCTACAGATTTTTCAAGAAGTTCACGGGCATATTCAATACCGCCTGTAGTAATAAAGTTCTGGGCTTCCATGAGTTCCTGAAATTCTTCAAGAACAGCATCTTTAAAATCTGAATCAACTTTTTCAAGCCTTGCAATTTCAAAAGTTAAAGTTTCAACTTCATCATCTCTAAGATGCTTCATAATATCCGAAGAAACATCACTGCCTAGAGAAACAAGAAATATGGCAGCTTTCTGCCTTCCTGTAAGACTTTTATAGTCTTTTGAATTTTTTTTGGATGAAGTGCCAGCCTTTGCAGCCGTTGAAATTTCTGCCATAATCTATTCCTCCATAAGCCAGGTACGAATCAGCATTGCAACATCTTCAGGGTGTTCTTTTGCCATAGCAATGGCATTTTCCTGAAGCTCTGCTCTTTTGCGTTCTTCAACTGACATAGAAACTTCCATGCCCTCTTCCTTTGCATCCCAAAGAGCCTGTTCCCTTGCAGACTGTTGTTTACGCAAAAGTTCCTCTTCCCTAAGCCTCTTGCGCCGCTCAAGTTCGCGGGCAATAAGCCTGAATATAATAAACAGAATCAGAACTACAGCAAGTCCGCCTAAAATCATCAAAACGGTTGCCCGTGTCTGTCTTGCCTTAAAATACATTGCATCTTCAAGATCATGCTGCTCCCTACGGTCAAACTGAATATTTTTTACAGTTACAGCATAACCTTTTGCCCTGTCATAACCGATTGCAGTACGAACCAGTTCAGCCAGATCATTCAATTCATTTTCTGGAACAGACCTATATTCACGCTGAATATGACCGTCTTCCGTAACCAGAGGATTGTGATTTTTGTCATATTTTATTGTCCATACACCGTCAATATTTACGGAAGCAGAAATTCTGTCAGGAACAGGACGGCGTTCACGCTGCGTATTCTTTGTATTCAGTGCATTATTCTGGGTAACGCCTGTTTCAGTAGACTTGCCGATAACATTGGACATATCAGAATAAACAGGAGGTGTCTGACCTTCCGTTCCAGCCGGTCCTTCAGGATTATAGCCAGTTCCCTGCCATTCTTTTGTTACAGTCTGTGAAGAAACCGGCAGATAATCACGCATTTCAGAATCGTCATAAGGTGTATCAGGATTATCAGCTTTTATTATTATAGGACTGTATTCCGTTGACTGAGACTTTTCCTTTGACATATCCATGTCAATTTTTACGTTAAGATCACGAACACGATCTACAGACAGAGTACTCTGCAAAGCTGACAGAATCTGAGCCTTAAGCTCTGCTTCCATCTTTCTGATAAGTTTCTGCTCTTTTTCCGTAAGGTCAACCTCGTCAAAGTCTGCCATGCTTTCAAAATCATTGAGAACATTGCCATTTCCGTCACTTATCGTAAGGTTTTCCGCAGTAAGACCTTCAACAGCCTTTAAAATGATTTTCTGAATGCCAAGAACCCTTTTCCGATTCGTGAGAATTTCACTTCCAGGCATAAGCTTGATAATAACACTTGCAGAAACAGGATTCTGCTCCGAAGAAAACAACTTACGCTCAGGCTTTACAATAGTAACATCAGCAAACGTTATGTCAGAAATTGCTTCAAGATGCTGCTTGATAAGCAAGGTCGTTGCCTTTTGCCATTGAACTTCACGTTCAAAATCTGTAGTAGCCCAGTTTGTTTTATCAAAAAATGCGTATGGATTTACACTTGAAGGAACCAGATCTTCTTCAATGAGCAAATCCCTCATTCTATAGGCTGTAGGCTTATCCTTTACAGAAATATATCCAGCAGAATCAACCCAGGATTCAACATTTTCACGATCAAGTCTTGTAATTATGGCTGCACGGGCAACTTCATCTGTAATCGGAGTTCCAAAAAGCCGTACAACAGTTGGTTTGGAAGAAACTCTGAAAAGCAGGAAAACAGCTGCTACAATAACTGCAAGAATTCCAAACAATATACCTTTTTGTATTATAGTCCATTTTGTCCACGACCCCTTTATAGAAGTCAACAGCTTGTTAAGCCATTCGTTCATCATCCCCTCCCGTGAACGAACATACATCTTTTATAAATTATAAAGTCGTCCGACCAAGGCATATATGAAAACCCCTGGCACAGCTAAATTTTGAACTTTTAAAAGTTTGCTATAATTATAGCACAGTAATATAAAACTGAAAAGATAGAATTTTTTTTATTTTATCGGAACTGATGTCGCCAGCCCTTCAAATTTTTGCCAGAACTAATGGAAGTTGCAATGCCTGAAAAAAAAAGATTAACGGACTGTAGAAAGTTCGCTCCAACCGCTTACAAGCCTGTCAATTACTGT
The DNA here is from genome assembly GCA_016296655.1 of Treponema sp. Taxonomy (GTDB): domain Bacteria; phylum Spirochaetota; class Spirochaetia; order Treponematales; family Treponemataceae; genus Treponema_D. The sequence continues at coordinate 39,045 of JAEDIW010000010.1, read as the reverse complement.
CTGTGCAACAGAAAGCGACATCTGGGCTTTTGCCATGGCAGTTGTAACGTCATGAATGTCAACAGAGTCAGGGTCTGTAATGAGTTTCTGCTGAACTTCACTAACAGCAAGCTGCTGCTGATTTAAGGCGTTCAGGGCATCAATAAATGTGTTTGAAGATTTTGAAGAAGCACCTGCAGAATTTGAAACATCTGACGGATTTCCAGAAACAGGATTCAAAGTGCCTGAAGAAAAAGATGAACTGGATGAATTGTAAGAACCTGAATAAAGCCCCCTCAAGTCCCGGACAGACTTCGATGAAGTGCCTGCCGTTGCATTCAAAGAAAGCGGAGCAGTTCCAAAATGAGCAGGATTTGTGCGTGTCATCTGTAATGTGCCAAATTCAGGAATTTTTATGTCCATAAGTCAAATTATATATGATTTTTCAAGAATGGTAAACATTCACATTATGTTCACATAAAATTTATCATGCACGGCCTATTTCCAGTGCAGCATTGAACATTTCTTTTGCACCCTGAATTACAGTTGTGTTTGCTTCATAGGCGCGGGATGATGAAATGAGATCTACCATTTCATTTACAATGTTCACGTTAGGATATTCTACGTAGCCTGCATGTGGGCCTGACTTTATTGCGTCTGGATTTGACGGGTCATAGACAAGACGACCTTCTGAAGTGTCTTTTACAATTTCAAGAACCCGTACACCTTTTCCAGGACCGTTATCAAGATCTTTTGAAACAAATGGATTTCGCCATTGTGGATTTTCGGAGGCTACTGGCTGAAAAACAACCCTTGAGCGTTTAAAAGCTCCACCTTCTGAAGTTCTTGTTGTAGAGGCGTTTGCAATATTGTTGGAAATTACGTCTGTTCGCAGACGTTCTGCACTTAAACCTGTTGATGCTATATTGATGCTTGAAAAAAGACCCATTTTAATTCTCCATAAAAAGTTATAAATAAAGTCCGCACTATTTCAGCGGCTTTCATCCTACGATTACGATTCAAAAAATCATGCAAAACTCAGGCAGTCATGGCAGCTGTCAGGTCTGACATTTATTTTCTTATTGCCGTTCTAATCTGTGCAAATTCAAAACTTTCAAGCTGAGTCAGAAGCTGATACTGCAGCTGGATTTTCAGAACATTCATTGCTTCGGCTTCTGCATCAACATTATTACCGTTTGCTTTTGCAGTCGTCGTATAGTCAAGAACCCTGCGAGGTTCAACCGAACGCCAGTCCTGTACATTATTCAGGGAAAAATGACGGCTGTCTGTTCTTGTAAGCTGAAAACCTTCCAGTGCTGTTTTTTCAGAATCAAAGGCTCTTTTTAGTTCGCTTTCAAAATTAACGACAGAACGCTTAAAATTTGGAACTTCGGAATTAGCCATATTGTTGGCAGTTACCTGGTATCTCAGAGAGTTTACGTCCAAAGCTCGCTGTAAAAGTTCAATTGATCTTGTAAAACTATTCATATTTTGATTTTCGGAGAAAAAAAAGGGTGGGTTTACAAAAAAAACAAAAAAACGGCACAAGATTCTACATCAATTTGCATATCCTGTGCCGTTTTACTATATGCCGTTTTTAAGCAGCGAAAAAGCCGCTTATGAACTGTACTTTTTGGAACTGTTCCATATATGACGAAGTTTTCTACTATGCATAAAAAATCAAAAAACGGAAGATTTTACAGAATGTAGCGGGACAAATCCTGATTTGTTGAAATGTCCTTTAGTTTTTCGTCTACATAGGCTGCATCAATTGTAATCGTTTCGCCTTTATGCTCATCAGCTGAAAAAGAAATTTCATCAAGAACTTTTTCCATAATTGTATGAAGGCGGCGGGCTCCAATATTTTCTGTTCTGGCATTAACATCTTCGCAAATCACGCTCATGCGGTCAATTGCGTCATCAGAAAACTCTACATTTACATCTTCTGTAGAAAGCAGGGCTACATACTGGAATGTCAGAGAATTCTTAGGTTCTGTTAAAATACGTTTAAAATCTTCCTTATGCAGGGAATCAAGTTCAACGCGCAGAGGAAATCGTCCTTGGAGTTCCGGAATCAAATCACTTGGAGCTGCAACACTGAAAGCACCTGCTGCAATGAACAGAATATGAGTAGTGTCAACAACACCCCATTTTGTGTTTACTTTTGAGCCTTCAACAATCGGAAGAATGTCGCGCTGTACACCTTCCCTTGAAACATCCTGGCCGCCATGTCCGCCTTTTACGGCAATTTTGTCTATTTCATCAATAAAAATTATTCCTGACTGCTCTACACGATTTTTTGCAATATCTGCAATTTTGTCATGATCAACCATACTTTCAAGCACTTCTTCTGTAAGAATTTTGCGTGCTTCCTTTACGGTTACCGAACGCCTGCGGCTTCTTCCGCCTGTAAAAAGCGATGTCAGATTCTGCAGACCGTTTTCCAAATCTTCCATGTTGCCACCTGCAATGATTTCCATGCTTGGAATGCCTGACGGTTTACGGCTCACTTCAACTTCAACTTCCCTATCCTCAAGTTTGCCTTCGCGCAGCATCTGACGAAATTTTTCTCTAGTTGCAGAAGATGAATCAGATGAAGCAGAAGATTCTGAAGATGCAGCAGAAGAATTTCCAGATTCTGTAGAATTTTCCTGAGCAGCAGATTTATTTTCCAGAACATTCAGTTTTTCCAATGAAGTTAAAGGTTTTTCTTCAGTTTTCGAACCGAAAATGCCGCCTAGAATTGACGAACTTTTACCATTTTTTTTTGAACTTCCAGGCAAAAGCAAGTCAAGCAGTTTTTCTTCAACTTTTGGTCCGCACTTTTCGCGCATGGCTTCCTGCATTTCAAATTTTACGTCATTATAGCCGACAGCCATTAAATCCCTTATCATCGACTCAACATCGCGACCCACGTAACCGACTTCCGTATATTTTGTAGCTTCCACCTTCAAAAAAGGAGCGTTGCACAATTTTGCAAGGCGACGGGCAATTTCGGTTTTTCCAACACCTGTAGGTCCTATCATAAGGATATTTTTCGGAGCAATTTCATCACGGATATCTTCGGCAAGCTTAAGTCTGCGGGTTCGGTTACGCAGAGCTACAGCAACAGAACGCTTGGCTTTTGCCTGTCCAATCACATACATATCAAGTTTTTCTACAATCTGGCGGGGTGTCAAGTCTTCCATTACAGTTCCTCCACAACAACGTTTGAATTTGTGTAAATACATATATTTCCTGCTATTTTCAGGCTCTTTTCTGCAATTTCCTTTGCAGAAAACGAAGATGCTTCCATGTAGGCCAGAGCAGCCGCATAAGCATAATTTCCGCCAGAACCAATTGCAAGAATGTCGGTTTCAGGTTCAATAACGTCACCGCCACCGGAAATAAGCAGGATTTTTTCAGAATCAGCAACCAGCAGCAAAGCTTCAAGTTTGCTCATGGTACGGTCAGTTCGCCACTGCTTTGCAAGTTCAACAGCCGACCGAGTCAAATCGCCATTGAATTCCTTCAATTTTGACTCAAATTTATCAAAAAGAGTAAAGGCATCTGCCGTCGCACCTGCAAAACCAGTAAGAACCTTACCATCAAAAATGCGACGAACCTTACGGGCATTACCTTTTACAACTGTATTTCCCATAGTTACCTGTCCGTCGCCAGCCATTGCAACTTTTCCGTCTTTTTTTACAGCAATAACTGTCGTACTGCGGATTTTTTCAAACTGTTCACTCACTTTTTATTTCCTCCATGGGGATGAGAATGATTATATATTTCTATAAGTTTTTCCGTTGTTATATGAGTATAACGCTGTGTTGTAGAAATGCTGGAATGACCGAGCATTGCCTGAACAGCACGTACATCTGCCCCTGAAGAAATCATCTGAGTTGCAAATGTATGCCTAAAAGCATGGGGTGAAACATGATGATTTACACCTGTAGTTCCAGAATACACAGAAACAATCCAGCGCATTCCAGCAACAGAAAGTTTTTTTCCGCGCTGATTTACAAAAACCTCAGGGCACTGCCTGTAAAATTCTTTCTGTGCAAAACGCTTTTTTCTTTCATCAAGATAAACTTTCAAAGCCTCGACAGCATCTTTTCCAAAAAAAACCTGTCTATCTTTTCTGCCCTTTCCTGTAACAAACGCAGAAGAAAAATCTTTCGACAAATCTTCAAATTTCAGAGCAGCAATCTCACTTATACGGCATCCAGATGAATAAAGCATTTCAAACAGAGCCTTGTCTCGAGCGGCCCACAAAATCTCAGTTTTTTCAGGACATTCACAAAGGCTGTCAATTTCTGCACCTGTCATAAACACCGGCAGATGCCGGGGAAGCTTTACATTCTTCAGTTCAAGGGCAACATTATTCTGAATATACTGAAATTTTCTGCAATATGCAAACAAAGAACGGACTGATGCAATAAATCTGTTTACAGAAGCTGCAGCCTTTTTCTGTCTGGAAAGCTCTCCAATACAAGAACGCAAATCTTCAAGCGTCAAATCATCCATCAGCCTGTCTTTTCCTAAAAACTTCTGAAAAGCATCTAAATCCTTGCCATAAGAAATCACTGTATTTTCAGAAAGAGAGCGGACAGATTTTTCATATAAAAGAAATTCTGCACACGCTTCTTCCAATGTCATTTTCTGCACAAAAAACTCCAACACTTTTTATACGGGCGGATTTTTGTTTGGTTCGGCAGGCTCATCAACCAAAGCAACCAAAAACTCCGAAACAGAATGGCATTTCTCGTTACGAGTTTGCAAAAGCAGACGAACCTGCAGAATCATTCAATTATTTTTCACTGTCAGCATCTTCAGCAGAATGCAGGTAATCACAATCAGGATTTATACATGCTTTGTAAGAACCATTTTTCTTGTCGAATTTTTCAACAAGAAACCATCCGCATTTCGGACAATACTGATCCGGCAGAGGCTTAAAATGAGAAATAAAACTACATTCAGGATAATTCGTACAACCGTAGAATTCCTTGCCACGACTTTTTGCCTTTCTTACAACGATTTCCCCCGAACAGCCGTCAACAGGACATTTTGCCAGAGGAATTGCCTTCGTATTATGACATTCAGGAAAACCAGTACAAGCAAGGAAAAAGCCAAACCTTCCAAGTTTTTTGACAAGAGGCTTTCCGCATTTTTCGCACACCTGCTCAGTAGGTTCATCAAAAAAACCCTTCATACTTTCCTGAGTTTCAAGGACTTCATCAACCCGTTCCTTAAAGGGCTGATAAAAATCATTTATCATCTTATTCCAGACAAGTTCATGATTTTCAATTTTATCCAAATCGTTTTCAACATCAGCAGTAAATCCTTCACTGATTACCTTCGGAAATGATTCTACCAAAATTCCATTTATTATCCGGCCAAGCTGGGTTGGAACAAGCTGCCTGTTGCTTCTTGTTACATAATACCTGTCAAGCAAAACAGAAATAATTGGAGCATAAGTTGAAGGACGACCAATTCCCTTTTCTTCCAAAGTTTTTACAATCGAAGCATCCGTATATCTTGCAGGTCCCTGAGTAAAATGCTGGTCAGGATGGAATGAATCAGCCTTTATTATTTCGCCTTCCTTTAATGATGGCAGAGAACCAGTTACTTCTTCCTTTGAAGAAAGAAGCTTTACAACTTTATAAAAACCTTTTTCAATTATTTTAGAAGCTGAAATGCGGAATATTGCATCTCCGGCTGTAATTTCAAGGCTTGTAGTTCTGGTTTTTGCACTGTTCATCTGACTTGCAACAAAACGCTCCCAGATTATTGTATAAAGCCTAAGCTGGTCGCGGGTAAGATGATCTTTTACAGAATCCGGTGTATAACTTGTGTATGTCGGACGAATACCTTCATGGGCATCCTGAGCTGCCTTTCCAACAGAATAATGGACAGGCTCTGACGGAAGTTCTGCCGGATAGTTTTGAGAAATCCAGGAGCGGACATCTTCCAATGCCGTCTCAGCAATACGAACAGAGTCTGTACGCATGTAAGTAATAAGACCCACACGGCTTGAACCAAGGTTTATGCCTTCATAAAGCTGCTGCGCAATCTGCATCGTCTTTCGGGAAGTAAAACCCAGACGATTCGCAGCAGCCTGCTGCAATGTTGACGTTGTAAAAGGAGGCTTTGACTTTACAGTTTTATCAGTTTCCTTGATTCCCGTAACGATACACTCAGAAGATTTTATTTTTTCGATGATTTCATTAACTTCAGCTTCATTCTTAAGTTCAGGCTTTGCACCTTTATACAATACAAGCTGTCCTGTAAATTTTGTCCTGCCTTTTGAAAAATCAGCATCAAGAGTCCAGTATTCCACAGGAATAAAATCTTCAACTTCTTTTTCTCTCTCACAGATTATGCGCAAAGCTACAGACTGAACGCGTCCTGCAGAAAGTCCATTCTTTACTTTTTTCCATAAAATCGGACTGAGATTATAACCTACAAGCCTATCCAGAACACGGCGGGCTTTCTGGGCATTTACCTTGTCTTCTTCAATATCCCTTGGCGATGTTACAGCAGCCTTTATGGCAGGCGGAGTAATTTCATTGAAAACAATACGGCTGATTTTTGCATCAGTTTTTTCCTGAAGGGCATTCCTTAAATGCCATGCAATAGCCTCACCTTCACGGTCATTATCACTTGCCAGCAGAACTTCAGTAGAATTTTTTGCATCCTTCTGAAGCTCTTTCAAAAGTTTTGCACGGCCACGAACCGTTATGTATTCAGGCTGAAAATTATTTTCTATATCAATTGCCATTCTTGACTTTGGCAAATCAATAAGATGCCCCATTGAAGCCTTAACGGTATATCCTGTGCCAAGATATTTTTCTATAGTGTGAGCTTTTGCCGGTGATTCAACAATGACCAGCGTTGCACGTTTTCCAGCAGATTTGTTTTTTGCTGAAGTTTTCTTTGCTGATGCCATTAAATACCCTCCAAGTCCAAGCATAGCTGAAGGCTATGCTTACCTGGCAAATCCTTCATGCACGCTTTAAAATCTTCATAATCTTTTACAACAGGTGCACCATCAGCAATATACTGCTGAACAGTCCGAACCAGTTTTTTATTTATTTTTCTGCTATCTGCAGAAACCTTAACAGCTTGTGCAGAAACAGCACTTTTCAGAAAAACAACATCCCTGCCAAAATCCAGGGCAAAATCCGCAGTAATCAACGCTCCGCTTCCTGCTGGAGCCTGAACAATCACCGTAGCCGGCGAAAGCCCTGCAATAATCCTGTTGCGCTGTACAAACCGCCATTTTTCAGCACAAACTCCAGGCGGATATTCACTCAAAAGACAGCCACCTGTCTGCAAAATTTGCCGTGCAATCCTTTTATTTGCATTGGGAACAACGCAATCAATTCCGCAAGGAAGCACAGCAGCAGTTTTTCCGCAGCGTTCACAAAAAACACCGTTTTTTTCCATTTCGTCAAAAGCAGCTGCAACGGCACCTGCATGAGAACAGGCATCTGCACCAAAAGCAAGCCCAGAAACAACCGTCTGTCCATGCAATGCAGCATCATAGGCAAAAGCTTTCGCAGCATTCATGCCATCAGCAGTCAAACGCCGTGTACCTACAACAGAAACACATTTCTCCTGCAGAACAGAAAAATTTCCTCTGTAAAACAAAGCAAAAGGAGGATCTGAAATTTCTTTCAGCAAAGCAGGATAATCTTGCTGGCCATAAAGGCAGCAGGAAATTCCGCGCGCACTTAAAATCGCTGCGGCAGCCCTTGCATTCTGCAAAATAAAATTTGCATTAAAAGCGGAAGAACATCTTGGCATTCTTCCAATCATATCTCCTATTGCATTAATAGAAAGTAACGCAATGCTATTGGAACTGTCAAGTTTATTCAATAAAATTATTTTTTCACGAAGCGTTAAAAAGTGAAATTCACACAGAGCACAAATAATTATTTCTTTTTCATTCAACATAGGCGGCATCTAAAACAATACGTTTATTCGCCTCGGCTTCCTTTTTCCTTTCTTCAGATTTTGAAACAGCAATTATTTTATCGTACATTGCAACAGCTTTCTCAAACTCATAAGTCGAATAATAGGCACGTGCAAGCACAAACATTGCATCAATGCTGCGGGTTTCAATCGTAAGCATTTTTTCAAGCAAAGGAACAGCTTTTTCTGGTTCATCTAACTCAAAAACATAAAGAATTGAAAGACCGTACAAAGCTCTGGCATACCTCGGCTCTATTTTAATTGCCTCGTTATATGCAGATTCTGCAAGTTTTAAATAATAAATTTTCTTTGGATTTAAACCTTTTGCGTCAAAATCAAGGGCAGAATGTGCCATATATCCGGCGCACAGCCCCACATAATAATACAGATTCTGATTCTGAGGATAATATTCCAGTGCCGTCTGAAAACTTTTTAAAGCCTCTCCATACATTTTGTTGTCCAGATACCTGGTTCCAAGAATTTTATGCCAGATTCCAATCTGCGACTGCGCAAGCTGAATGTCAGCAACCCTGTTCTGATATTTTTTTATAGCATCTTTCAGTTCTTCAATTGATGTAGGGTTTTGAACACCTTCTTCAAGATGCTGCTGACGAATTATCGTTTTATTTGCCTTTTTGCACCCGCCAAACAACATCACTGTAGAAAAAATCAGCAGGCAAACTCCAGAAACACAGCAAATTCCATTTTTTTTCATACATCCTCCCAAAAGCCCGGATTTCAAAATTTATTCATCAGGACAACAATGTGGTTTGCAGCATTGCACTTTATCTCTCAGCCTTATTTTTATGCCCCGGGAAAAATTCACGGTGCAGCTCTCTAAGTTGAGAATCATTTATGTGAGTATAAATCTGCGTAGTAGCAAGGTCGCTGTGCCCCAAAAGTTCCTGAACAGAACGCAGGTCAGCCCCACCGGCAAGCAAGTGAGTCGCAAAAGAATGACGTAGCGTATGAACCTTTGCCTTAACACCTGCAAGACTTTCAATTTCCTGAAAACGCTTCCAAATTCCCTTTCTGGAAATAGCATCTCCACGATAATTTACAAAAACTTCCGCAGTTTTTTTCTTTCCAACAAGCTTTGGGCGAGCCTCACCAAGATATTTTCCAAGCCAAAATGCAGCAGCATCACCAAAAGGAACAATTCTTTCTTTATCACCTTTTCCGAGAACCATTAAAAGCCGTTCATTCATGTGAAGATTTCCAATAAGCAGGGATGAAGCTTCGGTTATACGCAAACCGCAGGAATAAATAAGTTCAAACAATGCCCGATCACGCAAACCAAGTTCAGAATCTACGTCAATAACAGACAAAAGCTTTTCAACCTGCTCTGGTTCAAGAACTCTTGGCAAGGCTCTTGAGGCTTTCGGCCTGTCAAGAAGCATGGCCTTATTTTCCGCCCAGAATTGTATGCGCACAAGATATGAGCCAAAAGCCCTCAATGCAGAAATATCTTTTGCCAACGTTAATTCATTGCAGCCATTCGTTTTTCGCCATGCCATGTAATACAGCAGATTTTTTACAGTAAGCTCTGCCAGTTTCAGTTTTTCCTTTGCACACCACAAAAAAAACTCTCTTACCGAAATCCTATAAGTTTCAGCAGTCTGAACTGAATGCCGGCATACCATTATGAGATCATTGTAAAATCTTGAAAGCATGACAGAAGCAGTCAGCTTTTCTTCTCCCATACCTGTTACAGACTCCTATGATTTAAGCGTCCCCCTACGCCAGCATGCAGGCTGATTTATATCATTCGCTGAAACATTATAGCCGGCAGGAGGATTCAAAGAACTATCACCAGGATTCATTGAAACCCGTGTCAAAGCACTTCCCAATGTCGATCCTTCCCTGCCAGATTTTTTTGCAGTATCAGATGCAGCATTACCGACTTCATCAAACAAAAAACCTTTGCTCTCATTTACAGGACTTGTTTGAGTTGTAACAGAAGATTCGGTCTTTGAAGAAGGACGCAGCAGACTATCAAAATCACCATAACTCAAAACATTTCCATCAGGAACAACCTTTGTTTCTGTCTTTTCAGCAACAGGTACTTCTACATTTTCTTCTATGGATGTTGAAAAACCAGTAGCTATTACAGTTACACTTATTGAGTCGCCCATATCAGGATCTGAAACCTGTCCCCAGAATACAGAACAGGCAGGATCAGCAGAAGCTGTAATTATCTTTACAATTTCTTCGACTTCAGTCATACCAACATTTTCGCCGGCACAAATGTTGATAAGAACATTTTTTGCGCCGTCAATACTAGTATCTTCCAGCATTGGATTTTTTATTGCACGGGTTGCAGCATCAACTGCGCGATTTTCACCATCTGCACTTCCTATACCAAAAATCACATTTCCCTGTCCCTGCATGGTACGGCGCACATCGGCAAAGTCAATATTTACAACTCCAGGCTTTGTAATTACGCTGGAAATTCCCTGAACGCCTTGACGAAGAACATCATCTGCAAGAACAAAGGCTTCCCTGAAAGACATCTTTTTTTCATTTATTTTTAACAGCTGCTGATTAGGAATTACAATCAAAGAATCAACTGCATTGCGCAGCTTTTCAATTCCTTCCTCAGCAACCTGGCGGCGCATTTTTCCTTCAAAATCAAAAGGAATGGTAACAACACCAACTGTAAGGATTCCCATTTCCCGTGCAATTTTTGCAACAACAGGAGCAGAACCCGTTCCCGTACCGCCGCCCATTCCGGCAGTAATAAATACCATGTCGGAACCTTTCAGTGCATTTGCAATGGCATCACGGTCTTCCTCTGCTGCCTTTTCACCAATTTCAGGACAAAAGCCTGCTCCCAAACCGCCTGTAAGCTTTTGCCCAACGGCAAGCTTTACAGACGCACGTGACAAATTCAAAGCCTGAACATCGGTATTAAGTACTATAAATTCTACATTTTCTATATTTGCATCAATCATTCGGTTTACAGCGTTCGAACCACCGCCACCGCAACCTATAACTTTCATAACAGTAGGACTAGCCTTAAATCCTGATTCAGAATCATTAACAACTGAAAAATTCATCACATTTCCCTCCACCCATGGAAAATACCCAAACTCTAGGACTCTCTAAAAATATTTAGAGTTTATCATAAGTCAATTCGAAAAACACATTTTCCGAAAGTCCAAAAAACACAAAACTCAATTCAAGGCTTAAAACGCAAAAAATCCTGATTTAGCAGATTTTAAGACCTCGCCTCTAAAATCAAAAAAACATATCAAAAATTTTTTTGAAAATATTTTCATTTTTGGATTTTTGACCTGCTCTTGCAGAATCCAAATTCTTTTTCTTTTTTTTGCCGTCTCTTCCCAAAACCGCATTTTTGTTGCTGGTAATAAGGCCGATTACAGTTGCGCAATCTGGGCGACGGTAATCCTCGTCAATTCCGCCAAGTTTTTCAGGAATTCCAAGCCGGACAGCAGGAGTTCCAAAAACATTCTGCGCAAGTTCAACAATACCTGGCATTTGAGCACCGCCACCAGTAAGGATAATATTTCCTTTCAACTGAGATAAATTCGCCTTTGTTACAATAGCAGATTTTACCATTGAAAAAATTTCTTCTACTCTAGGCTGAATTATCTGACACAATTCAGTTGTAGAGGTTTCTTCAGGCGGACGGCCTCCTATTCCAGGCAGAATTACCTGCAAATCATTTTCAATTCCAGGTAACCAGCAGCATCCTGAATTAACTTTTATTTTTTCAGCTTCAACACTAGGAATTCCTTTTACAAGAGCAATATCATTCGTAACAATATTTCCACCGACAGGAATAGACACTGAACAGACAGGAGCAGCATGCATAAGAACAAGCACATCAGTTGTTCCAGCCCCCATATCAATTAAAATAGAACCAAGCTCCATTTCGTCGTCATGCATGACAGCATTTGAAGCTGCAAGAGTTTTCAGCATAACACCGTCAAGACGATAATTTGCACGACTTACGCAGTTTCTTATATTTGTAACAGCAGTTTTTGATGCAGTTACAATATGTACATCGACTTTCAGCCTGGCACCAATCGTATTCAGAGGCCTATTAATTCCATAAGAAAGATTATCTACAAAATATTCTCTTGGAATTACATGCAGCATTTCTCGATCCAGAGGAATGTAAACAGCTGTTGCCATATCAATGGCACGACTTATATCATCAGAAGTAATTTCCCGACGGCCTTTTCCATGAGAAGCTATAGCGGCAGAGCCTGCCTGATTAAAACTTTCAGTCTGAGTTCCGCCAATTCCAGTAATACAGGAAGTTACTTCATAACCTGCATTTTGTTCAGCAGCTTCTATTGTCTGTTTTATAGCCTGGCAGGCTGATTCAATATTTACGATAACTCCATTTCTAAGTCCGGTAGAAGGCTTTTTTGCAATACCTATAATTTCAACCTTGCCTTCATCGCTGACTTCCCCGATTGCAGCACGAATATAACTTGTTCCAATATCCAGACCAACAACAGTATTCAAAGGTTACCTCCCTCTGCCATCAGTACGGTAAGAAACTGAACCATAACGCAAATCAATCTCTGAAATATCAGAATCAAGAGATTTTACAATGTCCAGAACTACCATCATGTATTGCAGTGCCTCTTCGCTTAAAGAACGATCAGTCAGAACCCTTGTATGAGAGCCCACAGGATACAAAACCAGTTCATAGTTCCCATATTCTTTTGGAACCACGCAAATTTCAGAAATTGCAGCAAAATATTTCTGCGGCAAGCTCCTTATTGAAGCAATCTGTTCAACAAGACTGCGATATTTCTGAGGAATTCTCATTCCAGTTGAAAGATGCTCTATCGGCAATCCGGAAACAATCGGTATAGTTCTGTCAAAAACCGCACTTTCAGCGTTAGGTGTGAATAATACACCATTTCTGTCTATTTGAACAGGTACTGTAGCTGAACCCGTATTTACAAAAGTCAACGCAACGGCTTCCCGCTCAATGATATTAACAGAAATTGTATCTGGAAAATGTTTTTCAACACAAACACTTTCAACAGCAGGCAAAGCAGAAACAAGAGAGGCAGCCTTTGCTGCGTTAAAGCTGAACCATGAAACATTCTGACTTGCATACAATGACTGAACAAGTTCCTGTTCAGAATATGTTTTTGTGCCTGATATGACGATTTTAGGATAACGTGTCAGAGGGATTATAAATTTATATGCAATTCCCTCAAAAACAAGCAGCATGCATAGAACAGCAAAAATAATTTTCAAAGTAGACAGATTTTTATCAACTGCCTTTTCTTCTGTCTTTTTAACTGGCGAAATAGCTTCAAAAACACCGGCACTTCTAAAATCTTCTGTAGTATCAAAAACATTCAACTGAACATCACTCATAAACTTCAACTCCATGCAAACTTTCTGTAATCAAATCTGTATCTAAATTGTTTCTGGACGCATTCAAAATAAATCCGCACATAGCCAGCGTAACCAGCATCACAGACCCTCCAGATGAAAAAAACGGCAATGCAATTCCTGTATTAGGAACCACTCCGGCAACAACAGCACAATTCAGCAGCGACTGTAAAAAAATAACCGTAGTACAGCCAAACGCACCAAGCGATGCAAAACGGTTTCTACAGCGGAAAGCAATTTTGTATGCACAGACAGAAAAAGCTATCAAAAGTGCAAAATAAAGCAAAACTCCTAAAAAACCATTGGCTTCAGCCCAGCCTGCAAAAATGTAATCAGCCTGAATTTCAGGAATTCCTGACAGCCTTACCAAATTGGAACCCATTCCCCTGCCAAGAAATCCACCTGCATTTATTGCACGATGAGCAGCTGTAATCTGATAATTCACACCCTGAACATCTTCTTCAGGATGTAAAAAACCAATCAAACGGCTAACCCTGTAATGTTCTATCAAAATCATAAAAACAGTAGCAGGAACAGCCAGAATGGAAAAAGGAATAAGCCATGAAAGCTTTGCTCCTGTTACAAAAAACATTATGATTCCAATTATAAATATGAAAAGGCCTGTAGAAAAATCCTTTTGAGCAAAAACAATGCCAACAAAAACGCAAAGCCCAAATGCAGCAGGAAAAACTCCGCGCTCTTCAGCATTTGCAGATTCAGCCTGCTTGTCAAAAAGATTTGCCAGATACAGAACCACGGCAAACTTTACAAACTCAGACGGTTGAAAAGAAGAAAAAAATGGAATTTTTATCCAGCGCACTGCACCTTTTTTTTCAATTCCAATTCCAGGAATAAAAGTACAAAGACACAGAAATAAAACCCCAAGTACAAAATATGGCAGAAATTTTCGAACAGTTTTCATCGGGATATTTGCAAAAAATATAAAAAGCGCAAAACCAATAACAGAACTTGCAAGCTGTCGTTTCACAAAATATAGAGGTTCTCCAAAAATTCTTCTTGCCAGGTTTTCAGCACAAACCAGCAGGGTACTGATTCCTATCCCCCACAACAAAATGACAAAAAAAATAAAAACTTTGTCACACTGCCTTGCAGAATCCACAGGTCTGTCAGCAAAAAAATTATAGCTGTTCATTTTCTGCCTCCTGTATTCTCTGTAGATAAGACCTTATTCTTTCAAGGCCTATTCCATGCGAACCTTTCAGCAAAACAAAAGATTCATCTGCAAGCGTAAGGATTTCTTCCTTTACGATTCTTTCAATATCGTCGGCTTTAAATTCCGAAGAATAAACAATATTTTTTATGCCTTCAGATTCTGCAGCCTTTACAGCCGCTTTCATCTCCGGACCTATAAAAACAAGCTTAGTTTCACCATCACGGGCAATTTCAGCAGCGATTTTTCCAATTTTTTCATGCGCACTTTCAGATTCTGCCCCCAGTTCCAGCATATCGCCGAGAACAAGGCATTTTCTACCCTTTACAGAACTGCAAAGTGAAAGTGATTTTTCTACAGAATCAGGATTTGCGTTATAACAGTCCTGAAGTACAGTAAGGTTTACCAAATTTACAGAAAAGTGGAGAATCTGACTTCGCCCGTCAAGAACAGGAACACTTTCAATGCCTGTTTTTATCTGTTCAGGCGTAAGTCCAAGTTCTTCCCCTAAAGAAACAGCAGTCAGAGCATTCAAAAAGTTATAAGAGCCTGGAAGTTTTAAATGAATTTTTTCGCCTTTATATGAAAATTCTGTTCCTTCAATTCCAAGATTTTTTACATTGCTTATTTTTTCCGAAGAAGAAAGACCTGTCCTGACAATTTTTGACTTTACTCCTTCGGCTAAAAAATCTGAGAAATCATCATTTTCAGGAATAAAGGCAACTCCATCTTCTGGAATAAAATCAAAAACCTTGCGTTTTTCTTCGGCTATATTCTGCCTTGACCCCAAAAGGCCAATGTGCGCGGTTCCAATATTTGTAATAATTCCATATTTTGCTTTTAGAATTACAGACAAATCGCCAATTTCATTCTTATGATTCATTCCCATTTCAAAAACACCGGCTTCATCATCTTCCCGGATTTGAAAAACGGAAAGAGGGAGCCCTGTTTCGGAATTCAAATTTCCCTGAGTGTAAACCACACGAAATTTCTGCTTTAGAACAGAAACGCATAACTCTTTTGTAGTTGTTTTTCCACTAGAACCTGTAATTGCGACCTTTATAAGATTCGGAAACTTTTCTACATAAGCCTGAGCAGCATTCTGCAGTGCTTTCAGCGTATTTTTTACAATAACGAAGGCAACCGCATTCTGCTTTGTAAGATTTTCATATTTTTCAGGATTTTTTGAAAATTCATCTTCTGCAACAAAAATTATAGAAGCACCTTTTTCAATTGCCTGAGGTATATATTTATGACCGTCCTGGAATTCTCCTATAAGAGGAACAAAAAGGCTTCCCTCCTTTACATCCCGGCTGTCAGTTGCAACGGAAGAAAAGCCAGTAATCCCGCCACCCTGACAAACTGTAAACCCAGCCGATGCTGTTTTAAGTTCATCAATTGTGAGAAGCGTATACTGTCTTTTATTTTCCATTGTTTTTTCCACTTTATTTTTTTCCTTTCATTTCAACGCGTATAATTTCTTCGCTTTCAGCCTTATGCATATTAAGCTCTGTAGAAGCTATTTTTTCGATTCTATCAGAACTTGAAAGCAAACTTATATTAGTAATGAGCCGTTTATTTTCTTCAACCAGCTCAATCTGTTTTTTTTCTAAAGAAGCAACTTCCCGTTCAAGTTTTTTATAGCGCAGTGCCTGAAGACTGTTTACAACAAGCAGCGCAGGAATAGCTATTGCGCAAACGCAAATAAAAACATATTTCAAAATATTTTTCATAAGCCTTCTCCCGCAATTCCAATTTTATGTCGAAGTCCTGCATCACAAAGTTTCCTTACAACCCTAAGTTTTGCACTTCTTGAAGGACTATTCATATCCAATTCCTCTTTTGACGCACTGACTGGCTTTCTTGTCAAAATCTGCGCACAAGGTTTTCCGCCACACACGCACTTTGGAAATTCTGGAGGGCATACACATTCCCTTGCCAGATTTCTAAAATAATTTTTCACAATCCTGTCTTCCAGCGAATGAAACGTAATCACGCCCATTTTTCCGCCACAAGCCAGCACATCAAAAGCTTTCTGCAAAGCTTCCGGCAGCCTGTTAAGTTCGCTGTTCACCGCAATCCGCAGAGCCTGAAAAGTCCTGGTTGCCGGATGAATTTTTTCATGGCGATATTTTGCAGGAACTGCATTATAAATAATATCGGCAAGAGCCTTAGAAGAAACAATATTTCCTCCATTTCTTGCCTGAACAATAGCCTGTGCAATTCTGCGGCTATATTTTTCCTCTGCATACAGGTAAATCATATCTGCAAGATCTTTTTCAGACATTTCATTCACCAAATCTGCAGCACTTTTTCCTGCATCAGGATTCAAGCGCATATCAAGAGATTCGTCACGCATAAAAGAAAAACCTCTGCCAGATTTTTCATAATGATAAACCGAAATCCCAAGATCAAAAAGAATCAAGTCAGGCGCCGGCAGTTCTGCAGGGTAATTCTCATAAAAATCATTAAACCACCCGTTAAAAAACTGCATCCTGTCACCATAACAGGCAAGACGCTCTTTTGCACGAGATTGAATAGAACTGTCAGCATCAAGCCCCAAGACTCTCAGATTTGCAAACTTTGCCAGAAACGCATTTGAATGACCACCCTCACCCAAGGTTGAATCAATCATAAACGGTTTTTCCGAAAAAGGTTCGTCTTCCGGGCTAAGATAATGCAAACATTCCTGAAGTAATACAGGTGTATGAACAATCTCCAAAACAATGCCTCACGGTCAAAAAGTTATTGCACTCAATTCTTCTGCAGCATCACGGAAAGAAGCCTCACTTTCTTCAAGATATTTATTGTAAGATTCTGCATCCCACAGTTCAAAATACTTGATATTTCCAAGTATTACGCAATCCTTTGAAAGTCTGGCGAATTCTCGTAATGTCTGTGGGATAGAAAGACGTCCGGCCTTGTCAAATTCAACTTCTTGCGCCGGAGCAATGATTCTTCGGATAACACTTCTGTTTTTTTCATTAAACGGAGATGCAGACTCCATAATTTTCGACGAAAAAACAGTCCATTCATCCGGGGTATAAAGCCATAAACAGCGGTCAATTCCCTGCGTAACAATGAGGCTTTCAGCTGATAATTCAGTGCGTAATTTTGCTGGAAAAAAAATTCTACCCTTTTCATCCAGCGTATTACGATATTCTCCAGTTAGCAAATTCACCACTTTTTTACCACTCTATACCACTTTTTCCCACTTAGTTACTATTTTATGAGAAAAAATTCTAAAGTCAACGTAAAAACAAACCGATAATATTGTTTTTAAAAAAAATTAAGACAAAATTGCAACATAAGTGTATAGTGTAAGAAAAATGATAAATACTTTAAATGAAAGCTCCCTTCACAGAGCCTTAAAAACCATTTATTCGCTTGACAACAATAGCAAAACCGAAGAACAAGTTTCCCAATGGATCTGCGACATCGTCCAAAACGAAAATGTCATCATTGAAATTCAAACTGCAAATGTCTCAAGCCTTAAAAACAAAATCAAATGCCTGCTGGAAATGGGTAAAACCGTAAAAATCGTACATCCAGTCGTAATTTCCAAAACGATAAAAACCTCAGATATATACGGAACTATAATTTCAACAAGAAAAAGTCCCAAAAAAGAAAGCATTTATTCAATTTTCAGGCAACTCACCGGCATAACAGAATTTCTACTGCATGAAAATTTTATTCTGGAAATTCCCCAAATTTCAATAATAGAGCACAGACTAAAAACTTCGCAAGCTCAACAGTCAAAAAATAAAAAACGCCGATTCCTGAAGGATTGGCAAAAAACGGACAAAGAATTAAAAGAAATCTTTACAATTTCAACATTTTCAAAAAAAGAAGACTATCTGAATCTGTTACCACAATACAAAGAGCAGAATAAAGAACTCTGCAACAACTTTACAGCAAAACAGACAGCATCACTACTGAAGCAAAAAATCAACGCTGCAGCAGCCACAAACACGCACTGTATGCTGTGGGTATTAAAAAAAGCAGGAATGATACAGGAAACACTTAAAATAAAAAATGAAAAGCACTATAAAATAAGCGAATAAAAGAACAGCCCCACCCGACCACACAACAACAAAAAAAAAAGACTGAGCTGAAAAAATTCCAACTCAGTCTATAATTTTCAAGGAATCAGCTATTACCAGGTATCAGCTATATCATCTGCATCACGATGTTCAATATCATAAACATCAGTAATTGCATGCATAGCATCAAAATAAACATAATAATTTCCAATTGCAGTTGCAGGATTACAATCAATTCTAAATCCTGTAATCTTCAATCCAGGCTTGTCACCATGGTATGCACTGGACTGTACAATTCCATGAACACCATCAGGAGACGGAGGCACAGCTACAGTAACCTTTCGCCAGCCACTAAAAGCCAAAGTACCCATATACAATTCAAAAGCATTTCCAAAATAATCCTGAACAAGCAATGTAATTGAATGCTCAGCATTACGACCTGCAATCCATACAGACACAGTCTTGGTAACACCTTCAAGTGCAATAGGGCGGACAGGTCTGATATAAATTGAATTTATACCACGACGGAAAAACTCAGCCTTTACACCAAAGCAGTGATTCTTTTCGCCAATATCTTCTTCACCCTGCAGAAGTTCCCTTTCATCTTCTTTGCCCATTGGACCACCTGGAAGAAGACGTGAAGAAATCACACCTGCATCTAAAGACATATTTACAACCCATGACCCTTCCCGTTCAAAATCATCAACAAGAACAGTACGAAGGCTCTGCTCAGCCGAATCATTTCCAATAATAGTTGGATCTGGATCAGCCAGACTGCTCTGTGCAAAAATCATTCCTGCGGAAAACAAAGCAACCGCACTAAGAAGTAAATATTTTTTCATTACTGACCCTCTCCTGTTGTTCTATCACCAAAATCAGCAACATTCAAATCATAACCGTCATATACATGAGTAATACCGGCAGCTGTATACTGAACTTTATCAATAAAAACCGTAAAATCGTCTGCGTGTTCGCTCGGATCTGCACGGAATCTGAATCCTACAAGGGTAAGAGTATTGTTAGCAATCGAATGGTAGCTGGATTTCTGTTTCAAATATGTCGGAACTTTCAGAATTATATTTCTCCAGCCGTAAAATTTCAGGTTGCCGGCAGGAATAATATGAACACAACCTTCTGCATCACGAACCAGAACATCCATAAAATACAGATAATTAGAACCCCAAACCCAAAAATCTAGAGTTGTAACGTTTCCCCGGAAAGGAATTTCAAAAGGTTTACCGTCTTTTTCCGGGTAAACTTCAAACCAGTTATCACCCTTTCTCTTATACTTAACCTTTGCACCAAGAACCTGAGGTTCAGGATCACCTTCTTTTACAAAAGTACGCAAAGAATCAGAGATTCCTTTAAAATATCCAATCAACGGATACTTTGCACCACCTCCAGAACCGTCATCAATATAACGGCTGGCCTGAACCTGCCATGACCATTCATTTTGATCAGGGGTGTCAAAGTTGTCAATTAAAACGACCTCTATACTTTTTTCATTCTGCTGGCTAAATACTGGTGAGCAAAACAAAAAAACAAGAGCAAGCGGTACAAAGAATGCTAGGCCCTTTTTCATTCAAAACTCCTTGAAATAATTTGTATTTCACTTTTCAGAAATACCTTTTTAAATCATCGGCATTATATACCTTAATGATAACTCAGTATCTAATTATATTTCTCTCATGTTTCTTTGTCAAACCATTTGCAGTCATGAATCTTCATTTTTACGCAGGCGAAAGACTTTTATTTTCCTCTTTTTCAGGGCGGCTTTTTGCACAAGTGCAAAAACCGGGTCTTCCGCGACTACGGCTTACGCCTCCGAACAACCGCCTTGCAGCGTTTGTTTGCCTGCGGCATCGCTACACCCCCTGCCGCATAAAAAAACGTACACTATTATGTTTTCTTCCCCGACATCAGATGAAAAAAACAGATTCCTTGAAGATTATGAAAATTCGTGTTATTATTTGTTCTATGAATAAACCAAAAGGACTTATACTTTCAGCCTCTGGCTGGCGGAAAATTTTTACTGTTTCAGGCAATGAAGAAGATTCTTTTCCTAAAATTGGCAAAGAAAATGCGGTAATCGCAATGCTCGCAGCAGAGATATTTGCAGACTATGTAATTGAAAAATCAGGAAATAAAAACCCTATTATAGTATGTGCCATAGACACACGCCCTACAGGTCCATCCATCGCAGATGCAGTCCTCAGGGTTTTTCATGCAAAAGGCATAGTTCCACGCTACCTTGGCATTGCTCCTGCCCCTGAAATCATGGCATGCAGCATCCACTACGACGGATTTTTATACATTTCAGCAAGTCACAATCCTATAGGACATAACGGCATAAAATTCGGACTCAACAATGGCGGAGTCCTTGAAGGTTCTGAAAATTCAAAACTTGCGGACATTTTTCTGAAAAAATGGGAAGAGCCCGGCACTGCAGAAAGGCTTTCAGAACTTGTAAAAAAATGCATTCCGGCAGAGCTCGACTGGACCTACATGAATGCTGTTTCTGCAAAAAAAGAATCAGCGGCCTATTACCATAACTTTATGATGCAGGTAATTTCTGCTTCTGACAATCCTGCCACTCA
The DNA here is from genome assembly GCA_016296655.1 of Treponema sp. GTDB lineage: Bacteria > Spirochaetota > Spirochaetia > Treponematales > Treponemataceae > Treponema_D. Next base: position 17,905 of record JAEDIW010000010.1, on the reverse strand, counting down.
GCAGGGAGTTTTTGCAATGATGCGTGCAAAGGCCGTAAGCCGTAAAATTGACATTGTCTGTGACATGAACGGTTCTGCAAGAACAATGTCAATAGATTCTGCTTTCTTCAAAGAATGCGGAATTACGCTGCATACTATAAATGACACACCGGGACAGATTGTACACGGCATCATTCCAGAAGGCAGAAACCTTGACTTCTGTGCCTGCGAACTTGAACGGCTTCAGGCTTCCGGCTGTAAAAATGCAGTTTTAGGCTATATGCCTGACTGTGACGGTGACAGAGGAAACATTGTCTACTGGGATAAAAAAGCGAAAAAGGCAAAAGTTCTTCAGGCGCAGGAAGTTTTTGCACTTTCAGTTCTTTCCGAACTTGCCTACGGTTCATGGTGGAATGCAGGCAACCCGTCTTACAAACCTGCAGTTGTAGTAAACGGACCTACATCCATGAGGATTGAAGAAATTGCAGCAGCTTTCGGTGCTGAAGTTTTTAGGGCTGAAGTCGGTGAAGCTAATGTCGTAAATCTTGCACGCGAAAAAAGAGAAGCTGGATATACAGTAAGAATCCTTGGAGAAGGCTCAAACGGTGGAAACATCACATATCCAGAATCCGTAAGGGATCCTCTTAATACGATTTTTGCAATACTAAGGCTTCTTATAATGAGTTCCGATGACGAAAAATATCCAAACCTGTTTAAAATCTGGTGTAAGGCAAAAGGAATTGTCAATACCCGCATTCCTGAAAGCGTTTCAATTTCTGAAATTCTTGCAACAATTCCAAAATATTCAACAACAGGCACTCTGGAAGAAAGGGCAATAATGCATATAAAAACTACAGACCACAGCCTGCTGAAAAAACGCTTTCAAAAAGAATTTGAATCAGATTGGAATGTAAAGGCAGAAATGCTGAAAAAGAAATACGGAATTGTCTCTTATCAGGCAGTAGCAACAAACGGAACAAAAGAAACCAAAGGTATTACAGATTTTTCTGTAAGCGGCAAAGGCGGTCTGAAAATCATTTTCTTCTCTGATGAAGAAAAAAAGAATCCAGCTGCATTTATATGGATGAGAGGTTCTGGAACAGAGCCAGTTTTCAGGGTTCTGTGTGACGTAAAAGGAGCAAATCCTGATACTGAATACAGGCTTTTGCAATGGGAACGGGAACTTATAGAAGCTGCAGATCAGGCACAAAGCTGAATTATTTCCAGTGCAGCACAAACAGTTAAATGTTGATTCTGATTCTGCACAAAGAGCTTTGAATACTGCATACAAACAGTATAGAATCGAACTGTTTTAATTCACAAGGGTGCATTAAAGCAGTCTTAAACAAGATTTAAGACAGATTGATAGATTTTTATCAGTCACTTACAGGTACAATTTCCTGATTTTCAGGAATCAAATAAACGGCAAATGCCTACAGGAGAAGAGAATGGATTCAAATGAAATTCTAAAAAGAGCGGAAAAATATATTGCTGAAGAAAAAGATGAGCGTTTCCGCAAAGAAGTAGAAGAACTGGTTGCAAAAAAAGATATGAAAGAACTGGAAGATCGTTTTTACCAGTCTCTGGAATTTGGAACAGGTGGTCTGCGTGGTATTATGGGTGGCGGAACAAACCGCATGAACACTTTGGAAATCAACCTTGCAACACAGGGGCTTGCAAATTATCTGATAAAAGCCTGCCCTGAAAAAGCAAAGGCTGGAACTTTGAGTGCAGTCATTGCCTATGACAGCCGCCTGAATTCAGATGTTTTTGCAGAAGCAACAGCATGCATTTTTGCAGCAAACGGAATCAAGGCATACCTTTTCACAGGTCTTCGCCCAACCCCTGAACTTTCGTTTGCAATCCGTTACCTGAAAGCTGACACAGGAGTTGTAGTTACAGCTTCTCATAACCCAAGAATGTACAACGGTTACAAAGCTTACTGGAACGATGGTGCACAGGTAATTGCTCCTCATGATACAGGTATCATTAAGGAAGTAAATGCTGTAACAACAGTAAAAACAATTTCAAAAGATGAAGCTGTAAAATCAGGGATGATTAAGCTTATTGATAGCGAAATTGATGAAAAATTCTGGGAAATGTGCAAGGCTCAGCTTTTCCGCCCAGAACTCATTAAGGAAAAAGCCGGCGATGTAAAAATAGTTTACACACCACTTCACGGAACAGGAGCAATGCATGTAGAAAAAGTTCTCGGAGATCTGGGACTTAAAGTAATTACTGTTCCTGAACAGCGTGAACCAGACGGTAACTTTCCTACAGTTGAAAAACCAAATCCAGAAGAAGCTCCTGCACTTAAACTTGCAATTGAACTTGGCGAAAAAGAAAAAGCTGACTGTATCATGGCAACCGATCCGGATTCAGACCGCTTTGGTTCTGCATTCCCTAAAAAGGACGGTTCTTTCCAGCTTGTAACAGGAAACCAGATGGGAGCCTTGCTTTTTGACTATATACTTACCAGCCGCAAAGAACTTGGCAAAATGCCGGCAAATCCAGCATGTGTACGAACAATTGTAACATCACCATTCTGTGACGCAATCTGTAAAAAATTCGGCGTAAAAATGATTGAATGTCTTACAGGCTTTAAGTGGATTGCAGCTGTTGAAGCAGAAATGGAAAAAACAGGTTCAAATTCTTATGTATTTGGATTTGAAGAAAGCTACGGCTATAAAATTGAAAAAGACGTATTTGACAAGGACGGAGTTTCTGCTGCAGCAATGTGTTCAGAAATGACTCTCTACTGGCGCTCGAAAGGAAAGAGCATTTTGGAACGCCTTGATGAAATGTACGAAGAATACGGATTCTTTGAAGACAGGTCAATTTCAAAATATTTCCCTGGAAGTTCTGGTGTAACAGTAATGAAAGGAATTATGACAAAACTTCGTACAGAAGGTCTGAAAACTTTAGGCGGTCAGAAAGTTCTGAAAATCCGTGATATTCAGGAAAGCAAGTCTTTTGATCCAGAAAATCCTGCAGTGACCGAAAATGTTGACCTTCCAAAGAGCAATGTACTTCAGTTCTTCCTTGATTCTGGAACAACTGTAAGTGCACGTCCGTCAGGAACTGAACCAAAGATTAAGTTCTACATTAATGCTGCAACTGATTCAAAACAGGGACTTGCAAAAGCAAAGGAAATATCCGCAGCAAACTGCGATGCAATTACAGCTGATATTACGAAAATTCTAGATGCTGCCTCAAAATAACATATTCAGGAATTACAGGCTCCTTCAGACTTTACTGAAAGATGGAGGAGTTTTTACCTGTTTTGATACAGAGACAACAGGGCTTCATCCAGAAGAGAACAATGTCATTGAAATTGGAGCTGTAAAATTTGACATTGACGGGGTTCTTGACAGGTTTGAAGTCCTTATAAATCCAGGCTATTCAATTCCTGAGGAAGTTACCAAAGTAAATCACATTACAGATGAAATGGTATCTTCCTGTCCTGTAATTGCAGATGTATTACCTGATTTTCTAAAATTTATCGGAAATTCTTATCTGATTGCACATAATGCAAATTTTGACTTGAATTTTGTAAATGCAGAATTAATCAGGAATAGCATGAAACCAATGGCTAATAAAACAATTGATACCTTGGATTTGGCAAGATGGGCCTACCCGCAACTTGGAAAATACAACCTGCAGTTTCTGGCTCAAAAATTTGCAATAAATGTTGAAAATGCCCACAGAGCAGACGATGATGCCCGTGTCTGCATGGAATTTTTTATAAAATGCCTGAACAACATTTCACAAAACTTCCAGTAACCTGACAGTCGGCCTGTCCCTGCGAGTTTGTCTGCAAGCAGACAAACTCATTGTGGGGCTGTCCAAAAGTAAAGTTCACAGTGTTATTCATAATTTATTTCTGCATGTCATCTATTTAGACAGCCCTGGTTTTGCCTGGTTCAGCAGGCTCTCAAACCAGAAATTCAGTCAATCTCGTATAAAAATTAAAACTATTCTATATATTTTTTGATTATTATACAGCCATTGTGTCCGCCAAAACCAAGAGAAGCACTGGCAGCCGCCGTAATTTCAGCTTTTACCCCTTTGTTTGGAGTGTAGTCAAGATCACAGCCACCTTCTACATCCTGATTGTCAAGGTTAATTGTAGGAGGAACAAAGCCTTCGTTTATGGCCTTTACGCAGAAAAGCGCTTCAATGGCACCTGCAGCACCAACAAGATGACCTGTCATGCTTTTTGTTGAGGACACATGAAGTTTATAAGCATGGTCACCGAACGCAGCTTTGAGCATTGCTGTTTCGCCTTTATCATTTGCCCGAGTTGAAGTTCCATGTGCATTATAATACTGAATTTCTTCAGGTTTCATTCCTGCATCTTCAAGTGCTTCTTTTACAGCCAATGCAGCACCGCTTCCGTCTGGCAAAGGGGCTGTTATATGGTAAGCATCACAGCTTGAGCCAAAACCTGCAACTTCTGCATAGATTTTTGCACCGCGGGCTTTTGCATGTTCAAGCTCTTCGAGCATAAATACTGCACTGCCTTCACCCAAAACAAATCCGTCACGCTCTTTGTCAAACGGACGGCTTGCTTTCTGTGGTTCATCATTAAAATGAGTACTCAATGCCTGCAATACTTGAAAACTTGCAACTGCAAATTCTGTTATAGCAGCTTCAGTTCCGCCTGAAAGGCAGAGATCCACACGTCCGGAGCGAACCAGGTCAACGGCAAGCCCCAGTGCATCAGTTCCAGAAGCGCAGGCTGTTCCCAAAGTCCAGCTAAATCCTTTTAATCCGTAATAAATGCTTACATTTGCAGCACCTTCATTGGAAATCATCAGAGGGGTTGTAAGAGGCGGCATACGGTCAGGACCACCTTCAGAATCAAATAATTTTTTGAATGCATCTGAAGTTGCGTCCATTCCACCTATACAGCAGCCTAAAAGCACACCTGTTTTTTCTGCCTGCAAAGTTTCTTTTGTATAGCCGGCATCTTCAATGGCCTGCGCACTTGCAGCAAGACAAAATTTACTGAACCTAGCCATTTTTCTGGTTGCCCGGCTTGAAATTCCATAGTCTTCAATGTTAAAATTTTTAACTTCTGCATCAACATGAACTTTCAGTCTTGAAGAATCGAATAAAGAAATATTTCCTAATCCGCTTACACCGTTTTTTACATTGTTCCATGCAGTTTCTACGTTATTGCCGACAGGAGAAACAACTCCCATTCCTGTAATAACAACTCTACGTCTGTTCATAAAAATCTCCCATAAAAATCAAAATCAGAAACCTCGACTAAATAATCCAGGCATATTTTTCTTATAAGGTACAAGAATCAGATTTTAAACCTTTCCATGCCTTGATGACAGAGAAATGTAAAAAAAAATGAATGAAAATGCAGGATTTCTATTCCATGCGGACAAGCTCTTCAAACTGCTGAACAGTAAGCACTGACAGTCCGCGCTTTTTCATATTTTCAACAATTTCTGAACCGCAGTCATCAAGCATTATTACAGTACCTGATTTTTTTAAATTTTTCATAAGCATACCGCCATGCCTGTAAACAAGATTTGCAAGTTTAAAGGCAAGGTCAATATCGGTTTTTATTTTAAAACCAAACGAATATTCTCCCTGCAGGCGTTTAGTAAGCGGTGCACGGCTCTTTTTGCCAAACAGTTCAGCGATTTTTTTTGAAAGTTCTTCAATATGAAACCTATTTTCCCGTAATTCCAGATATTTTTCAACAGAAAGCTTTATGTCTTTGTTTGCATCAAGCAACTGCTCCAAAGAAATGCCTTGTTCCTGACAAAAGGCTTTTGCAACAAGCATAGTCATCATGGCATCATCACAACTTTTATGTGCTGTCAAACCTGAAACATCTATTTTATACTCTTCACACCAGTTCACAAGAGATTTATGCATCTGTTTTTTCTGTGAAATTATCGTGCTTATATCCCATGAAGAAAAATTAATACCGGCAAGTCCATAACGTTCGCATGCACTTACAATAAATCCGACATCATCTTTTGAACCAAAACCAATAACTTTTCTGCCTGGAAATTCAAGCAGATTTTTTATGGGTTTGTAATAAGCCTCGAAATTTGGTTTTGAACGAAAATAATCCTTTGAATATGCAAGAGGGCATTTATTTTTAGGCGAAAAAAGATACCAGTCAAATTCTGTTTCAGGATTCATAACAACGTCATCGCTGTCCATAATATTAAAATCTTCATCAGTCAGAACATAGCCAAAGGAGCATATTTTGCCCACGCCGTCAAACATATTTGCACATTCAATATCAAAAAATAAAAATGTTTTTTCCATAAAATATCCTGAATTAAAAATATCTGGCAGACGGTGCCATTATATTCCCTTAAAATGACAGATGCTCTAGCCTCTTGGAGCTTTTGCAGGATCAATCGGCATGCCGTTCTGAAATACCATCAAAGTTATCTGAGGCTGATAGGTTATTGTATCAATTCCTGCTTTTCCAAGCGCAGTTCCAGAGACAACATAGTCCCCTTTTTGAATTTCTACGGAAGAAAGGCCTGTGTATGCATAAATCAAGCCTGTCTTTGACTGAACAAATATCACCTGACCAAAACCGCGGTAGATTCCGCAATACATTATTGTTCCAGCCATAATTGCAGAAACTGTTTCATCTTTCTGGCAGGAAAGCTGAACCCCGCCGACTTTGCCCTTTACATAGGTAACTTTCGGATTTTTTACAGGCCAGACAAGCTGAGAGTCTGTTAAATTACCTTGTCTGTATGTTCTTGGGTCTGCTGCCTTCAGGTCTGGAAGATTTGATTCTTCTTTACTGGCTGTAGAAGCTGACGACTTTTTGGGATCAGCCTTATTTTTGAGAGGCTCTTCGCTTTTTGCAATAGAAGAAGACTTGGATGCAACTGCAGGAACTTTTATTTTTTGTCCGGCTTTTAAAACTGCATCACTGCCAATATTATTCAGCGAAAAAAGTTCAGAAAGGGAAATATCATGATTTTTTGCAATGCCATAAAAAGTGTCACCTTTTTTTACCGTGTAAGTCTGCGTTGCACGCTGCCGGACATTTGAATCTACAGGAGCTGGAGATGCACTCAAAGCTGCCGCCGAAGAAATATCCGCAGTAGGAATTGTCAGTTTTTGCCCGGCTTTTAAAACATCATTTTCTGACATATTATTTGCAATGCGCAGCTCTGCAACAGTAATCTGGTATTTTCTGCTTATTGCGTACAAAGTTTCACCGGCAGCAACTGTATGAACAGTATCCGCAAAAATAAATGCTGAAGAAACAAAAAGCATTGAAATACAAGTAAAAAGACATATTTTTTTATCAATTTTTTTTACAAAAAAAGTCATACTCATTTAACATCGGCAGATTTGCTGCATAACTTGACAAAATTTTTAAACTCGAAATTCTAGCTAATTACTAAAGGCTATGTCCGTAAATAGTGTTGCTATAACACAATTTATAAAATAGCAAAAAATAATGGCTATACCCTGAAATAAAGTGGTTATGCTTAAAAATTAACTAATTATGTATGAATAGTTTAGAAAAGTTTTTTGAAGAAGTATTTAATGAAGCTCGTTTTAGTGAAAGAAAAACACAAGAAGATTTTATTGAAAAAGCTAGACAACTTCATCCAGAGTATGATTATTCAAAAGTAAATTATGTAAAGAGTGCAGAAAAAGTTATTATTAGCTGTCCAAAACACGGTGAATTTTTAATGACTCCTAACAAATTTTTAAGTGGTCAAGGCTGCCCAAAATGTGGAAGAGAATCAGCATCAAAGAAATGTTCAAGCAATACTGATGAGTTTATTGAAAAAGCTAGACAACTTCATCCAGAGTATGATTATTCAAAAGTAAATTATGTAAATACTGCTAGTAAAGTTATTATTAGCTGTCCAAAACATGGTGAGTTTTTAATGAGTCCTAGCAGTTTTTTAAGTGGTAGGGGATGTCCTAAATGTGGGGGTAATTATAGACCAACTACTGATGAGTTTATTGAACGAGCTAGACAACTTCATCCAGAGTATGATTATTCAAAAGTAAATTATGTAAATAATGCCAGTAAAGTTATTATTAGCTGTCCAAAACACGGTGAGTTTTTAATGAGTCCTAGCATTTTTTTAAGGGGATTTGGATGCCCAAAATGTAGAAGTAGGTATAGACCAACTACTGATGAGTTTATTGAAAAAGCTAGACAACTTCATCCAGAGTATGATTATTCAAAAGTAAATTATGTAAATACTGCTAGTAAAGTTATTATTAGCTGTCCAAAACATGGTGAGTTTTTAATGAGTCCTAGAGATTTTTTAAGTGGTAGGGGATGTCCTAAATGTGGAGGTACTTGTAAACTAACTACTGATGAGTTTATTGAACGAGCTAGACAGCTTCATCCAGAGTATGATTATTCAAAAGTAAATTATGTAAATACTGCTAGTAAAGTTATTATTAGCTGTCCAAAACATGGTGAGTTTTTAATGAGTCCTAGAGATTTTTTAAGTGGTAGTGGATGCCCAAAATGTTCGGAATCTAAGGGTGAAAGGATAATTAGAAATTGGCTAGAGAAACATAAATTTTATTATGAACGTCAATGTAGGCTTCCAGGACTAAAACACTATCCCTATGATTTTTATTTACCTAAGTTTAATCTTCTTATAGAATACAATGGTGAACAACATTATAAAGAACTTCCTTTCTTCCATAGAAAACAGGGTTCTTTTGAAAATCAACTTATGAGAGACTCCATAAAAAAGGATTATGCAGAAAAAGAAGGATATGAATTACTTGTAATCCCATTTTGGGAACAAAATAACATTGAAAAAATTCTTTTAGAAAAACTATTACATGTTGGCTAGGTTCGTAAAAAGTGTTGCAAATGATTCTAATTAGATAGACACATTTTTATTCCTAGACTGTCTGAAAAATTTGGTTTTTAACTAATTATGTGTTAATATTTAAAGGAAAACAAATGTATGATTTCAAAATTTTTTGAAGAAGTTTTTTGGGAAGCCAACCTGTGTGAAAGCAAAAAACATCTTCATAATTTTACAGTTAAGAATGACATTGCTGTAAAATTCGGTAATAAAGAAAATTATGCGACACTAAAAGCAGGGTCAGTAGTAAAATGTGTAAATGTTATAGCCGAAGGTACAGACATTGATGTTGTAGAACGACTACGAAACAATCATAAACTTCAAAATGGTTCTACAACGAATAAAAAGGACTGGCAAAAAGTTGTAGGAAATAGTAAAGTAGTTTTACAGGATGGAACTGAACTTCCTGCACACATACATTGGTATCAATGTGCAAACATTGGAAAAGTGGAGTTTAAGGTAAGCAAATGGTTATAAAGAATGTAAATTATTTTGTAAAGTACAATGGACAAACAGACTCAACTATCACAAATGGTGAAACATACGAGTGCGTTTCAGAATCTTACTATAATGACAAATTATTAAGTCTTGGTGTAATTGATGATACAAATGAAGAGTATCAGTACTCGCCAGAGGTATTTGAGAAAATAGCTTAGGTGTCCAATGAACATTAAGACTTAGTAAATCATTGTAATTAAGCCACCAACGGAATAACAGGTCTAAGTGGGATATTCTTACTTAGACTTTTTTTATTTGTAGTGAATACAAAATCGGTGAAAATTTTAGTTTTTTCTGCATAGTTTTCTTTTGCGTAGTTTACGAAATTATGCCAAATCAAATAGTTATTCAAGTATTTCGTAGAAACGCCATTAAATCTTTTTATCCATTTTTTAAGCATACTGTGATAACTGTTAATGTGTTGTATGTGATAAATTCCCAATTTTGATTTTCCAGTTTTCAATTGAATCAATTCTAGTTTATTTGTTTTTGCAAAGTCATTATAACACGCAATTGCGTCTGTACACAAAATTGAATTAGAAACAATACGATTATCGAATGCGTGATGAATGTCTTTTGCACCGACACGTCCCAAGTTTGTGATTTTTGCGATAGAAAGTCCGTTACAATTTACGGCACAAGGAACACATACTTTTTCGTGTGAAAGACCTCGAAGATGTGTCTGCTTTCCACGTTTGTGTGCTTTGCGTGGCATAACAAAATTTGTAGATTTCTTGTGATTTCCTTTAAAAGAAATGGCAAAGAAAGTTTCGTCTGCTTCTACGATTCCGTCCAACTTTACGTCAGAAGCCATGTTCTGCAAAGCGTCCAAGATTTTATGTCGCCAGATAAAAGCAGTGTCTTTGTTGATACCACAGATTTCTGCAGACTTGCGAACGGATAATCCTAACATCATACATTCAATGTATTTTTTCCAAGTAGCGAATGACTTTTTAGAAGAAAATGTGATAGTATTGTTTCTGGAAGTAAAAGTTTTGTTGCAGTCCTTGCACACGAAACGCTGTATTAAGCCTTTATGACCGTTTTTCTTAATGTTGAAAGAATTGCAATGTGGACAAGAAATTCCGTTTTCAGACTTTTTGGACAAAAGAAAATCCTCGAATCCGTTGTAATTTAAATCAAGGGATTCAAGGAATTGTTTTACAGAATTCAAATCTGCTTTTGAAAGTGTCTTTAATGTCTGAAAAAGTTCGCTTAATGTCATACATTAAATAATGTAGTGCGAATTTTCAAAACGTCAGCTAAAAGCAACACTTTTTACGGACATAGCCTTACTAAAATAAGGGTAAAGGTATGGGTGTAAAATTCAGCTTACAATCATTTTAAACAGAGAATCAGCATCAATTCCATTTATAATTTTATTTTTTGAATAGATTTTCATCATGTTATCTCGTCCGCTTTCCAGATGAGAAGATGTAATTCCATGCTTTATGGAACTGTCGGCTTCAAGTAATGCAGACAAATGATCTGCCAGGCGGACAAGCTTTCCTTCAACAGGCTTATTTTTATCAGAATAACGGTGATTCAACTCTTCCCAGGAAACTTCCCTTGTTTTTCCATTTACCAAAACCCTGTTGGCAAACTCATTACTGGTAAAATAAAGCAGCTCATCTCGGTAAAAATCTTCCATAAGAGGAACAAGTTCTTTCTGAACAATCTGATCCTCAATTTTTTTTACAATTTGAGGCAGTTCATTTGTAGCCTGCTTTACAGGCGAAATTATATCCCTAGTCACAGCTTCCGGCAAATCATGAAAAAGTGCGCTGAAAAAATTGTTGTAAAGCCTTGCAGCAGAAATTTTAAGTCCAGATTCCCTGCCAAGCAAAACAGTAAGCATGGCAACAAAGAAACAATGGCCAAGTACACTTGTAGCAGGAACACGGGGAGTCTGATTCCATCTGCGCTGAAAACGAAGCTGCTCAATTTTCATTAAAAAATCAAAAGGCTTTTGCCTGGTTATGATAAGCTGCATGCCCCGTAAATCAAGAAAATGCTGAATTACAGAATCAAGTTCCTGTTTTGTTTTTTCAACCCTGCATGGTTCATTTACCATAGAAACCATATCAAGTTCGCGCAAAGTAGAATACTTATGGGCAGCCCTGAAAATTCTGTAAGTAGTTTTCTGTGTTTTTTCCAAAGGTATAGAACCTGCAGACTGACCGATATACATCGTAAAACGAGAAAACAGGTCATCGTCATGAATGAGTGGCCGATATTGTGCAAGCACCCACTCATTCAGGCGCATATACTCTGCAGGATATTCTGTTTTTATAAGATGCTGAACAGGAGATTTTATGTCGCAGAGAGCAATCTTTTTGAGCAAATCAAAAATGGAAGCGTAAATCATCCATTCCCAATCCAATTTTGCCCCACGGTTTTCCTCATATTTGCCAAAAATATAAGCCAGAACCATTTTTTCTGCGGCTTTGTCCATTTCTATCAGTTGAAAAGGACGAACCAAATCATTCCACCGTTCAATAGAAAATGCTTCAAATATTTTAAGAATCAGTCTTTTGTCCAGCATCATTTTTTCCTGAAAAAAAAATCAGGAGGCTCCATTTTCGTAAGGTTTTCCGACAGAAGCCGGAGCATGATTCTTTCCGCTAAAGACAACCAGTGCTAGAAGTGTAATTACATAAGGCAGAAGATTAAAGAATTCAGCAGGAAGAACAGAACTTAATGCAGGAATGTTTACAACGTATATTGCAAAAGCTACTGCAGTTCCAAAAAGCAAAGATGACCCCGTAATTCCAGCAGGAGTCCAGCGTCCAAAGGAAACAGCTGCAAGCGCAATAAATCCCGTACCATTAATTGTATTGGAAGTATACTGAATTGTTTCTGTAAGAACCAGACAGCCGCCTGCAAGACCTGCCAGCAAGCCTGAAAGCAGAACTGCAAAATACCTCATTGCACGGACATTTATTCCCACAGATGCTGCGGCATCAGGATGTTCACCACAAGCCCTTAAACGAAGTCCAAACGGCAGTTTATACATTACAAACCAGCTTAAAACAATGATCACAAAAGCAATGTAAGCTGTAGGATAAATTCCTCCAGGTCCTGGAAGCATGCCGATTTTAAATGGAGTTGTACGATCTGCTGAAAAAAGAACTTGAGAGAAAAATATTGTCACACCTGTTGAAAGGAGGTTAATGCCGGTTCCTGAAATAGTCTGGTCTGCATTCAGGGAAATTGAAGCATAAGCATGAATCAACGAAAACAACATTCCAAAAACTGCTCCAACAGCAAGTGCAATCCAAATAGAACCAGGACAGAAACTTTCCATAATCACATGGGTAGAAGCTGCTGCAAATGCACCAATTCCAAGCAAACCTTCAAGTGCAATGTTTGTAACACCACTGCGTTCACAAATCATGCCTCCAGCAGCTGTAATCAGAATAGGAGATGTAATCATTAAAACAGAAGGTATCATTCCTAAAATAACATTCATTTTGCACCTCCAGCCAATGCAGCTTTTTCAAGTTTTTCAGCTTTTTCAACTTTACGTCGTTCTTTCCATGCAAGGAAAATTGTAATGCCTGCTTTCAGAGAAATGAAAACAACAACAAGTCCCTGAATGATGAAGGTGATTTCTTTCGGTATTTTATTTCCCTGCATGATTGGCTGGGCAGCCTGCAGCATACCAAACAAAAGACCTGCAAACAAAGTTCCCAAAGCCTTGTTATTTCCAACAAGGGCAACTGCAATACCTGTAAAACCGTAGTTATCCATACCTGCAATTACACGACCATATTTGAAAGATCCAAGAGCCACAATACTTCCTGCAAGACCCGCAAACGCACCAGAAACAGCCATTGCTATTACAATGCTTGAAATAACAGGAATGCCGGAAGCACGTGCGGCATCTTTATTGTAGCCGGTTGCACGCAAGCCAAAACCAATATTTGTTTTTTCCATTACAAACCAGTAAATAAAGACGCACACAAGCATGATAAAAAAGCCAGCATTCATTGAAGAATTATTTGTCAGCTTTGAAAGAAAGCCTATTCTTAAACTTGCAGTTTCAGCAAAATTTATGGTTTTGTAAGTATTTGTACCTGGAATTGCAAGCGTAATAATGCGCGAAAGATATAAAGCTGTATAATTCAGCATGATTGTCGCAACAACTTCGGAAACTTCAAATCTGGCTTTTAAGTAACCTACAATGCCTCCCCAAATAACACCTGCCATTGTACCACCGACAACGGCAACAAGAACATGAAGCACAGGAATCGGCGGAAAGTTCAAAGCTAAAAGCTGAGCTACAGTCAAACCAACTATGTACTGACCTTCTCCACCAATATTGAACAGACCTGCTCTAGCTGCAAAAGCCATGGAAAATCCGCAGAGAACAAATGGAACAGAATAATTCAGCCATTCACCAACATAGCGAATATTCCATTTTCCATTGTTAAGGTTGAAACCTGTTACAACCTGCAGAATTGATTTATAAATGCCTGCAGGATTGCGGCCTACAACAATCACCAGAAGTGTTGCACACAAAAAACCAAGCAATACTACCAGTGAAGAAACTGCACCATCTGATTTCATCAGGAAGTCAGAGAAACTTATTTTTCTGCCCTTTTCGCTGCTCATGCCATTTCCTCCGAAACTTTATCTTTTGAACCAGCCATCATTACACCGATTTCCCTTTCAGTAACTTCGCCCTCGTTAAAGGTTCCGACAATAGTTCCTTTTGAAATTGTAGCAATTCTGTCACACAGGTTCATAATTTCATCAAGTTCAAATGAAACAAGAAGAATAGCACGTCCCTTGTCTCTTTCTTCAAGAATACGCTGGCGAATATATTCAATGGCACCGACATCCAGACCACGGGTAGGCTGAGCTATCAAAAGAACATCTCCTCCCATGTCAACTTCCCTGGCAACAATAACTTTCTGCTGATTGCCTCCAGACATGCTGCCGGCAAACGTTTCAGCTCCCTGTCCTGCGCGGATGTCAAATGCGTCAATCAAATTGTCTGCCTTTTTCTTCATTTCCTCTTCAACAAGGACACAACCGTTTTTTGTATATGGAGCCAGATAATAGTTTTTCAAGGCTACATTTTCTGCAACTGTAAAATCAGCAACCAGACCATGCTTATGGCGGTCTTCAGGAATGTGTCCCAAACCTGCCTCAATACGGTCTCTTATAGACATTTTTGAAATATCCTTACCATTAAGGAATATTCTTCCAGATTCAAGAGGAAGCAAACCTGTTATTCCATACAGCAGCTCAGTCTGACCGTTTCCATCAACACCTGCAATGCCAAGGATTTCACCAGAACGGACTTCAAGCGATAAATTTCTGACAACAAGCTGTCCACGGGAATTCTTTATATTTATATTTTCAATGCGAAGTTTCACATCACCGAATTTCGGTGGTTTTTTCTCAATTTCAAATTTTACGGCACGGCCAACCATCATTTCTGCCAAATCCTGTTCAGAAACGTCAGCAACATTTACAGTACCAATGACCTTGCCACGGCGAAGAACTGTACAACGCTCCCCAACCGCTTTAATTTCCTTAAGTTTATGAGTGATGATAATAATAGTCTTCCCCTGCTCTTTTAACAGAAGAATAATCTGCATTAATTCATCAATTTCCTGAGGTGTAAGAACTGCTGTAGGTTCGTCAAAAATAATAATGTCAGCCTTGCGGTAAAGAACCTTAAGGATTTCAACACGCTGCTGCATTCCTACAGTAATATCTTCTATTTTACTTTTTGGATTTACCTGCAATCCGTATGTTTTGGAAAGAGCTTCAACCTGTCTTTCGGCCTTTTCAAGATCAAGCAGACCAAACTTTGTCTTTGGCTCATATCCAAGTACGATATTTTCTGCAACCGTATAATTATGAACAAGCTTAAAATGCTGATGAACCATACCAATTCCAAGTGCAGTTGCAGCATTAGGATCGTCAATTTTTGCAATCTTCCCCCTGATTTTTATAGTTCCTTTATCAGGAGCATAAGAACCAAATAAAATTGACATAAGAGTTGATTTACCGGCTCCATTTTCGCCAAGCAGCGCAAGAACTTCATTCTCTTTTACATTAAGAGTAACGTTATCATTTGCAACGACGCCAGGGAAAGCCTTGGTAATTCCAACCATTTCAATGATGTTTTTCCGAGAATCAGTAGAATCCATAAGCACCTCAACAAAAAAAATACGGGCACTGACAGACAGTTACCCGTACTTTTCACTAAAACAGATTAGTTATCTTTTGCACCAAGACCAGCAGGAACTTTTCCTGCAGCCAAAGCATCTTTATATGTACCAATTACTTTAATTTTTCCGCTAATGATGTCAGCTTTGAGTTCTTCAACTTTCTTTACAACTGCAGGGCTGAGATCTGGGTTAGCTGTTGAAATTCCAACACCATCATCTTTGAGAGCCAGACTTACAACACCAGCTTTAAAGGTTCCTGCTTCAACAGCTTTAAGAGCATAAACAGAAGCCGACTCTACGCGTTTAATCATAGATGTAAGTACAGCAGATTTTTTACCTTCGTAAATACCGTCAGCATACTGGTCAGAATCAACACCAATTGCCCATACGTTTTTACCACCCATGCGGTATTCCTTAGCCTGTGCAATTGTACCGTTGCCAGTACCGCCGGCAGCTGAATAAATTGCATATACACCGTTATCAAACCATGTCTTTGCCTGAGTTTTTGCAAGTTCAGGTTTACCCCAGTCGTTAGCATAGTAATCTACAACTTCTGCATCAGGAATAATCGATTTAAGTCCCTGAATATAACCAACTTCAAACTTTGTGATTGTTACGCCAGGAATACCACCGATAAAACCGAATTTTGGATTTGCGATTTTATCTTCTTTTGCCTGAAGGGCTGCAACGGCACCAACAAGGAAAGAACCCTGTTCTTCAGTAAAGATGAACTGCATTACGTTTGGTTTAGAAACCCAGTCAACATCTACAATCATATATTTCTGATCAGGATACTGGTCAGAAACTTCAGCAAGAGCATCTGCAAAAGTAAAACCTGTTACAACAATCAAATCAGGAGATTCATCAGAAACCTGTTTCAAAACAGGAACATACATATCCTGAGTCTGACATGTTACAACTTCATACTTGTCACCACGACCTTTCTGATTTTCCCATGTGTCGCCATAATAAGAAAGAATACCTCTCCATGCTGCTGCATTGAACGACTTGTCATCAATACCTGTTGCGTCTGTAATCAAACGAATTACAGGACGTCCATCAGTAGCTTTTGCTTCTTTGCTTCCACCAGCGAAAACACAAGAAGCACCCAAAACAACTGCTAAAAGTAAAGCAACTTTTTTCACAATATCCTCCAAAAAAAATGAACAAGATTTAAAATGTTCACAATATGATACCCTATTTTTTAATAAATGGAAACAAAAAAGAATACATAAATGTCATTTTTTATTATTTTGCAAGAAAAATACATTCAAAAAAAAACTATTGACTTTTTTTATTTTTCTTATGGACGGCACGTCGCTGCAAAACCAGCTTTCCACACTTCGCTATCCGCTCACCGCCCGCTGTTTAAAATATTTCAATTTGCAGAAAAAAAACATTCAGGACATCTATTTTTTTCTACTTTTCATGCACAAAAAGCACTCGACGCGGCCGGCACTTCGTGGTGTTCCAATCTGGCGTAGGAGGCTTTTCTTAACAATCAGTTTTTCTGCTAATTGCTCAGGCCAGCTTTACGATCGGCTTCCATTTTTTCATTCCAGACAATCGCCTTTTTCTTTGCTTCTTCAGCTTCTTCACGCATCCCCATAACAAGACAAAGCCTGCGCAATGCCATGTTAAAGCGGATTCCCATGCGCATATCATCAATACGGCGCGTCGAAAGTTCATAGCGGTCACGATAGGCTGCAGCAGACTTTGTAAGAAGGTTCTTCAAAAGCCTCATAGTGTAAACCGTATTATCATAATCAGGCGAGCGAGGGTCAAAATAATCCTTTGCAGCTTTTTTCATGTCTATGAGATTTTTTGAAACAACTGCAAAACGCCCTTCAAGCTCAACAAACGACCATTTCCATTTTGAGTTGTCTCCAAAAGCATCAATAAGCATACGAACTGCAAGTCCAAGCTTACGAATCTGGTAATACCTTCTTTCCAACGGCATATTGGCAAGCTGATTCACTTTTTCTTCAATTTCAGGATAAGAAACATCAACTGCATTGGTTACAGTTTCTTCAAGATAGATTATAGCCTTGTAAAGAGCCTTTCTGGCATCATTTAAAACATCATTATTGCGTACATTCAACAGATGCTGGGATAATGAATTTATAATCAGCAGAATGGAAGCCTGATAAATCATTTCATCGCAGAGCAGAATTTTTTTATATGCAATGCCAGAACTATCCCGCTTTATGATGGCAAGAATATTCTTTTCTTTTTCAAGAGAATTTTTCAGTTCATCCTGATAAGGTTTGATTTTCTTTTCGTAATTTTCACGGCTTTCATTTGAAATTTTAGCCATATCCTGCTCCCATAAAAAGTCAAGAAGATTGTTTCAACAATCGATTGACTTTTTACGCT